>CAYRFC010000001.1:0-19123 GCA_964423365.1 uncultured Oscillospiraceae bacterium
GGCCTATTCCCCGCACACCGCCGGGTTTTGGGTGGCCTCGGCCTCCTCCAGCCGCAGGGCGGTGTAGAGGCGGTGGTAGTGGCCCTTCTGGGCCATCAGCTCGGCGTGGCTGCCCTTTTCCACAATCTTGCCGCCCGCCACCACCAAAATGATGTCGGCATGGCGGATGGTGGAGAGGCGGTGGGCCACCAAAAAGCTGGTGCGGCCCAGCAAAATGTGGGCGATGGCATTTTGAATGAGAGCCTCGGTTTCGGTGTCGATGCTGCTGGTGGCCTCGTCCAGCACAAAGAGGGGCGGGTCTGCCAGCACGGCGCGGGCAAAGCTGATGAGCTGCTTCTCCCCGGTGGAGAGGCGGTCTCCGCCCTCGCCCACGTCGGTGTCGTAGCCATCCGGCAGCTTTGCCACCACCAAATCGGCTGAAACGAGGCGGGCCGCGGCATACACCTCCTCGTCGCTCGCGTCCAGCCGGCCGTAGCGGATGTTCTCCCGCACACTGCCCGAAAACAGGTGCGGGTTTTGCAGCACATAACCCAGCTGGCTGTGCAGCCAGGAAAGGCTGCGCTCCCGGTAGTCCCGGCCGTCTATCAGCACCTGCCCGCGGGTGGGCTCATAGAAGCGGCAGGCCAGGTTCACCAGGGTGGATTTGCCCGCCCCGGTTTCGCCCACCAGCGCCACATTGGCCCCGGCGGGAATTTTCAGGCTGAAATCCTCCAGCACCCATTCCTCGCCGTCCGGGTAGCGGAACCACACGTCCTTGAATTCAATTTCTCCCTCTATCTTCTCCCAGTTTTCGGGCTTTGGCCGGAAGGCGTCGCCGTATTTCTCTGTCACCTCGGGGCTGTCGGCCAGGGTGACAGGCTCTGCCAAAAGGCCGCTCACCCGCTCTATGTTGGCCTGGGTGGCAATGAACTCCGAGAGCACCCGTGCAATTTGCTGCACCGGCTCCAGAATGCCCAGCGCGTAGCTGATGAAGGCCGAGAGCACCCCCAGCTCCAGGCTGTGCAGCAGCACCATCTGCCCGCCGCGCTGCAGCACCATGGCCACCGCCAGCGAGGAGAAAAAGGTGATGATGGGGATGAACACCGCCGAAAGCCGCTGGCTGCGCAGGCTGGCGCGGTACATCTGGCCGGTGAGAACGCCAAAATCCTCGCAGTTGCGTTCCTCAATCACCAGGGTTTTGCTGGTTTTTGCCCCGGTGATGCCCTCGTTGTAGGCCCCGGTGATGCGGCTGTTGGCCGCGCGCATCTCGCGGTGGGCCCGCAAAAAGCGCCCTTGGAAGAAGGCCGTGAGCAGGGCCACCAGCGGCACCACCAGAATCACCAGCAGGGCCAGCCGCCAGTTTAGCACCAGCATGGCAATGAAGACCCCGACGACATAGAACAGAGACCAGAACAGGTCGGTCAGGCTCCAGGCAATCACGCCGGAAATGCGGTTTGTGTCGCTCATCACCCGGGCCAGAATCCAGCCCACGGGGTTTTGGTTGTAGTAGGTGAGGCTGAGGGATTGCAGGTGCAAAAATACCGCGCGTTTCAGGTTTTTTCCCATGCTCAGCTCCAAATACATGGAAAGCCGCCCCATGGCGATGACCGCCAGCCCCTGCACCAGAATGGCCGCCAGATACAGAAGTGCGAAGGGCAGCACCCCTTGGGTTTGGGCGGGCACCACAAAATGGTCCACCGCCCACTGCAAAAACAGGGGGATGGCCACATCCACCAGGGCAATGCCCATCATCAGCCCAAAGATGCCAAAAAGACAGGCCTTATAGGGGGCAATGAAGGGGGCCATTTTTTTCCATACGCCCAGCCGAAAGCCCTTTTGCGGTGTTTGCTCGTCCATGGGTTGCCCCCTTTCTGTTGTTTTGTATATGGCTAAATTAGTTCGGTGCCATAGTCAAGATGGTGTCCTTACTTTTTTAAAGTTTTTGCGGCGCTTTTTTCAAAAAGCGCCTTTGTTTTGACCTTTTAGGTCTCCTCCCCACAGGCGTGCTGGGCCTCGTAGATGCGGCGGTACATGCCCGGCTGGCGGATGAGCTGGGCATGGCTGCCCAGCGCGGCCATCCTGCCGTCCTCCAGCACCAAAATCTGGTCGGCCTGCATCAGGGTGCTGATGCGGTGGCTGATGAGCAGCACGGTGGCCTGCCCCTTTTCCCGCCGCAGCGCCTCGCGAATTTTCTGGTCGGTGTCGGTGTCCACAGCGCTCATGGAGTCGTCAAAAATCATCACGGGGGCGTCCAGCATCAAAGTGCGGGCAATGGCCACCCGCTGCTTCTGCCCGCCCGAAAGGGTAACCCCCCGCTCGCCCACCACCGTCTCGTAGCCATGGGCAAAGGCGCGGATGGCCTCATCCACGGCGGCCACCCCGGCGCTGTGGTGCATTTTGTCGCGGTCGGGCATCTCGGCGGCAATGGAAATATTCTCGGCGATGGTCTTGGAAAAGAGGAAGGGCTCTTGCAGCACCAGCCCCACATTCCGCCGCAGGTAATGGCGGTCTATCTGGCGAATTTCGGTGTCCCCAAAATAGATTTCCCCAAGGCCGCCGGGCAGGTCATAGAGGCGGTTCAGCAGGTAGGTGATGGTGGACTTGCCGCTGCCCGTGGCCCCCAGGATGCCAAAGGTGCTGCCCTTTGGGATGGTGAAGCTGAGGTCCTGCAGCACGGGCTGCTCGCCGTAGGCAAAGGTCACCTTCTCAAAGCGGATGTCGGTGTTGAGCGGCGGGGTTTTGGCCGCCGGCTCAGGGGCCTCTGTGGGCGCGTCCAAAATTTCCTGCAGCCGCCGGGCCGAAACCCCGGTCTTGCTCATCTCCGAGAGGGTGCGCCCCAAAGCCCGGATGGGCCAGGCCAGGGTTTGGTTGTAGGCCACAAACACCAAAAATTCCCCCAGGGTGATGCTGCCGCCCGCCGCCAGCACCGCCCCGCCCACCACCACGGCCAGAATTTGCAGCCCGGTGGCAATGTCGCTGGTGCCCCAGTAGGGGGCCAAAATTTTGCCCAGGCGAATCCACAGCCCGGCAAAATGCTCGTTGTACTTGTCAAAGCGCTCCATCTCAAAGCGTTCCCGCCCAAAGGCCCGCACCACCCGCACCCCGGTCAGGTTTTCCTGCACCACCCCGGTCAGGGCGCCCTCGGCCTGGTCGGCGGCCAAAAAGCGGTTGCCCACCAGCTGGTAGAAAATGATGGAATACAGTGCAATTACCGGAATGAAAGCCAGCGCCACCCAGGTGAGGGTGTGGTTCATGCTGAACATCAGCCCAATGGCCACCCCCACCAGCAGCAGGGTGCGCACCACCTCCAGCAGGTGGCTGGCCATGAAGTTGCGCACGGCGTCTAAATCGGCTGTGCAGCGCTGGATAATGTCCCCGGTATTGGTGGCCACATGCCAGCTAAAGGGCTGGTGCTGCACATGGCGGAACAGCGTGCCGCGCAGGTTTTGGCAGAAGCGCTCGGTGCCGGTGGCCACAGAAAGGCGGGAGGCAAAGTTGCCAAGGCCCGAAAACAGGGCCAGCCCCACTGCTGCCGCCGCGCATATGCCAAGGCCCGCCGAGACATTCTCGCCCCGCAGCCAGGCCTGCAAAAAAGCAGGCAGGGTGGAAACGCCCTGCCCCAGCAGGCCGTCCACCGTGAAGCGGATGACCTGGGGCATCAAAAAGCCCGTGAGAATGCCCACCAGCGCACAGAGCGCGGCCAGCAGAAACCAGCCCCGCACCCCGGTGCTGTGCCGCCACAGGAAGGAGAGTACGCCCATTTTGCGGGCGGGTTTGGGCTCTGGCATGGGGGTTCCTCCTTTCCTCTGGTGCGGGGCACAAAAAATATTTCGATGGTATGAGATGAAATAGATGCGGATGGTCTGCCAGGGGCAGGCGCTAAAACACATGATACCACCGTTTTCCCAAAAGAACAAGCGGCCCTTTATGGTGGGTCTATTTCTTTTTCTGGGGGCAGCAGGGGCAGATACTCTGCCCAGCGGTATTCCCGCAGGGGCATCCGGGGGTGTTTCAGGTCATCGAAAACCAGCACCAGCGCGGGGCTGATGCGGCCATGCTTTTCGGTGTGGTACCAGGCGGTCAGCTTGCCCTCGGCCAAGAGCCGCCGGATGGTGGCGTGGTAGTTGTAGTAGCCCATATGCCCTCCCCTGGCCTCCCGGGAAAAGGATTGTGCCGTAAAGATGTTGCGCTGAACTTGTGGCGGTATCCTCAAGTATACCACAGCCAAACCCCAGAAAACAGGTAAGAATGCCCGGAGACGAGATCGTCTCCGGGCGGAGGTATGGAACAGGGAAGAAACTCCCTTGGTTGGTTATGGGGGGCAGCCAAAGGGTGTCGACACCCTCTAGGCCTCGGCCAAAATCTCGGCTACCTCGGGCAGGCTTTTTTTGCCAAACACCACCTTGCTGCCGTTCACCACCATGCAGGGCACGCTCATCACATTGTATTTTTCCTTGAGAGCGGGGTAGTGCGCCAGGTCTATCATCTCGGCGCGGATATGGGGCGAGAGGGAGGCGGCACGCTGGGTAGCCATCACCACCTCGGGGCACATGGTGCAGGAGAGGGAGACCATCACCTGCACCTCCAAGTCCTTCTCGATGCCCTGAATCCGGGCCCTCACGGCCTCGTCCACCGCCTGGCCGGGGCCGGCCACATTGTACATGGCAATGACGAAGGAGTTGATTTCATGCCCGCCCGGCACCCCGTGGAACTGGATACCGCTGCTCTCGCCGTTTTCGCGGCAGATTTCAATGGAGGGCAGCAGCCGGTCTCCGGGCTCGCCGCTGGCGGTCTCCACCCGGATATGCTCGCTCAGGGTTTCCACCTCGCTCAAAAAGCCGCTCATCTCGCCCGAGAGGGCGCTCTCGTCCAGCCAGGCCCGCAATATAACGGGGCTTTCAAAGCGGGAGAAGACGTCGGCCAACTGGGCGCGCACCTGGGCACCCAAAAAGCCGCTGTCGCCGTCGTTTGCCGCCGCCGGGGCGGGCTTCTTGTGCAGGCGCGCCAGGTCGGCCCCGGCGGTGCCAAGCTCGGGAATTTGCAGCTTTTGGTGCAGCTCGGCCACCTGCTTTTCCAAAGAGGTGGCGGCCACGGCCCCGTCGGCCACCGCCGTCACCACCTGGCGCAGGTTTTTCACGCATACGTCGCCCGCGGCATACACACCGTTTAGGTTGGTCTTCTGGTTTTGGTCGGTGAGGATATAGCCCTGCTCGTTTTTCTCTACGGAGGCGGGCAGCCAGGCGGTGTTGGGCACATAGCCCGCAAACACAAACACGCCGAAGCCCTTGCCGTCCTCGGGGGTGTAGCTCCATTCCTCGCCGGTTTTGCTGTTTTTGAAGTGGGCGTAGTTCAGCACGCCGTCGCCCTTCACCTCGGTAATCTCGGTGTTGAAATGCACCTCAATCTGCGGGTGGTTTTTCACCTCATCGGCCACGGTTTTGGCGCAGGTGAAGTCATCCCCGCGCACAATCATGCGCAGCTTGCGGGCATATTTGGTGAGGAAGATGCCCTCCTCCACGGCGGCAAAGCCCCCGCCGATGACAAAGACGTCCATCCCGGTGAAGAACTCTCCGTCGCAGGTGGCGCAGTAGGCCACCCCCCGGCCCTGGTACTCCTTTTCCCCTTTAAAGCCCAGCTTGCGGGGGTTGGCCCCCAGGGCCAGCACCACCCCCAGGGCGCGGAAATCACCCGCCGTGGTGTGCAGGGTTTTGATATCCCCCTCCAGCTCCATGCCTATCACCTCGGCCATGGCAAACTCCGCGCCAAAGGCCTCGGCCTGCAGGCGCATCTCCTCGGTAAGGGCCTTGCCGCTGGTAAGGGCCACGCCGGGGTAGTTCACAATTTCAGAGGTGATGGTGATTTGCCCGCCCATTTTCTCTTTTTCCACCACCAGCACGCGGTAGCGCGCACGGGCCATGTAGATGGCCGCCGACAGCCCCGCGGGGCCGCCGCCCACCACCACCAGGTCGTACAGGTTTTTGTTCTCGTCCGTCATACGGTGTTCCTCCAGAAGTTTGAAATCCCCGCCTCTTTTGAAGAAGCGGGGATGCATCGCTTTTGCGGTTTACAGCATGCCCACCAAATCCAGGCTGGGCTTCAGGGTCTCGGCGCCGGGCTGCCACTTGGCGGGGCACACCTGGTCGCCGTGCTCGGCCACAAACTGGCTGGCCTGCACCCGGCGGAAGAGCTCGTCGGCGTTGCGGCCCACATTGCCCGCCAGCACCTCGTAGGCCACAATTTTGCCCTCGGGGTTCACAATAAAGCTGCCGCGCTCGGCCAGGCCCGCATCCTCAATCAGCACGTCAAAATCCCGGGCCAGGGCGCCGGTGGGGTCGCCCAGCATGGGGTACTCAATCTTCTTCACGGCCTTAGAGGTGTCGTGCCAGGCCTTGTGCACGAAGTGGGTATCACAGGAAACGCTGTAAATTTCGCAGCCCACCTTTTTGAAGTCCTCGTATTTGTTCGCCAGGTCCTCCAGCTCGGTGGGGCACACAAAGGTAAAGTCGGCGGGGTAGAAAAAGAAGACGCTCCACTTGCCCAGCACATCCTGCTTGGTCACGGTTTTGAAGTCACCGCCCACATAGGCTTCCACTTTAAAATCGGCAATTTCCTTGTTGATCAACGACATAATAAAATCCTCCTTCAAATGTAAAAAGTAAACGGGGTAGAACGGGTTTGCCATAGGTTAGTATTTGCTAACCCTTGCTTTCTAGCACCCATTCTAGCATCCCCGTCCGGCGAAGTCAAGAATAAATTATACTATTTTTGTGAACTTTAAAGTTTTTTTAAAAAACATATGTGAATACGATGATAAAATGGTGCCAAGATTGCGAATTTTTTTCCAATATGCTAGAATGAAAGGCAATAAGCGGCAGCTTGGCCCGGCCGTGGCCGGGTATACAAGAGCAGAGAGGCACGAGAGGAGGAAAAGCCATGTTTGACCATACGCATCCGCGGAAAATTAAAATAGTGGTGGAGAGCACCCCGCCCGGCAGGCACGACGGGGTGCCCTGTGGCTGCCTGAAAGAGGGACAGGAGTTTTTGTTTGACTTCGAGCGTTGCCCGGCCAACTTCTGCGCCTCGGCCTTCCACAGCCTGTGGCCCACCCTGCGGGTGCTGGAGCTGGGGGGCCGCCACCCCTGGGACGAGCAGGAGGGCGTGAGCTATTCCTGCTGCCCAGACGCCGAGCGCCCGGTGGTGTTCCGGCTGGAATGGGTGAAGGACGAGTAGCCGGGGAGGCGAAATACCCCTGGCTGCTATAGTCAATCAAATGAAAGAGTATACAGGCCAATAGGCCGGGCCATCAGGGCAAAAGGAGAGAGCCATGGATTTGCAGGAGCTGCGGCGGCAGGTGGGCCAGGTGGCCACAGAGCTGCTTGACGCGTTTGATATGAGGGGAAAAATTCTGGTGCTGGGCTGCAGCAGCAGTGAAATTTGCGGCGCCCGCATTGGCAAGGGCAGCAGCGCCGAAACTGGGCGTGCAGTGGTGGAGACCCTGCTGCCGCTGCTGCGGGAGAGGGGCGCTTTTCTGGCCGTGCAATGCTGCGAGCATTTGAACCGCGCCCTGGTGGCCGAGCGGGCCCTAGCGGAGCAATACGGCTTCACGGTGGTGTCGGCGGTGCCCGCGCTGCATGCGGGAGGCGCCTGTGCTGTGGCGGCCTATCAAAACGCCAAAGACCCGGTGCTGCTGGAGCATATTGTGGCCGACGCGGGGCTGGACATTGGGGATACCTCGGTGGGCATGCATGTGCGCCACGTGCAAATCCCCTTCCGGCCCTCCATAAAGGAAATAGGCGGGGCGCATGTCACCGCCCTCACCCACCGCCCAAAGCTGATAGGCGGGGAGCGCGCACAGTATACCGCCGCCCACCTGGAAGATTGTTAATAGCAGAAGCCCCAGCCGCATAGGCTGGGGCTTCTGGCAAGGAGCTGCGATGTATCATCTGATGTTGCCGGATTTTGACCTGCAAAAAATAGCCGATAGCGGCCAGTGCTTCCGCCTCACGCCGCTGGGCGGGGGGCGCTTCAGCCTGCTGGCCGGGGGGCGGCATCTGCTGGCGGTGCAGGCCCCGGGCGGGGCGGTCTCCTTCGCCTGCACGGCGGCGGAATTTGCGGGCTTCTGGCAGGGCTATTTTGATTTGGACACCGACTATGCGGCCTTCCGCGCCGCCATTCCGGAAAAAGACGTCTACCTCACCCAGGCGGCGGCCTATGGCCGGGGCATCCGTATTCTGCGGCAGGACGCCTTTGAGATGCTCATCACCTTCATTCTCTCCCAGCGGCGCAGCATCCCGGCCATCCGCCAGTCGGTGGAGAAGCTGTGTGCCTGCTACGGCCAGCCTTTGGGGCAGGGCCCCGCGGGCCCCCTGTATGCCTTTCCCAGCCCCCAGGCGCTGGCGGGGCAGAGCTGCGAGGGCCTGCGGGGCTGCTCGCTGGGCTACCGCGCGCCCTATGTGCAGGCAGCGGCCCGGCTGGTGGCCGAAGGCAGGCTGGATTTGCAGGCGCTGCAAGCGGCCCCCTACCCAGCCCTGCTGGAAGCGCTGCGCAGCGTGCCCGGGGTGGGGGTGAAGGTGGCCAACTGTGTGGCCCTGTTCGGCTATCACCGCATCGAGGCCTTCCCGGTGGATGTGTGGATAGAGCGGGTGGTGAACAGCCAGTACAAGGGGCACTTTCCGCAGCGCCGCTACCCCGGCTTTGCGGGGGTGATGCAGCAATATATGTTTTACTATGCGCGCAGCGGGCAGAAGCACTAGCCGGCGGTGAAAAAACCCACCGAGGCCGAGACCAGCTTTTCGGCCTGGGCGGCCAGCTCGTCCAGGGGGATATTCTCCCGAAAGCCCTGCTGCAGCAAGGCTAGAAAACCATTGGCCACAAAGATATAAAACAGGCCGGTCTCCCGTGGGGTGGCGCCGGGGAACACCCGGGCATATTCCAGCAGGGTTTTTTCCTGCCCCATGCCGATGATTTTCTGCACAAAATTTTTGTCCCCGTGCTCCCCCAGCAGAATGGCGCACATCTCCCGGTTCTTTTCAAACAGGCGGAACAGGGCCGGAATGAAGCTGCCGGAGGACTGGCTGGGCGGCCCCAGCACCGAGGCCCCCGCCAGCAGCTCCCGCAGCTCGGCCAGCAGTGCGTCCTCCATTTTCTCCAGCAAATCGTATATATCCAGGTAGTGCAGGTAGAAGGTGCCGCGGTTCACCCCGGCCTGCTCGCACAGCTCCTTCACGGTAAGCGCCTGTATGGGCTTCTGCCGCAGCAGGGCCAGCATGGCATTTTGCAAAAGCAGGCGGGTGAGCTTGGCGCGCTGGTCCTCTCTGCCGCTCATAACAGTTTCCCCCTTTATGCCTGTTGTTGAACAGATGGACGCGGGGTGTTGAAAATCGGCCAAAGCCCCGGCATCTGTTCATTGAATTTTCACCACTATGGTTTATTATAGAACACAGAGGAAAGTTAATCAACACACTGTCATGGCGGGCGAGGGCCCGGCTGACAAAAAATGGAGATGAGCCAGATGGAAAGAACCTACCTTGTAACGGGGGCAAATGGGCATCTGGGGAGGCATATTGTGCGGCAATTGCTGGCTGAAGGCCAGCAGGTGCGGGCTTTTTTGCTGCGTGGGGAAAGCATGCCGCTGGGGCAGGGCAACCAGAATTTAACGCAGTATTGGGGTGATATCTGTGACATGGCCAGCATAGAGCCCCTGTTCGAGGGGCTGGAGGGCCGGGAGCTGGTGGTCATTCACACCGCCGCTGTCATCGACATCACCTCCAAGGTGACGCCCCGCGCCTACCAGGTGAATGTGTGCGGCACCAAAAACCTGGTGGCGCTGGCCCTGCGGTACAGGGTCTACCGCTTTATCTATGTCAGCTCGGTGCACGCCATTGCCGAGCCAAAGCAAAACCGCCTGATTTACGAGACAAAGCAGTTTTCCACCGGCGCGGTGGAGGGCGGCTATGCAAAAACCAAGGCCGAGGCCGCCGCCTTTGTGCTGGAGGCCGCCCAGCAGAGCGGCCTGCCCGCCGTGCTGCTGCATCCCTCGGGCATTTTGGGCCCCATGGACGGCGGCAACAACAACCTGGTGGAGGCCGTGAAAAATTTTGTGAGCGGCAAGCTGCGGGTTTGCCCGCAGGGCGGCTACGACCTGGTGGACGTGCGGGACGTGGCGGCCGCCTGCATCAAGGCGGTGGACAAGGGCCGGGTGGGCGAGCCCTACATCCTCTCGGGCCGGTATTACCGCATTGCCGAAATTTTTGATATGCTGTCTCAAATTACAGGAAAAAAGCGCCCCTACATGATGCTGCCCGGCTGGATGGCCCAGGCGGCGGCCCCCGCCATGGAAAAGGCGGCCCTGCGCAAGGGCAAGGCCCCGCTGGTAACCAAGT
Organism: uncultured Oscillospiraceae bacterium; assembly: GCA_964423365.1. Classification (GTDB taxonomy): domain Bacteria; phylum Bacillota; class Clostridia; order Oscillospirales; family Ruminococcaceae; genus JAAYCI01. Next base: position 10,362 of record CAYRFC010000001.1, read on the forward strand.
ATTCCCTGTATACCCTGCGTAGCCATGCGGCTTTTTCTCACCAGAAGGCCAGCCGCGAGCTGGATTTTTGGCCCCGTGATATCTTTGATACCCTGGCCGACACGGTGCACTGGCTGGCCCAAAAGGCGCCCCGCCGCAAGCGGCAGCGCCTGGCAAAGGCGGCCGCGAAGGGCTAGGCACAATCCCTGCTATTTCATCGCCGGGAGGCGCACCGCACCCCTATGGCTTGTGTACGATAAAGCCCCACCCCTGCCCATTTGCATTGACAAAGGGCGGGGGTGGGGTTCTTCCATATAGCTTTTGCCGTTTTGCTCTAGTAGCTGCTTTCTCCGCCGGTGTTGCCACCGCCAAAGGCCTTGATGGCGGCCGAGGCGCCGATGCGCTGGCAGCCCGCGTTGTAGAAGGTCTCGAAATCCTCCCGGCTGCGGATGCCCCCCGAGGCTTTTATCTTCACGCCGGGGGCCAGATGCCGCTTGAAAAGCTCAATGTCGGCCAGCTGTGCGCCCGCTGTGCCAAAACCCGTGGAGGTCTTAATATAGTCGGCCCCACCCTCGCTCACACAGCCGCAAAGGCGAATCTTCTCCTCCTCGGTCAGGTAGCAGGTCTCGATGATGACCTTCAGAACCCGGCTGCCCGCGGCCTGCTTCAGCGCGGCAATCTCGGCGGTCACCTTGTCAAAATCGCCGTTTTTCACGTCGCCCAGGTTCACCACCATGTCCACCTCGTCGGCGCCATTTTCCAGCGCGTCCCTGGTTTCCGCCAGCTTGGCGGCGGTGGTGCTGTAGCCCAGGGGGAAGCCAATCACGGTGCAAACGGCCAGCTTTTCGCCATAGGCCGCGCTCGCCCGGGCCACATAGGCAGGGGGAATGCACACCGAGGCGGTTTTGTAAGCGATGGCCTCCTCGCACAGGGTTTGCACCTCGGGCCAGGTGGCGGTGGGGGAAAGCAGGGTGTGGTCCACCCGGCTCATCAGGTCTTGTATATCCATAGAGCTACCTCCCGTTCATTTTGCTTGCGTTGGGGGCAAAACCGCTGTGTTGCCCCCGCTAAAACACTAACACAGCCGGGCCGAAGCGTCAACTGGAACCGCCGGGCCGGCAGGGCAAAAATGAACAGCGCCGCCCATAAAGTGCAAAGACGCGGCGGCCCATTTTCCTTACAATAGGAACAAGAGAAAAAATTGCGCGAAAAACGGCGAGAACACGACCCAGAAGGAGGAAGCGAGATGCGGTTTGCGGGCCTGGAATTTGAGGTGAAGAACCGGCCAAAGCTGGACGGGGGCTATATCCCGCTGGCGGCGTTTATCAAAGAGCACCAGAGGCAGGCGCGGCAGCCCTTTGCCGTGGCGGTGGAGCGGGAGAACGGCTTGATTTCGGTGTATGAGACCCGGGTATGTGCCCAGCCGGATAGGCAGGAGGCCGACCTCTACTATTTGCAGCGGCTGGTGAAATTTTTGCTGTACAGCCGGGGGGGCTTCCGGGTGCTGCTCTGCGGAGACGAAACGCTGGGGCAGAGGGTGGCAGAAATGTTCGCCCCCGGCGGCCCCCGCCAGTTTGATAGAGATTTTATGCAGCGGGTGTACGGCCAGCCCTTTGAGACAGCGGTACTGCCCTATAGTGCCCGCCCGGCCCCGCGCGAGGGTGGGGCGGCTCTCGGGCGCCATCTCGGCGGCTGCCGCATCGGCTTTGACGCGGGCGGCTCCGACAGGAAGGTCAGCGCGGTGGTGGACGGCGAGAGCGTCTACTCCGAGGAGGTGGTGTGGCACCCCAAGGAAAACAGCGACCCGGACTACCACTTTGCCGGCATTGTGCAGGCCTTCCGCACCGCCGCCTCCAAGATGCCCCGGGTGGACGCCATCGGGGTGTCCAGCGCCGGGGTCTACATCGACAACCGCTGCAAGGTGGCCTCCCTGTTCATCAAGGTGGGGGAGAAGGACTTTCGGGAAAAGGTGGAGGACATCTACCTGCGCGCCGCCAAAGAGCTGGGCGAGGTGCCGGTGGTGGTGGCCAACGACGGCGACGTGACGGCTCTTGCCGGGGCCATGGATTTGGACGACGGCGGGGTGCTGGGCATTGCCATGGGCACCAGCGAGGCCGCCGGCTATGTGGACGTGAAGGGCAGCATCACCGGCTGGCTGAACGAGCTGGCCTTTGCCCCGGTGGACGCAAGCCCCGAGGCCATGCAGGACGAGTGGAGCGGGGATATCGGCTGCGGGGTGAAGTATTTCAGCCAGGACGGCGCGGTGAAGCTGGCGGGCTATGCGGGGCTGGCCCTGCAGGGCGCCACCCAGGCCGAGCGGCTGAAGGAGCTGCAGGAGAGGGTGCAGAACGGCGAGGAGACCGCGCTGGACATCTTCCGCAGCCTGGGGGTGTGCCTGGGGCATACGCTGGGGCTGTACCATATGTTCTATGAAATTCGCCACGTGCTGCTGATGGGCCGTGTGACCAGTGGCCGTGGGGGCGACCTGCTGCTGGAGGAGGCAAAGCGGGTGCTGCGCGAGGAATACCCGGAGTGCCGCTTTGTGCCCGGCATCCCCGACGAAAAGAGCCGCCGGGTGGGGCAGAGCGTGGCCGCAGCCAGCCTGCCGGAGCTGTAGGGCAAGGCAGGGGAAAAGCAAAAAGGCCATCGGCGAAAGCCGGCGGCCTTTTTTGTTTTCCCCTGCGAAAGGGCTTTCCTGTTGCGCTGAACTTGTGTCGACGCCCTCTAGGCAAAATCGAAGGCGGCGTCTGCCCCGCTGGGGTTTGGCCGAACAGAGCAGGCGGCGGCGCCGCCGGGCTTCGCTTCGATGCCATTCGGCCCGAGGTGAAAATAGCAGAGCTCCATGTTGGTCTTGACGATTTTTTGTATGCCGCCAATGGTGATGTGGGTGACGGGGTGCACCTCCCGGCACCGGATATAACACTTGCTAAAATCGCTTTGCTGCTGGGTCATCTGCTGCAGCTTTCCCTCCAGCATCTTGCTGCGCGCCTCCAGGGTAGAGCGTTTCAGCTTCAGCGCGTTAAACAGCTCCTGGTATTGGGGCGCGGGGTTGGTGGCGCGCGCCATAAACGCGATGTTCTTGTTCAGCTCCTCTATCTCCTGCTTCACGGCCTGGAAGCTGTTCTCCATCATGGTTTTATCCTGCAGAAATTCCGCTGTGGTGCCCAGGGTTACCTTGGTGTTGTTCTGGGCCATGTTGCCTATGGAGATGGATTCCACACTGAGGCAGGCCGTGATGGTGCCCCCCACAATGATGCCCTTGCCAGAGAGTGCCTGCACCTTGCCGTTGCTGGATATATTGCAGTTGATGATGCTTTCTGCCTTGACCGAGAGCCCGGCCCAGGCGTTGCAGTTTTCCAGAAATTTGGAGTAGATGTTTTCCCGCGCCCGCAGCGAGCCGGTGCCGTTGCCGTTCATGCCCTGCTGAATGCGGATGCTGCCGCCCGCCACCAGCACCGAGTCCTCCACGCTGCCGTACACGGAAATATCCCCGGTGGCCTTCACAGAGAAGCCGCCCAACACGTCTCCATAGATAACCACATCCCCTATCACGTCCACATTCCCGGTGGAGACATCCACATTTTGCTGGATGGTGGTCATCTGCGTGACATGGAACAGGCCGCTCTGGAAGTAGATTTGCCCGTCCACGCTGGCGGTCAGAACGCTTTCCTCCTCGTTTAGCTGGGTGTTTTTTCCCTTGGGGATGACCACCTTGCGGCCGGGCCGGGCCTTCAGCGGCTTGCCGTTCACGGCAATGCCCTCCTGGTGCGGCACGGGGGGTACAATCTCACAAATCATGTCACCGGCGGAAATTTGCCGGAAATTGCATAGGTTTTTGAAGTCCACCACGTCTTCCTGCTCAGAGAACAGCTCGTCGGGCTTTTCGCGCGGGATGTGGTCAATAATTCGCCCGTTGACGCCATCCACCGGGGGAAAGCCCTTTGCCACCACCAGCAATTTTAAATATTGGTGCTCGGCCAGAATTTGGGTGAGCTGCTGTAAATCCACTCCATACTGTATATTTTGCTGCTTTAGGCGGTTCAGCAGGCCCACCAGCGTGGGGGCGGGGGCGTTGTTGTGAGGTGGGTAGAGGAAGGCCCAGCCCTCCATGCCGCTGGCCTGGATGCTGACCACCACCTCCCAGTCCAGGTCGCCCTCGGGGTTCGCGGCCAGCATTTGCAGCCGTGAGTGGGCCTTTTTTTGCTGGCTCAGCAAAAAGGCCTTCTGTTCAAAGCTGGGCTCCTCGCCGTCCAGGGTGAAGCTGCTGTATAAAACCGGCTCCCTCTCCCCGGGCAGGGGCTGCCCCAGGGAAAGCTGGCGCAGCTCGTGCAATTCGTTCCGTCCAATGGGCATCAGGTCGGAGGGGGTGGTGGTGGGCACCTCGGGCAAAGCCTCGCTGTCCAGCGTCTCATCAAAATATTCCTGCTCCTTCTCCCCCTCCGGGCCTGCCTCCTCGGCAAGCTCTGCCTGCAAGGTTTCAAAGAGGGTCGCCGCTGGGCGCAGGGTATTGCGTTCCAAATCCAGCATGGTGACAACCTCCTTTCCTTCAACGTGGGGTATGGCGGCGGGGAGAGTGGCCGGTAAAAATACGGCGGGTGTGGCGGTTAAAATAATACCGGGGCGGGCAGAAGAACACACCGCCGCCCCTAAAGCTGGCTCTTTCTTTGGGGCGAGGCGGGCCAAAAAAGCGGGGTGTTTCTGCCGTCAAAAAGTGAGTGATAACGAAGTAAAAAAATGGGAAAAGAAAAAATAAAATGAAATATCGAATAAATCATGGCGGTCTGTCTCAGGAAATGGAAAATTCATTAGAAAAAAACAAACTATATGAATACATGCATAGAATGTGTTTAAAACGACATAGTGAAAACTGCTTGCGGCAACGCTTCTTTTCTTTACCATAAGTGTATGGGGGAAAGCGTATTTTGTCAACCGGAACAAGGGGGCAAAAAGAGGGGAAGGCGGCCCGGCCAAACGGCTATGGGCCCCGGCGGCCCGGTTTTGTGGGGAGGGGATGCCCGCGGCCTTGGCGCCCACACTTTTTTTGTGCGTAGCCGGCGGGCCGGCAAAGCGATGTATACCGCCCGGGGCAGAGCGCCTTTGCAACGCGGGAGAAACAGGGATGAAATTTTGAAAAGCGCCATTTTTTGCATTCCATTTTCGCTTGGTTTATGGTACAAAGGTTCGAATTGGCTGGCGGTCATGGGGCTGTATGGGCTGGCTTTTCTACAGCAAAGACAGGGAGGAAACGAGATGAAGCGCTTGGTGCAGCAGGGCGGCGAGGCGGCCGCGGCCATGGCACAGAACGTGAAGCCTGGTGGGGCAAAGCTGATTTCCTTTTGGCAGCTCATCTTTCTCACCACAGCCTTTTTTGCGTCCATCCGGCGCATCCCCAACATTGCCTATGCGGGCTGGCAAGCCGTGTTCTACATGCTGTTTGCCGTGGTGATGTTTGTGCTGCCGGTGTCCTTTGTCTCGGCCGAGCTGGCCACCGCCATGCCCAAGGACGGCGGCCTGACGGTGTGGATTTCCAAGGCGGTGTCGCCCCGCTGGGGTTTTGTGGCGGCTTTTCTGGTGTGGATTCAAATGTGCTTTGGCATGGTGACGGTGGGCGCGGCCTTTGCCGACATGCTGACCACCATTTCGGGCCAAAAGCACCTGCTCACCAACAATGTCTTCATTGGTCTTGTGGTCATTGCGCTGTTCTGGCTCATCACCCTGCTCATCATCAAGGGGGTGCCCATCACGGCCATCTCCACCTGGGGTATGATTGTTGGCCTGGCGGTGCCGCTGCTGCTGCTGCTGGTGCTGGGCACGGTGTACCTGTTCACCAAAGACGGCGCCGCCGTGGCCCGGCTTGGCCTTTCGGACCTCAGCCCGAATTTCACCCACCTCCAAACCCTGGGCGACCTCTCGGGTGTCATCTTCCTTTTCGCGGGCATGGAGCAGGCGGCCAACTATGCAAACCGCATTCGCCAGCCGGGAAAAAGCTACCCCCGGGCCCTCCTCCTCTCCACCCTGCTGGTGGCGGTGCTGTTCAGCTATGCGGGGCTCTTGGTGTTCAATATCCTGCCCCGTGGCACCATTCAGCTGGCCGACCCCGCCCAGGTGTTCGCCGTGCTGTTCAAGGCCTTCGGCGTGCCCTGGATGACCACCGTGGTGGCCGCCATGATTGCCCTCTCCTGCATCACCGAGCTTTCGGCCTGGATTTCCGGCCCCTCGCGCAGCCTCCTGCACAACGCACGGGAGGGTATTCTGCCCGCGGTGTTTGCCAAAACCAACAGGCGTGACCTGCCCGTGCCCCTGCTGCTGGTGCAGGCCGGGCTGGTAACGGCCATCGCCCTGGTATTTGTGTTTGTGCCGGGCACCAACAGCGTGTTCGACGCCATTCTGACCATGGCGGTGGCCCTGTATGTCATTGTCTATGTGCTCATCCTCATAGCCGGGCTGCGCTACCGCAGGCGAAATGGGGAAAACAGGGCCTTTCGCATGCCGGGGGGCAAGCCGGGCGCCCTTATTTTTACCGTGATGGGCTTTCTGGGCATGGCGGTGGTGTTTGGGGCCAGCCTCATTCCCCCGGCCACCCTGGAAAAGGGCCTGCGCCTGCCCTATCCCTTCCTAATTCTGGGGGGCGTGGCGGTGTTCACAGGCCTGCCGCTGCTTTTCTACCAGTGGCGGAAGGGCAAAACCAGTGGAAAAGGGAAAGTGAAAAGTGGAAAGTGAAGAACCGGAGCCTTTTGGCCCTGTGCCGGTTGCCGCCGGTGCGGGGCCTTTTTGTGCTTTGGTGAAAACGAACAAAGATAATCGTAAAAATTATCGAAAATGTAAAAAAACGATAAAAAACAAAAATAACGATTGTGCCAAAGGCCAAGGTGTACTACAATGAACAGGAAAAGAGCAGGCCGAGGGGAGGGCGGAGAATGCTGGCAGAGGAGAGAAAAACCCGGATTTTAGAACGGCTGAACGGGGATATGGTGGTGAAGGTGAACGAGCTGAGCCGGGATTTTTCCGCCACAGAGGCCACCATCCGCCGGGATTTGGAGGAGCTGCAGCAAAAAAAGCTGGTGCGGCGCATCCATGGGGGGGCCACCCTGCCCAGCCCGGCCAGCAAGCCCCTCACCCGCAGCCAGCTGATGGTGATTTGCCAGGAGGAAAAGCAGCGCATCGCCCGCAAGGCCTACAGCTATGTGCGGGAAAATGACGCCATTCTGCTGGATTCCTCCACCACTGTGACCGAGCTGGCCCTCTGCATTGCCCAGGGCCCCTGCCAAAACCTCACCGTCATCACCAACAGTTTTACCATGGTGGGAATGCTGAGCGGCAAAAACGGCGTGAAGGTGGTGCATACCGGTGGGGACGTGGAGTATGGCATGGATTACTCCACCGGGGTCATCACCCGGAATATGCTGGCGGGCATACGCGTGGACAAGTGCTTTTTGGGCACCAACGGCATCGACCCTTCCTTTGGCTACTCGGTGCCCACCATGGACGACGCCGATGTGAAGGCCGCCATGATTGTGGCCGCCAAGCACACCTTTGTGCTGGCCGACCACACCAAGTTTGGTGAGTGCTACATGGGGCGCTTTGCCCCCTTCAGCGGCCAGGTGGATTTCCTCATCACCGACCGTCTGCCCGCAGATATTGACCCGAAGCCCTACCAGAGCAGCACCGAGCTGGTGCAAACAGGCTAGCCTGCACGGGGCCTCCAGGATAGTATCCATTCCCTATTTCATGTGAAAGGCAGGAGAAAAAATGAGCATGCGTAAAATTTTGAACGACCCGGCCAATTTTGTGGAGGACACCATGGAGGGAATCCTCCGCGCCTATGGCGACAAGGTGCGTCTTTTGGACGGCGACAAGCGGATTCTACTGAGTGCCTACCCCAAAAAAGAGGGCAAGGTGGGCATTGTTACGGCGGGGGGCAGCGGCCACCTGCCCCTGTTCCTGGGTTATGTGGGCCAGGGCATGCTGGACGGCTGCGCCATGGGCAATGTTTTTGCCTCCCCCTCCTCCCAGAAAATGGCCGATATGATTCGCGCCTGCGACGCGGGCAGTGGGGTGCTCTGCCTGTTTGGCAACTATGGCGGCGACGTGATGAACTTTGAAATGGCCCGTGAGATGGTGGAATTTGACGATATAGAGACCACCACCGCCCTGGGCCGGGACGATGTGGCCAGCAGCCCCAGGGAGACCGCCGACAAGCGCCGCGGGGTGGCGGGCATTGTATTTGCCTACAAAATAGCGGGTGCCGCCGCCGAGAAGGGTATGAACCTGGCCGAGGTGACCGCCGTGGCCCAGAAGGCCCTGGACAACACCCGCACCATGGGGGTGGCCCTCTCGCCCTGCATTGTGCCCGAGGTGGGCAAGCCCACCTTCTCCATCGGGGAAGATGAGATTGAAATCGGCATGGGCATCCACGGCGAGCCGGGCATTGAGGTCTCCAAAATGATGAGTGCCGAGGAGATTGCCGCCATGATGCTGGACAAAATTACCACTGATATGCCGCTGGAAAAGGGCGACGAGGTTGCGGTGATGGTGAACGGCCTGGGCGGCACCCCGCTGGAGGAGCAGCTGATTGTATTTGGCTGCCTGCACCGGATGCTGGAGGAAAAAGGCGTGTCGGTCACCATGCCGCACATTGGTGAGTTTGCCACCTCCATGGAGATGGCGGGCATGTCGGCCACCATTTTGAAGCTGGATGCCGAGCTGAAGGAGCTGCTGCGCGCCCCGGCCTGCACGCCGTTTTATACGAACGCAAATAAGTAAAAGAACACAGTTTCCCCGCC
>CAYRFC010000001.1:19223-58117 GCA_964423365.1 uncultured Oscillospiraceae bacterium
ATAGCGGAGGAAACAACATGAATGCGGAAAGCCTGAAAAAAGCCGTCGCTTCCATCAGTGAGGTGATGGCCCAAAACAAGGACTATCTGGTGGAGCTGGACGCCCAAAACGGCGACGGTGACCTCGGCATCAGCATGAGCGGCGGCTATGCCGCCGTGTCCGCCTGGCTGGCCACCGCCGACGAGACCGACCTTGGCAAGCTGATGATGAAATGCAGCGGGATTTTTAATGAATCGGCGCCCTCCTCCCTGGGCACCATCACCTCCATTGGCATGATGGGGATGGCCAAGGCCCTGAAGGGCAAAACCGAGGCCGACCTAAGCGAGCTAGCGGCGGCCATGGACGCGGGCCTGGTGGCCATCATGGAGAAGGCCAAGAGCAAGCCCGGCGAGAAGACCATTCTGGACGCCCTGCACCCGGCCATTGAGGCGCTGAAGGAGAAGGCCGCCGCGGGCGACAGCAAGGCCGCCTTTGCGGCAGCGGCCCAGGCTGCCGCCACAGGCAGCGAGAACACCAAAAACATGCGCTCTGTACACGGGCGTGCCGCCTACTATGGCGATAAAAGCATCGGCATGCTGGACGGCGGCTCGGTGGTGGGCAAGCTGATTTTTGAGGGGGTTTTGGCCTCTCTGTAGGCTTTCGCCATACCATATAGAGCTCTGGCTCCCCGGCGGCAGCACCCCTGCCGCCGGTATTTTGTGCCCTTCTCCCAGAGCCCGGGGCAGGGCGGGAAGCGGAGAAAGTGGCCGCCGGAGACAAACAAAAACGAAAGCGAATGGTCAAACTGCCACAAAAACATTGGCGTATTTTGGCAGAGCCACCAAATAGTGTTACGAATTGGGTGATTTTATTGACAGCACCCCAGGGGCATGCTATTATTACGTCGAAAACGAAAGCAAACAAACAAATTAGAAACAACACGCAAGCAAAAACGAAACAAAAATGAGCGTCTCGCCTTTGGCGGGCCGCAAAAAAGGGGTTAGGCGGCGGCGAGGCCGCTGCTTAAAACATACATCTCACACTATTATTTTAGGAGGAAAAAAGAGAAAATGAAAAAAGTGATTGCTTTGTCCCTCAGCCTCATGCTGGTTTTGGCTCTGGCTGCCTGCGGTGGCGCCGCTTCCAGCAGTGCGCCGGCGCCCAGCGCCGCCCCTGCCGCTTCCAGTGCGGCTTCCGCCTCCAGCGAGGCATCCTCTGCCGCCGGTGGCGCTTCCGCCGCCGGCCTGAAGCTGGGCTTCATCCTGGGCAGCCGCGAGCATGCCTTCTACCTGGCCATTGAGGAGGGCATCAATGCCGCCGCCGCGGAGATGGGCTTCGAGGCCGTGGTTCTGGAGAGCGACCTGCAGGGTGCCATCGCTTCCGAGCGTATTGAGACCCTGGTGGTGGACGGCTGCGACGCCATCTCCCTGGCCTGCAACGAGCCGGCCGGCGTCACCCAGGCCATTGAGGCCGCCGACGCCGAGGGCGTGCCCATGTTCACCTTTGACTGCACCACCGAGCTGACCGACGTCATCAAATGCTTTGTGGGCACCGACAACTACCAGGGCGGCGTAGTGGGCGGCGAGGCCACCATTGCCCAGCTGGACGCCCTGGGCCTGACCGATGGCGCCACCGTGGGCGTGATTGGCTACCCCGAGCCCCAGAGCTGCATCGACCGTGAAGCCGGCTGGATGAGCGTGATGGAGGCCAACAAGGACAAATACAACCTGAACATCGTCAACATTGGCAACTACCAGGGCCAGGCCGACATCGCCCAGAACCTGATGAGCGACGCGCTGACCTCCTACCCCGACATGGCCGTCATCTTCACCGTGGGCGACCCCGCCTGCATCGGCGCCATGGCTGCCATCAAGGCTGCGGGCGCCAGCACCGTGATGATTGGCTTTGACGCGAACCCTGAGGCCCACGAGGCCATTCTGGACCCCGAAAACGGCAAGGTGTGGGTGGCCGACGTGGCCCAGGACCCCTACCAGATTGGCTACCAGATTTCCGAGCAGATGGTGAAATTCCTCACCGACGGTAAGGTGGATGAAGAAGTGATTCTGATTGCCCCCTACCTGGTGGACGCCTCCAACGCGGAAGCCGCCTAAGCAGAAGCAGAACAGAACCAGAGCGAGCTCTGCCCGAGCCAGGCAATCGCCTGCTCGGGCAGAGTGCAGAAGGGAAGGGGCCGCCCCGTGCGGCCTCTCCCCTCCATACCCGGTGGCGTGGGCCATGGCGCGTGCCACGGGGTATGAGGGGGAAGCCCCGCCAAAGGAAAACCGGTGTTGCCAAAGGCCAGCGATAGCAAGACGAGGAGTTGTGGAAATGGAACCTTGTTTACAAGCGGTGAATATCAGCAAATTGTTTCCGGGTGTGAAGGCGCTCACCGATGTGACGCTGGACTTCTTCCCCGGCGAGGTGCACGCCCTCATTGGGGAGAACGGTGCGGGTAAGTCCACCCTCATCAAAATCCTCTCCGGGGTATACACCCCCACCGAGGGGCATGTGGTGCTGGAGGGGGAAACGCTGGACTTCAAAGGCCCCCGCGACGCGCTGGACAAGGGCATCTTTGTCATCCACCAGGAGCTCAGCATTGCAAACGACCTCACGGTGGCTGAAAATATCTTTTTGGGTGAGGAGATGCGCAGCGGCCTGTTCCTGAACAACCGCAGGATGAACGAGCGGGCCGACGAGCTGCTGCGCTTCATGAAGGTGGACCACGCCATCAAATCCACCGATTTGGCCGGAAAGCTCACCGCGGCGCAGCAGCAGATGGTGGAGATTGCCAAGGTCATCAACAAGCAGGCCAAGGTGGTCATCATGGATGAGCCCACCAGCTCGCTCTCCGAGCATGAAATCAACTCCCTGTTCGAGCAGATAGAGCACCTGCGCAAGAACCATGTGGCGGTGGTGTACATCTCCCACCGCATGAAGGAGATTTTCCAGATGTGCGACCGCGCCACCGTGCTGCGCGACGGCTGCAAGGTGCGCACCGACGCGATTGCCGACATCACCGAGCGGGAGCTGGTGAGCAGCATGGTGGGGCGCGAAATCAAGGATTATTTCATCCACACCAGCTGCCCGCGCGGGGCCGAGATGCTGCGGGTGGAGGGCCTCAGCCGGGGCCGGGAATTCAGCGATATCTCCTTCACGGCCTATGCCGGGGAGATTCTGGGCATCGCCGGGCTGGTGGGCGCGGGCCGCACCGAGGTGATGGAGACCATCTTTGGCGCCCGCCGGGCCGAAAGCGGCCAGGTGTATGTGGAGGGCCGGCCCGTCCACTTTAAAAGCCCCAGGGATGCCATTGCCCACAAAATTGGCCTGGTGACCGAGGACCGCCGCACCACCGGCCTGATGCTGGGGGCCATGGTGAAGGACAACATCGTGCTGCCCAGCCTCATCTACCACCACAAGAGCCTGGGCGTGCTGGACGCCCGCTGGGAGAAAGAGGTGGCCCGGGAATATGTGGAGAAGCTGCGGGTGAAGACCCCCGGCATCGACGCCCTGGTGCAGAATCTCTCGGGCGGCAACCAGCAGAAAATCATTCTGGCAAAATGGCTGATTGCCGAGAGCCAGATTTTGATTCTGGACGAGCCCACCCGCGGCATTGACGTGAACGCTAAGAGCGAGTTCTACGCGCTGATGAGTGATTTTGTGGCGAAGGGCGGCTGCATTGTGATGGTGTCCTCCGAGCTGCCCGAGGTCATCGGCATCAGCGACAGGGTGCTGGTGATGCGCGAGGGGCAAATAAGCGGCGAGCTGCGCCGCGAGGAAGCGAACGAACAATCCATCATCGAGCTGGCCAGCCAAACAGCCTGATGGCCCGGAGAACTTCAAATCTGCTTACAACAGCGACAGGGCAACAACAGGAAAGGTGTGCAGGAGATGCAAAAAGTGAGCAAGGAAAAGTTTAATGTAGCGCAATTTATGATGAAGAATATGGTGGTGGTCATTCTCATCATTCTGTTTGTGGTGTTCGGTATCACCACCTCATCCACCTTTTTCAGCGCCACCAACATTGTAAACCTCACCACCCAAATGGCCATCAACGCCATGCTCTCGGCGGGGCTTACCTACGTCATCATCCTGGGCGGCATCGATATCTCGGTGGGCTCGGTGGCGGCGCTGGCGGGCATTGTGGCCTCGCTGGTGGGCGCGCAGTTCCCAAACATGAACACCCTCGGCTCCGTGGTCATTCTGGTGGGCTCGGCGCTGGTGGTGGGCGGCGTGTGCGGTGCCTTCAACGGCCTGATGATTACCAAATTCAAGGTGGTGCCCATGATTGCCACCCTGGCCATGCTCACCATTGGGCGGGGCTTCTGCTTCATCCTCTCGGGCGGCACGGCGGTAAGCGGGCTGCCCAGCACCTTTGCCTGGCTGGGCGCGGGCCGCTTCCTGGCCACCGAGAACCGCCCCCAGGGCTGGATTCCAAACATCACCGTCTTTGTCATCATTGCGGTGGCCGTGGTGCATTTCCTGCTTAGCAAAACGGTGTTTGGCCGGCATGTATACGCCACGGGCAGCAACAGCCATGTGGCCCATCTCTCGGGCATCAACACCGACCGCACCATTTTTAAAGGCCACGTGCTGTGCTCTGTGATGGCGGCGCTGGCGGGTGTGCTGAACGCCAGCAAGCTGCAAAGCGGGCAGCCCGCCGCCTGCGAGGGCTACGAGATGTATGCCATTGCGGCCACGGTACTGGGCGGTACCAGCCTCACCGGGGGCAGCGGCTCTGTGGCCCGGGCCATGTTTGGCTGTGCGGTCATCGCGGTCATCAACAACGGCATGAACCTGCTCCATGTGAACTCCTACTGGCAGAAGGTGGTCATCGGCACTATCATTCTGCTGGCGGTTATTATGGACATGGCCCAGAAGAAGAAAAAAGTGTAGAATAGAACCAGAGCAAAGGGGCCCTGCCCCGGGCAAGTAGAGCTTGACAGGAAGGAATCCACTGTATGATATGGGGCGCAGAGAACACCGAATATTTTGCCTCCCGCCTGTTTGACGGGATGGAGGCGGCCTACCCCGAGCGCTGGCGGAAGTTCAGCGGGGAGAAAAACACGGCGGCGCTGGTAAAACGCCGCCCCACACCCGGCCTGGTGGCCGTGATAGCCAGCGGCGGGGCGGGCAGCGGGCCCTTGTTTCCCGGCTATGTGGCCGATGGCCTGGCCGACGCCGTGGCGGTGGGCGGGCCCTTTGCGGCGCCCAATGCCTACTGCCTGTATGAGCTGGGCAAGCAGCTGGGCAGTGAAAAAGGCGTGCTGCTGCTGTACAATAACTTTGCGGGCGATTTTTTGAACAACGACATGGCGGTGGAGCTGCTGGAGATGGACGGCATACCCGTGGCCAGCCTGGCCGTTACCGACGACATAGCCTCGGCGCTGGGGGAGGCGCGGGAGAAGCGCAGCGGGCGCTGCGGCATGGGCCTGCTGATGAAGCTGGCGGCCAGCCGCGCCAAGGAGGGCCTGGCCCCCCGGGAGATAGCCGCTTTTCTGGAAAAGGCGAACGAGCGCCTTGGCACCCTGAGCATGATGACCGATTTTGAGAAAGCAGAGATTGTGTACGGAAACGGTTTTTCCGGCGAGCCGGGCTTCCGCACCGAGAGCCACATGGACATGGAGCGCATGGCCCGCGAGGCAGTGGAGATGCTGGTGGAGGACCTAAAACCACGGCCGGGCGAAAAAATGGTGCTGCTCATCAACCGCCTGCGCTACACCGGCTATGCCGACAGCTACCTGGTGGCGGCCGAGGCAAAAAAGACCCTGGAAAAAATTGCTCCGGTGGCACAGTTGCGGGTGGGGAGTTATTCCAATATACTGGATGTGTATGGATTCAACTTCAGCATTCTTTGTGCCAGCGAAGAAATGCTGGCCCACCTGGGAGAGCCTGTGTACACCGACAGTTTCATCCTGTAGGGCCGGCCGATGGGGGAAAGATAGCATGTTTCCAGAGGAACGCCAGCAAAAAATTTACGATATCATCTGCGAGAAGCGCTCGGTCAAGGTCAGCCAGCTCAGCGGGCTGATGAATATCTCCGAGGTGACGGTGCGGCGGGATTTAGAGGAACTGCACCGGCAAAAGCGCATTTTGCGCACCCACGGCGGGGCCATTGCCATGTACTCGGTGGCCAGCGAGGTGAGCGCGCCCGAGCTGATTTCCAGCCACAAATGCCTGGAGGAAAAGAAGCAGATTGCCCAAAAAGCCTATTCCTTCATCAGCGACAACGACACCCTGCTGCTGGAAAATTCCAGCACGGTGTTTGAGCTGGTGAAGCTGATTGCCACCGGGGAGCGGCGGAACCTGCGGGTGATTACCACCTCGTTGCTGATGGTGGGTGCCTTTGCCGCCTGCGAGGATATCAAGGTGATTCTGGTGGGCGGGGAAGTGAACTACCGCCACAACAACCTCGAGGGCCACATCGCCAAGGAGATTATAAAAAGCCTGCGGGCCGACAAATGTTTCATGGGCATCAACGGCATCGACCGCACCTTTGGCTATTCCACCCCGCGCTTTGAAGACGCTGAGGCCAAGGACAGAATTTTGGAATCCAGCATCCAATCGTTTATTTTGGCAGACAATACCAAGTTTGAGAAAACCTACCTCGCCCGGGTAACACACCCCTGCGATTATCTGATTAGCGACAAAAGAATGCCGGACTGTGAATATGACTGGCTGGAGGAACAGACAAACCTTGTGTTTGCAGACGAGTGACTGTGCGGTGCAAACGGCAAGGGCCAGCAAAAGGGGACACAATGGAGACGCTGAACGAGAGACAACTGCAAGAGGCTTTGCTGCTGGTTTGCCGCCGGGTGGTGGAGAGTGAAGCAAGGCTGACCGAGATAGACACCATCATTGGCGACGGAGACCACGGCATTGGCATGCGGGAGGGCTTCACCGCCCTGGCCGGGCTGCTGGAAAACGAGAGCTTTGCCAGCCCCTTTGCGCTGCTGCGCGCCTCTGGCATCCAGCTGCTCAAAACCATGGGCGGGGCCTCGGGGGTCATCTTTGGCACCCTGTTCACCGGCGGCCACGAGGCCGTGCAGGGCAAGGAGGCTTTGACCGCCGAAGACCTGGCCGCCTTTTTTGCCGGGGGAGCCGCGGCCATTCAAAAGCGGGGCCGCAGCGGGCCGGGAGACAAAACCATGCTGGACGCCCTGCTGCCCGCCGTGGCGGCCATGGAGGAGAGCAGCCGGAACACGCCCGATGTGAAGGCGCTGCTGCACGCGGCCTGGCAGGGGGCGGAGGACGGTGTGAAGGCCAGCGAGCAGATGCTGCCCCGCACCGGGCGCAGCAAGAACTTCCGCGAGCAGGCCCTGGGCTACCCAGACCCCGGCGCGGTGTCGGTGTCCATCATCTTCAAAGGGTTTTACGATAGTGTATCCAATTTATAACCACAATATATTGTAAGGAGACTTGGGACTCATGGGAATGGAACGTGTAAGTGAAATACTGAAAATGGCGGACAAGGCAAACACCTCGGCAATTGCCTTCAACTGCACCGATTACAGCATGATTCAATCGGTGGTGACGGTGGCGGAGGAGCTGCAAAAGCCCACCATTGTGATGCTGTACCCCGAGCACGCGCGTGACAAGCACTGGTGCAGCCCGGCCTCGTTTGCCGAGACCTTCAAGGCGGCCGTAAAAAATGTGAAGGTGCCCATCGGCCTGCATCTGGACCATTGCAGCGACTATGACTATATCATCCAGGCCATCCAGTCGGGCTTCCAGTCTGTGATGTACGATGGCTCGATGCTGCCGGTGGAGGAGAACATTGCCAACACCCGCGAGGTGACCCGCGCCGCCCATGCGCTGGGTGCCGACGTGGAGGCTGAGCTGGGCCGGGTGGGCTTTGCCGCCACCGTAAGCGACCAGAGCGACGAGGACCTGTACACCAAGCCCGAGGTGGCGGCGGCCTTCTGCGAAAAGAGCGGCTGTGACTCTGTGGCGGTGGCGGTGGGCAGCGCCCACGGTTTCTACAAAGAGACCCCGAAGCTGGACATTGAGCGCCTGAAAGCCATCAATGCGGCCACCGATGTGCCCCTGGTGATGCACGGCGGCAGCGGCATTCCCGAAGACCAGCTGGCCGTGGCCTTCCGCGAGGGCATCAACAAGTTCAATGTGGGCACCGAATTCTTCTACCTCTACTACCAGACCATGAAGGAGTTCTGCGCCGCCGGCCACGCCGATTTCTTCGACCTGCCCCTGCTGGTGCAGGAGAAGCTGATGGAGTACCTGCGCAAGAAAATGCTGCTCTCGGCCATCAGCTACTAGTATTCCGTATAAAAAATGTCCTGCCATTGCTGGCAGGACGTTTTCTATTTCGGAAAACAGTGGGAGGGGGAAAGGGGAGGGCAGAACCGGGGAAAAGGCGGAAAAGACCGTGCACAGCCGCTATTTTTGGCCTTACTCTTTTCACTTTTCACTTTCCACTTTCAACTTTCCACTGCCTCCTGAAGCGCCAGCAGGGCGGCCTGGGCCAGCAGCGCACTGCCAATGGGCGCGGCGGCGGGGTCCACCCAGAAATTTGGGCTGTGCAGGGGAAAAGCCTCGCCGCCGGGCTGCATGGCCCCCAGCTGGTAGTAGAAGATGGGCATATGCTCGCCAAAGATGGCGCAATCGTCGGAGCCCAGCATGGGCGGCGGCTCCAGCACATTCTCCGCGCCCACCACCAGCTCGGCAGCCCGTACGGCGGCGGGGTAGAGGCTGGGGGCGTTGTGCAGCGGCGGCACATGGGGAATGATTTCCAGGCTGGCGGTGCAGCCGTAGGCCGCGGGCAGCCCGGCGGCCAGCTCCTCCACACGCCGCAGGGCCATCTGGGCGGTGTCCTCGTCCAGGGCCCGCACCGAGCCGCTCAGCACCAGGGTGTCGGTCACAAAAAACTCGTGGTCGCCCGCGTGCAGGTTGTACACCGCGCACACCAGGGCCTTGCGCGGGTCGGCGTTCCGGCTCACAATGGTCTGGATGGCCTGCACCAGCGCGGCCCCGGCCACAATCACGTCCACGCACTCATGGGGGAAGCCCCCCTGCCCGCCTTTTCCCTTTACGGTGATGCGAAAATGGGTTTTGCTGGCGGCCATGGTGGCGCAGCGCGCCCCCACCTTGCCCGCTTCAAACGAGGCGCTGTGCAGCGAAAACAGGCCCAGCGGCTTTTGGGGAATCTTCTCCATGAAGCCTTGGCACATCATCTCGGCCGCACCCTGGGTCACCTCCTCGGCGGGCTGGAACACCAGCAGCACATCGCCCGGCAGCTCGGCCTGCCGCTGTTTCAGCAGCCGGGCCGCCCCCAGCGCGCACACGGTGTGCAGGTCGTGCCCACAGGCGTGCATCACCCCCGGCACCTCGCTGCGGCAGGGCCCGTCGCCCTGGTCGTTTTCGGCTATGGCGTCAATGTCGGCGCGTATGCCCACCAGCGGGCCGGGCCTCCCGCCCTTCAGCAGGGCCACCACACCGGTGGGCATGCCCAGGTCTATCTCCTGTAGCCCCAGCGCCTGCATCTCCTTGCGGAGAAGGGCGGTGGTCTGCGCCTCCTCAAAGCTCAGCTCCGGGTGGCGGTGCAGCTGGTGCAAAATTCGGGTCAAATCGTCCTGCATGGCCTGTGCATCTTTGTACATCTGGTTCAAGGGTTTTCGCCTGCTTTCTTTGCCATATGGGGTGGTTCTTCTGCCATTGTACGCCGAACGGGGATGCAGCACAAGGGCCGGGCAACCAAAAACAGGAAAGCCGCGCGGCTTTCCTGTTTTTTCTGGCTATTCTTCGGCTTTTAGGCGGAAGACCACCGGCTTGCTGGCGTCTGGGCAGCACACCCAGGTTTCGCCCTCTGCCGCGTCCCAGGGGTGGCGGCCCCCCAGCTCCAGCACCCGCAGCATGGGCCACAGGCTGTGAAAGGCCGCGGCGCAGAAGTTGGCCGGGCAGCGCTCAAAGTCAAATTCAAACACATCCCCCTCCTTCAGGCAGTGGCAGGGCTTGCCGTCCTTCTGGCTGATGGGGGTGGATTCCACTATGATTTTGACACGTTTGGGTTTTTTATGGTCGTGCATCTTGTCCATCTCCTCCATTCGTCTGTCTGCGGTGTCTCGGGCCCCTCACTCGCCGTACAGCAGCTTCTGGCGGGTGAAAATAAAACCCCTGTGGTAGCCCAGCGCCAAAAGGGCGGCGTGGGGATGGTGCTTTGCTGTAAAGGGGGCGGCGGTGCCCAGCGCCTGCCCGCCGCCCGCCAGCACGCCGGAGTAATTCAGCAGGTATTCGTCCAGCAGGCCCTCGCTTATCAAATGCCAGATATAGCCCGGCGCCTCCACCGAGGCGTGCTGCACGCCACCCTGCCGTAGCATCTGCAGCAGGGCCGGGGTGTCCGGCGGGCCGTCTCCGGCGGCCAGGATGCAAATTTCGCTTTGCGGCTCCCGCAGGTCCTCCCCGGCATACAGCTTGCAGGGGCGGCCCAGCGCTTCCTGCAGGTAGGCTGCGCCCGGCAGTGAGGTGAGGATGGCCGGGGCGGGCCTTCTGTCCAGAATCTGCGCGTTCAGGGGCAGGTCGCGCCCATCGGCGGTCACAATCACGCTCAGCGGCTCTTTGTCCGCCTTGCCCAGCCCCGGGCGGGCCGCGGCAAGCTCCGGGTCGGCGATGCTGGCATACCAGAGCTTGTGCAGCCGTGCGCGCAGGGTGCCGCAGCCCAGAATCACCGCGTCGGCGTAGGCGCGGCAGACGCTCATCATCCAAAAGTCGGCCAGTGCGCCGTCTGGGTCGTGGTGGTTTTCCTTCGAGATGAGGGTGCCCTCGGGGTCATCGGCAAAGCCCATCTTTCCGTCGAAGGAGAGCACCATGCAGCCGTAGAGATAGGGCCGGGCGGGGGGCGGGGCGGGGAAGCAAAGCTCCCCCAGCACCGCCTTCACCTTTTCCGGGGTGGGGCAGGTGCGGCCCGCCGTCAGCTCCCGCAGCAGGGCCTCCTCGGGGTACACCACCGGGAAATGCATCTGCTGTGCGTCAAACTGGGGCATGGCTCAGCGCTCCCCCTTCGTGTAGGGCTTGCCCATGGCCTTGGGCCCGGCCCGGCGGCCCACAAAGCCGCAGAGGGCCAGCATGGTAAGCACATAGGGCAGCATGAGGAAAAACTGGTGGGGAATTTGGATGCCGATGGCCTGCAAACGCAGCTGGATGGCCTCGGCTGAGCCGAACAGCAGAGAGGCCCCCATGATGCCCACCGGGTTCCAGGCCCCCACGGTGACGGCGCTCCAGGCCATGTAGCCGCGCCCGGCGGTCATCTTCTCCATGAACACAGAGAGCTGGCCGATGGAGAGGAAGGCCCCGCCCAGGCCCCCCAGCAGGCCGGAAATCAGCACCGCGCCATAGCGGGTTTTGGTCACGTTGATGCCCAGGCTGTCGGCTGCGCGGGGGTGCTCACCCACCGCTTGCAGCCCCAGGCCGTAGGGCGTTTTGTTCACGATGTACCAGCATACCGGCACCAGCAGGAAGGCCAGATAGACCAGGGGAATCTGGTTGAAAAGCAGCGGGCCCAGCACGGGAATCTGGCTGAGGCCGGGGATGGCCAGCGGCTGGAAGGACACCACCTGCGAGGGGCGGTTGCCCGTGCCGTAAATCATGTTCAGCAGGTAGCTGGTGAGGCCGAGGAAAAGGATGTTCAGGCCGGTGCCGGCCACCACCTGGTCTACCTTGGCGGTGATGGCGGCAAAGCCCAGCACCGCCGCCACGCACATGCCGGCCATCATGCCGAACAGGGCCCCCACCCAGGGGCTGCCAGAGAGGTTTGAGCCGAAGACCCCAAAGAAGGCCCCCATAATCATGATGCCCTCCATGGCGAAGTTGATGATGCCTGCGCGGGCGGTGAACATGGCCCCCAGCGCGGCCAGCAGAATGGGGGTGGTCACACGGATGGCCGCCTCCAAAAACCCAATGAGGATATCCATGCTACAGCCCCCCTTCCGCGGTCTGTTTTTTGCCGCGCACAATTTTGATGGCGTAGTTCCGCAGCAGCGCGTCCATCAGCACAAACAGAATGACCAGCCCCTGGATGACAAACACCAGCGAGGAGGGTACCTGCACGGTGCGCTGCATCTGGTTGGCCCCCACGCGCAGGGCGCCGAAGAACAGCGCCGAAATCACCACGCCGAAGGGATTCAGCTTGCCCATCAGGGCCACGGCGATGCCGTCGAAGCCATAGTCCGACGAAAAACCACTGAGCAGGCGGTGGTGGATGCCGGAGATTTCCGACATGCCCGCAAGGCCCACCAAAGCGCCCGAGAGGGCCATGGCCAGCACGATGTTTTTCTCCACCGAGATGCCGTTGGCCCGGGCAGCAATGGGGTTGTAGCCCACCGCGCGCATCTGGAAGCCCAGCGGGCTTTTCCAGAGCAAAAACCACACGAAGAACACCCCCAGAATGGCCAGCAGCACCCCGGCATGCAGCCGGGTGCCGGGGATGAGGATGGGCAGGAAAGCCCCCTCGGCCACCTGGGCCGACTGCGGGAAATAGCCCGGCGGCTCGCGCAGGGGGCCGTCCAGCAGATAGGCCACAAAATAGATGGCGATGTAGTTCATCATGATGGTGTTGATGACCTCGGAGACGCCCAGCCGGGCCTTGAGGAAGCCCGGAATGGCCGCCCAGAGCGCCCCGCCCAGCATGCCCGCCAGCACCGTGAGAGGCAGCAGCAGGAAGGCGGGCAAAAAGCCGAGGTAGATGCCGCAGAGGGTGGCGCAAAGCCCGCCGATAATCATCTGCCCCTCTGCGCCGATGGAGGAGAGGCCGGTGCGGTAGGCGATGGTGAGGCCGAGGCCCGCCAGCAGCAGCGGCACGCTTTTCACCAGTGTTTCGGTGATGGACACCATGCTGCCAAAGGCCCCATAGAACATCTCGCTAAAGGCCAGCAGCGGGTTTTTGCCGGAGAGCAGGATGATGATGGCCGTGCACAGGAAGGCCAGCAGCAAAGCCAGCGCCGGGCCCAAGGCCACGCGGAAGGCACTGTAGACCTTGTTTTTCTTTTCCACCTGTACCTCGGTGTTGCCTATTTTCATGGTCATGCGCCCGCCCCCTCTCCTTCTTCGCCGCTGTAGCCCATCATCAGGCCTATCTCGGCAAAGCTGCGCTCGCCCGGGACAAATTCCCCGGTAATTTTTCCCTCGTACAGCACCAGCACCCGGTCTGCCACCGAGAGCACCTCGTCCAAATCGGCCGAGACCAGCAGCACCGCCACGCCCTTTTCCTTTTCCTCTAATAGGCGCTTGTGCACAAACTGCGCCGCGCCTATGTCCAGCCCGCGGGTGGGCTGCATGGCCAGAATGAAGCCCGGCTGCTTGCTGAACTCCCGCGCCACCACCACCTTCTGCTGGTTGCCGCCCGAGAGCGAGCGCACCGGCGCCTGGGCGTCCCGGGGCCGCACGTCATATTCCTCGGCCAGCTTTTGGCCGTTCTCCCGCACGGTTTTGCTGCGGAAGATGTGGCGCAGGGTGTTGGGGGCCTTGTTGTAGCTGTTCAGCACCATGTTTTCCGCCACGGTAAAGTCCAGCACCAGGCCCTGGGTCATCCGGTCCTCGGGCACAAAGGCGAAGCCCATGTCCAGCCGCTGCCGGGTGGCGATGGCATCCACCTCTTTTCCCTGGTAGAGAACACTGCCGGCGGTGTTTTTCCGCAGGCCCATCAGCACCTCGGAAATTTCCAGCTGGCCGTTGCCGTCCACGCCCGCCAGGCCCAGTATTTCCCCCTTCCGTATGGAAAAAGAGAGATTTTCCAGGCTGGAGGCAAGCTGGTTGCCCTTGGCCGTAACACCGCGGAATTCCAGCAATGCCCCTTCGCTGCCCACCGGGGTTTTGTCATAGTCCAGGCTCACCTTCCGCCCCACCATCAGCTCGGCCAGGGCCTCCTTGGTGGTGCCGCAGGTGTCCAGCGTTTCCACCACCTCGCCCGCGCGCAGCACCGTCACCCGCTGGCATATCTTCATCACCTCCCACAGCTTGTGGGAGATGAAAATCACCGATTTTCCCTTGGCAACCAGCTGCTCTAAAATCACAAAGAGGTCATCCACCTCCTGCGGGGCCAGCACCGCCGTCGGTTCGTCTAAAATCAAAATCTCCGCGCCCCGGTACAGGGCCTTCACCAGCTCCACCTTCTGCTGCATGCCCACCGAGAGGTCGCGCACCCGGCTGTTCACGTCCAGGTTGAAATGGTAGCTGTCGCACAGGTCCTGCACTTCTTTTCGTATCCGGGGGATATCCAGCTTTTTCAGCCCCCGCTCCATGCCCAAAATCACATTTTGCAGCACCGTCATGGGCTGCACCAGCATGAAGTGCTGGTGCACCATGCCCACCCCCAGGGAAATCACATCCCGCGGGCTTTTGATGTTCACCCTTTTGCCGTGAATCAGCACCTCGCCCTCGTCCTGCTCATACATGCCGTACACAATGTTCATCAGGGTGGTTTTGCCCGCCCCGTTTTCCCCCAGCAGGGCATGCACCTCGCCCTGCCGCAGGTTAAAGTCCACATTTCGGTTGGCCACCACCTTGGCAAAACGCTTGGTGATGTTCCGCATCTCCAACACATTTTCCTGCATAATGCCATCCCCTTATTCTCTGGCAGAGGTTTCGTTGAAATTGTGAGGGAAAGAGGCCGAAGCGACCCCTTTCCCTCGTCTTCCTGTGTGGTATTGCCCTTAGCCTAGGCCGTTTCGAACACGGAGGGGGGCACCAGGCCCTGCTCACGCAGAGAGCCGTCCTTCAGCCCTGCGTAAATCTCCTCCAGCTTTGCTATGCCCTCCTCGCCAAAGGCGTCCTCATGGCCGTGGAAGTCCGAAAGGTAGATGGCGCCCTCCACCGTGCCCATCAGGTACAGCTCGGGAGACAATTCGCCCTTCACACCCTTTTCAATGATGGCGTTCACCATGAATTCCACGCTCTGCACCGAGGAGACCATGATGGTTTCCGGGGCCACATCATACTGGTCGCTCACATAACCAATGTCCATCACACCCTTGCTCTTGGCGGCGTCAATCACGCCCAGGGCGGCCTGGTTGGCGTTGGCGCACAGCACGTCAGCGCCCTGCTCAATATAGGCCATGCCCATCTCTTTGCCCTTGGCAACGTCGGTCATGGTCTCTGTAAAGCCGGTGATGACGCTCACCTCGGGGTTCACGTATTTGGCGCCGGCTTCAAAGCCCTTCAGGGAGTCCTCGATGTGGGGCATCCGGGTGCCGCCAATCATAGCCACGGTGTTGGTTTTGGTCAGCAGCCCGGCCGCCGCGCCGGCCAAAAAGCCGGTTTGGGGGGTGTTGAAGCGGAAGGAGGCCATGTTCGGCTCTTGGATGGAATCGCCGTTCACCACACAGAACATGCTGTCTGGGAAGTTCGGGGCCACGGCCTTCACCGCATCGCTGAACTCAAAGCCGTGGCAGATGATAATCTCATAGCCCTTGTCGGCATAGTCGCGCAACACGGCCTCGAAGTCCGGCTGGGGGATGTTCTCGCTGTAGGCGGTTTCAATGTCGAATTTTTCCTCAGCCAGGGTCATGCCCTTGTAGGCAGATTCGTTCCAGCCTGCGTCGTTGATGGGGCCGGTGAGCAGCATGGCCACCCGGGTGGTGCCGCCGGCGGGGGCGGTGCTGCCCGTGCTGCCTGCGGCCGGGGCCGCGCTGGAAGCCGCTGTGCTGGGGGCCGGGGCGGAAGAGCTTGCCGTGCCACCGCAGGCGGCCAGCATGGCCACACACAGGGTGGCGGCCATCATCAGTGCCAGAATCTTTTTCATTGTTTTCCTCCTTTGATATCCTGGAAATATTCCCAAAACCGCCGGGTATGGCGGTTTTTTCCAACACGCTGCCCACAAGGCCTATAGCCTGCGTTTTCACAGCCATTATACCCACCCCCTTCTCCAAGCGTCAAGCAGTATTTTCATTGAAACAAGTGAATTGATGAAAATCTATGAAAATATATAGCGGCATATGCACAAAAAGAAACGTTTTTATAGCATAAATTATTTTCATTTTTAAAAATATGTGAAAATGCACAAAGAAAATGATGAAAATTTGGCTTTGACAGACAGGGGTTTTTGTGGAATAATGAAAATCGACCAGCGCCTGCAAGTGGTGGGGCGTGTGGCTGTTGCCGCAGGCGGGCTGGAGAAGCGGGGTGTATGCTATGCCGGGAGCAAAAGGGGGCGCCTATCTGCGCATCCAGTCTTCCTATGCGTTGTTGCTGCCATCGGAAAAAAAGATAGCCGATTATATCTTGAAGAACAGCTTTCGTGCCAACGAGCTCTCCATAGCCGAGCTTGCCGAGCACAGCGGGGCCAGCAAGGCCACCGTCACCCGGTTTTGCAAGCGGCTGGGCTTCAACGGCTTTAAGGACTTTCGCGTCTCCGCCATTCAGGACGGTACAGGCTATATCAATGATTTTGAGCGGATTACCAGCGAGCGGCTGGGCAGCAAAACCATGACCGCCGACTGGATTTGCAGCTCCAACGCCCAGGCCTGTGCCGACACCCGCCTGCTGATGGACGACCACCAGCTGGGCGAGGTGGCCCGGCTGCTTCTCTCGAAAAAGCGGGTGTTTTTGGTGGCGGAGGGGGCCACCGCCTGTGTGGCCACAGACCTTTACCAAAAGCTGCTGCGGCTGGGGCTGCCCTCGGTATATACGGGCGACCGGCGGATGCAGCGCATGTACATCAGCCTCACCGGGCCGGAGGATATGGTCTGCTGCTTCGACCTCTCGGGCAACACCAGCTCCACCGTGGAGATGGCCCAGACCGCCGTGCAGAACGGTGCGGGGGTGCTGGCGGTGTGCAACACCATCGGCTCGCCCCTGGCGCGTGCGGGGGGCATCAACCTGTTTGGCCCGGGCCGCATCGGCTCCGACATCACCGGAACCCTGGCCCCGCGCATTGCCGTGCTGTGCATTGTGGACTGCCTGTTCAACGCGCTGGCCAGGGAGATGGGCGACAGCTGTGCCGACAGTATCAAAAAAACCAGCCAGGTCATCCGCGACGACTGGGTGTGAGCGCTGGCAGAAAACCGTATACCAAGTGGAAAGGAAGAACAGATGGCAAAAATTTTGGGAATTTGCGGCAGCCCACGGAAGGCCGCCACCCATGCGGTGGTGCAGCACGCCTTGGAAGTGGCCGGGAAAAAGCCGGGCATTGAGACGGAGTTCATGACCCTGAGCGGCAAAAAAATAGCCCCCTGCAATGGCTGTGGGGCCTGCCGCAAAAACAAGAGCTGGTGTGTGATTCAGGACGACACCCAGGAGCTGCTGGACCGCTTTTTGGCCGCCGACGCCTATTTGATTGGCAGCCCGGTGTATGTGCACGGCATCACCCCGCAGCTGATGGCCTTTTTCACCCGGATGCGGCCCATTCACCATGTGTTCCCGAATGTGCTGCGCCTGAAAATGGGGGCGGCCCTGGCGGTGGGGGGCACCCGGAACGGCGGCGAGGAGTTTGCGGTGAACAGCATTCTGCACCTGCTGATGACCCGGGGTGTGAACATTGTAAGCAATGAGATTGGCGGGTATATCGGGGGGAAGGTCTGGTCGCAGGACCAAAAGGAGTTCAGCCCTGAGACCGACCCCCTGGGTATGGAAACCGTGGAGATGCTGGCGGGCAAGCTGGCCGACCTTGCCCTGCTGGTGGAGCGGGGGCGCGCTGCCGAATAAGCTGGGCCGCGCCGGGTTGGCGTTTAGGGAAACAAGAGAGAAGACAAAAGAGTCTCCGCATGTAGGGAAGAAGCTACAAGAGGAGGCTTTTTTGTATGGCGGGAAAACATTCCTGTTGAACTTGTGGCACACCCGCTAGGCAAGCTGGCAGCGGTCGTCCAGTATGCCGCCGTAGGGCATGTAAACGGGCTGGCCCTGGTAGTCAATTCGGCACCATTGGTAGCCGCCGGCACTGCCCTCCCATGTCAGAACCTGGTAGGCGCCGTCCTGCACCCGAATATCCTCGGGCCCGTTTTTGGCCACCAGGCTCACATCTTTGCCCGTGAAGGCCTGTACATTCAGCCCCTTCGCGCCACCATACACCTGCAGCACCCGCCCCGCTGCGCTTTTGGCGGTGCAGGGGGCACCTGCCGCGCTGCCAGTGTAGCTGCCGGTTTGGTTCGGAATGCCCAGGAGGGGGCAGGGGTTGAGGCTCTGCCGGGCGGTGTTGCGCAGCTCAAAATGGAGATGTGCGCCGTAGCTTTTCCCGGTGTTGCCCATCACGCCGATTTTGTCCCCCTCCTTCACCACATCGCCCTTTTGCACGGCGCGGCTGCCCATGTGGCAATAGTAGTGCAGCAGGCCGTCCTGCGCCTGCACGCATACATAGTTGCCCCACTCCCAGGTCAGGTTGCCCCGGTCTGTGACCATGTGGGACTGGATGACCCTGCCGCCGCCCACGGCCAGCACATCGTGGCTGTCGTCGCCCACGATGTCCAGACCTTTATGGTCGGCTGCCGCCCCGTTCAAAGTTCTTCTGCCAAATATGGATGTGACACGATTTCTGCCTGCGAATGGAAGCATAACTTTACACCTCTATATTTTGTATTTGCAGGGCTCCCTGCACTTCTTAGCCGCCGGGAGGCCACAATGAGCGAAACATGGGCTCTGGAGGCACGGAGCTTGTGGTTAGGGCACCAGGGTAAGCACATTCCACCCATCGGCATATTCATACAGCACCCGCGCCATATACCGCTGCACCATCAGCAGGCCCAGCCCGCCGGGGGCCCGCTGTTCTGCCGGGGCAAGCAGCTCGGGCGGCTCCCGGTTCAGCGGGTTGAAGGGTTTCCCCCGGTCTTTTACAGCCACCCAAAAGCCGCTGCCCCACGCTGCCTCCACACGCACCGGCCCCCTGCCACACCCATAGGCATACTTGCAGATGTTGGTGAACACCTCCTCCACCGATATCAGCAGCGGGCAGAGCCGCTCTGCCCTTCCCATGTGCTGCTGCGCCATTTTGCGCACAAAGCATTGTACCTGCGCATGGCTTGAGAGCAGCGATACCACCTCAAGCTCTCTCTTTTTCTCCCGCATAAGCGCCCCCTTTCGGTTTTTGTGGCATGGATGCGGCCACAGGAAACAGCACTGCCACCGGTGCCCTTTTGGGTTCTTGGCTGTCAGCGGCCCTGCCTCTTCACAGCCAGCATGGTGATGTCATCCGCCTGCCCGGCCCCGGCTGCGAAGTGCTCCACATCCTGCTCTATGTCGGTTATTTGCTGCCTTGGCTCTGCGCTTTGTGTCCTGTTCAGGCAGGCCAGCAGGCGTTTTTCGCCATACAGGCCGGCCTGCAGGTTCATCGCCTCGGTCACGCCGTCGGTATACAAAAACAAAAGGTCCCCCTCCCCCAGCATGGCGCGTTGCTGCCGGTACCTCACCCCGGGAAAGCCCCCCAGCACCATCCCGCTTCCCGCCTCCAGGCGCTCATACCGCCCGGCATGGCACACCAGAGGCGGCGTATGCCCGGCGTTCACATAGTCCAGCCTGCCGCTGGGAAGGTGCAGCACAGCCACAAAAGCGGTGACAAACATGGCCTCCTCATTTTGGGCACAGAGCAGCTCGTTCACCTCTTCCAAAGCCTGGTGCAGGCTGCCGCCCGCCAGCATTTTGCTCTGCATCAGGGTTTTGGCTTTCACCATAAACAGGGCGGCCGGAACACCCTTGCCGGACACATCTGCAATGCAGACACACAGGCTGTCCTCCTCCAAGAAGAAAAAGTCATAGAAATCTCCCCCCACGGCTTTTGCCGGGCGCATATCGGCAAAAATGTCCACATCCTGCCTGCCGGGGAAGGCGGGAAACACCGAGGGCACCATGCCGGTTTGAATTTTGGCGGCAACGACCAGCTCTGCGCTGATTTTTTCTTTTTCTGCCGTCACCCGCGCCACCTCGGCCATCTGGCCTTTTAGGTCCTCCGTCATCTGGTTGAAGGCCCGGCCAAGCTCGGAAATTTCGTCCCTGCCCTGTGTGTTTGCACCTGCCTCCAGCTTTCCCTCGCCAATCGTTTTCACCGCAGCAATCAGGCTGTGCAGAGGTGTGGTGATGGTGCGGGACAGAAAGAAGGAGAGGAGCAGAAGGAGGAGGCTGACGGCGGCGATAAGCACAATGAACTGGATGGTGAGCGCGAGCAGCCCCTCCCGTATGCTGCCCTGTGAGGTTTGAAGGGAAGCGCCAATTTGCTCCCTGGCCGCCAGGGCCGGGGCAATAATCTCCTCCACCTCGGCCACTATGGCCAGGTACCAGTTGGTTACGGGCAGGCGGTGGTAGGCAAGATAATACGCCGCGCCGCCGATATCCCTTGTCAGCAGGCCCTTTTCCCCCGCAAAGCCGTCCAGCCGGGGAAGGGGTACCGTCCCGTTTGTGCCATCCACATGCAGGCCGGGGTGGGCGATGAGCGCCCCCAATTGGTCGACGACAAAGGCATAGCCGGTTTCACCAATGCGTGTGCCCGTGATGTCCGCCTGCATCTGCTCCAGTGTCACATCGGTGGCAATCACGCCCAGCAGCCCGCCGGTGTCGTTGTAAAAGGCGGCGGCGCTGGTGCAGCAGACGATGCCGTACTGGTCCACCTCCGTCTCTGTCCAGATAGGGCGGCCCCCAGCCGCCACCGCCGCCAGATACCAGGGCCGCTGGCGGGCGTCATAGCTCTCATCGTAGGCGTTGCTGGCCGAAAACCGGTAGGTGATGCCGGTCTCTGTTCCAAGATAGACATTGCTCATCATGGCGTTTGCGCCCCGCAGAGGGCGCAGCATGTATTCGGCGTTGCTTAGCAGCCGCACCTCCCGGCTCAGCGCAGCCGTCGGCACGGCTCCCGGGGCCAGCATATATTTGGCGGCCCAGACGCCGTTTTCTGTCTCGCTGGGCAGCGGCAGGGCCCTGCCGCTAAAATTCCCCGCCGAAGCATACAGGGACGACAGGTACGCCCCCATGGCCAGCAGCTCAGACTCTACTCTCTCCAGGGTAGAGTCTATTTTTTTTGCCTGTTCCCCCGCAATTTTCAGCAGATAGGTCTCCGCCTGCTCCATCAGGGCGGCCTCGCTGTCCTCGGAGCTGCGGGTGCCCAGCTGCACGGTGGCCTGGATGGATTCCCCAGACAGCTCCCGCAGGGAGGCCAGAGCCAGCCCGGTGATGAAAAAAATGGGCAGCAGGGCAGATACCAGCAGGATAACCAGGAGCTTTGTGCCTATTTTTACATTTCGCACCGCCTCACGCCTCCTCCACAAGGGTGCTGCACAGGGCCTGCATGTCGTAGCCCGCCAGCTCTGCCGCCACCGGGAAGAAGCTTTTGCCGCGCAGCCCCGGCACGGCGTTGATTTCAAGGAACCAGGGAATCCCCGTCTCCTCCTCCACCATGAAGTCAATGCGGGCATAGCCCCGGGCCTCAAAAAGCCGAAAGAGCCTCAAAGAGTAATCCTGCAGGGTTTTTGTGAGCCTCGGCGTAAAATCCGCCGGTTCAATTTGGAATTCCCCTGTAAACAACTGCAAAGGGCCGCCGCGGGTTTTCGCCGTCAGTAGAGGCAGCACCAGGGGGGCACCCTGTACCTCCAGCAGAGAGGCCGTTACAAAGACGCCGGGGATATATTTCTCCACAATCACCTTGTCGTCCAGCCGAAAGGCCTCCCACACCAGCGGAAGGTCTGCGGGCCGTGCGAGGTAGCCGATTCCATAGCTGCCGCCCTGGGTGGCCGGCTTGGCCACCGCGGGAAAGCCGATTTGCTGCACGATGCTTCTTTCCAGCTTTTCCTTTGACCATTGGCGGAGCTCGCTGTGGCGCAGCGCCAGAAACGGGGGTGTGGGAAGCCCGGCGTGCGCACAGACGATTTTACACAGGGCCTTGTCGTTTATCAAAGCGGCAGCGGCCGCCCGGGTTCCGGTGTAGGGAATGCCGGCCAAATCGCACACGGCCTGGCAGCTCCCGTCCCCGTGGTATTTCCCCTGGGTGGCAACGAAGACCAGGTCATACCCGGCCTGAAGCTTGGAGGCCGCGTTTTCATTGAACGCAAGCAGGGTGGCTTTGTGCCCGGCCTTGTGCAGCGCAAGTGCAATGGCCCGCGCATTTTCCTGGGAAGCGGAGCTTTCGGGGGAATACCCGCCATATACAACAGCAATCTTCATAGGGGCCTCCTTGTAAAACGGTTTCTACTCATTTACCAACCAGGGCGTGCCTTTGAGCGGGCAGAGAAGGTGGGCGGCTGGCCCCCGGCATTCTGTAATCCGGCAAAATTCATGATATCTTGCAAAAATTTCGGCATTTATTGACGACTTTACCCTATACTGAAGCGGTAAGGCGAAATACACATGTTGATATGCAAAAGCGAGAACAATGCGTAGAAAACAGCAGCGCCTGATACGAAACCGGGTGAAAAAAACCGGTTTACCCCTATACACTGGCTGCCTTTGGCTATCGCCACACCGCCCCAGGGCGCCTCCGCTCCTTTTTATTCGGACGAACATCCACCGAATGGAAAGGAGTTTTTTATATGCATCAGGAACAGGAATTTTTTATCTTCATAGAGGGTGCCAGGGTTTTGGTTTCAAAAGAGGTGTATGAGGCTTACCACAAAATGGCCCGGCGCATCCGCTATCAAGAGCACGATATCAAGGTGGGGCGCATCCGCAGAAAGGAGGGTGAGGAGGCCTACTACTATAGCAAGGAGGACTCCTACGACCGTTTGGAGGAAGTGGGCGCCGCCCCAACCACCGATGCCGATGAGGTGGTGGACGAGGTGGTGGCCCGCCAAGTGCGGCAGCGCCTCTATGATATTTTGGCGGAGCTGAGCCCCGAAGAATTCGGCATTCTGTTTGAACTATTTTGGAACGAAAAAAGCGAACGTGCCCTCTCGGCTGAGACGGGCATCCCACAGAAAACCATCAATGACAGGAAACGGAGAATTTTGCAGAAGCTAAGACGGAAATTGAACGACCTGAAATAGTATTTGTGCCATTCTGCCCGAACGCGAAAAAATATCCCCCGCCTTGGGGGATATTTTTTCGCTCAAAGGGCAGGTGGGGGCGGGAAATGGTAGAGGGCAAACCTCAAACTATATGCTAAAGGAGAGATTGGTATGGACTTTCAAGGCGCAACAAGGGTGGCAGAGTTTTCGCAAGGCAAAATCATGGAAAAGCTCCGCCCGAAGCTCAAGGAGGCAAACCCGGGCAAAAATTCCACGCGTCGAACGGACTTTATCCGCAATGGTTTTTGCTATGCGCTTAGCCTGGAATGGCTGCGTCTTGCTGCGGCCAAGCCCGAAAGCACCGTGCCCGGAATAGACATTGTGGACAAAGGACAGAGCTTTTTGGCACGGCAGGATGCGGATTCACTCGCGTATTTCACCCAGATTGCGAACAACTTTGTCACCTATGCGGAATCCTTCCGCCAAGCGGAGCGCAGGCTTAACCCGGAGGATTTTCTCTCGGCACCTCTTGTACTGAACAACAAGTGCGAAATAGATCTCCACTTCCTGGATGTGGGAACAGCAGGGGCTTTGCAGCCCACAGGCGGGTCCTATGTCACCAACAGTGAAAAACTGATTTCCCTGTTGAACGGCAGCCGAGCTCAGTATTTCTTTGTGGGTTTTGATGTTCTGGACTCCAAAGGGAAGCGCTGTGGAGGGCACCGGGTAGCCTTTTGCCGGCAGGGGGAAAAACTGTTCTTCTTCGACCCGAACCTGGGAATTTACGAGGTAAATGACCCGGTAGAATTCATAACCCTACTGGTCGGGGATTATACGGCCGGGGAATTTTATATCACCTACATCTAGCGGGCAATGGGGAGAAATACTTCGACGCCCGCTAAGCAGGTCTTTCCCTGTGTTCCATACCCCTGCTTGCTCTGAGCGGCAGGAAAAGAGAGAAATTTTGAAAGGATGGGTGCCATGAAACAACAGACAGGGGAAACGGCCCAGAAGATGGTGGAACTCCGCGACCTGGTGTATGCCCCCTTGCAGGCCGTATCCTTCGCCAACATCCAGCTAAGCTCCAATATTGTGGATTTTCTGGCGGCGACGGGCGACCCTAGCACCGACCCGCTTGGGAAGACCACCATCAGCCTGCGCACCATCCAAATGCTGTATGAATCGGTGAAAAACGACGCCCACGACAACGCCGTGTCGGACAGTATTTCTCTGGAACTGCCGCTGCTCTCCATTTTCCCGCTGAGCACCCTGAAGGTTTCCAAATCGAAGATATCCTTCTCCACGCAGGTGCGAGATGTGCAGAATGTGGGGGGGCAACCCAAGATTTTGGCCGAGCTGGCCGGCGGCAGCCCCAAGCGGATGGCGCACGCCCCCGCCATCCGCTTTGAGGTGGAGCTGGAGGGCGTGCAGGTGGCCGAGGGCCTGGCCCGCTTTGTGGATACCCTGAATGCCAACGCCGTTCCCAAGCAGCTGGCCCGCAGGCCGCTGGACGAAAAGGGCAACAAGCTAACCGGCCCCGATTTGGAACGCTACGAACGGCAGATGGAAACCGCCCGGCGGGAGAGGCAGATGCAGGCGCATCTGGCGGAGGCCGACGACATGATTCGGGTGAAAAACAACGAATTGAAAATGGAAACCGGCATGGAGTATGAAGAATTCCTGACGGTGAAGGACCAGACGGTGTGCAGCCCCGCCGCCACCGAGGCTGCCGAGGCCATTGCCGAGTTCAAAAGCATCAAGCGGAGCATGGAGCAAAGCCTGGAGCAGCTGCGCGCAGAGCAACTGAAAGAACGGATTTCCACAGCGCAGAGCGGGGGTGAAACAGTGTGAGTGGACGAAACGAAAAAACGGCGCTGGCCGAGGTGCGCTTTGTGAAGGATGTGACGGTGGGCAGCATAAACCCGAACAACCCCATCTCCGACGAAGCCCGGGGAGAGCAGGTGGCCCTGCTGAACCGCTGCCTCAGCGACTATCCCCGCGGCATCCTTCTGGGGTCAGATATCACGATAGGACGGTATATGCTGGGGCAGCACGAGCTGACCATGCAAAAAACAACCTACCACATCGGCTTTGAGAGAAAACCGTCCTGGGTGGCCGACTCTGAAAAATCTTCCCGCGCGGCGGAAAAACTGGGCGTCAGCTAGGAGGCTGTGGCAATGGCAATCAAACTCATTTCACTTCGTGCCTTCCTGACGGAGATTTCCAGCAGCATTGTCTCGGCCAACGAGCGCCTTCTGGGGCAGGGACATGCCGAACAGACGCCGCCAGAGGGCTGGGTGTACCCCATAAAAAACACCCCGCTTGAGATAAAAAGCGTCCGGGTTAGCTTTTCTGCCCGTGTTGCCAACCGCCGGCTGACCAACAGCAAGCCGGTGCGGCAGGATGAAATCCTGCTGGATTTCGTCACGGAGGGGAAATGGTCTCCGAACAATATCTACGGTGAAGTGCTATTCTCCGGCAAAGGGGAACCCATGGAGCTGGAGGGCCTGCCGCCGGAGGGGCCGGAAGCCCCAGCCCCTGCCGAGAGCGAAGCGGCGGAAATATTTCCCAAAGAGGAGACGTTTTTAGAAAAAACTTGACCCATACGCCTGACAGGCAGCAGATGAAAGGAGAATGGATATGGGAATTGGCGAGCAATTTGCGGGGCTGGACATGGCAAACCTTATTGGAGGCCCCTTGACGGCAGCCGCAGACGCCAGTGTTTTGCTGGCCCAAAGCACCGCAGACTTTATCAACAAAGTGGGATTTGACGCGGACCAGAACGCCCGAAAGGTCGCGTTTAGCTTCCAGCGGATGGAACCGGACGCGGACGGGAGCATCAACCAGTCGGAGATGAAGGTGGAGGTGCCTCTTTTGGCCATCGTGCCCATCCCGAACCTGCAGATTGACGAGGTGAACATCCTGTTCGACATGGAGGTGAAGCAGTGCGAGAAAAGCGAGCAATCTCTGGATATGGGGGCCAAAATTGAGGCGGGCTTGCAGGTGGGGCCCTTCAAGGTATCCATCTCGGGCAGTGTCTCCTCCCATAGCTCCAACACGCGCAGCTCCGATAATTCCGCCAAATACCATGTGGATGTGAGCGCCACAAACCACGGTACGCCGGAGGGCCTGGCCCGGGTGCTGGACATGATGGCGGCCAACGTGGCCCCCACCTTGGTGAGCAGCAGGGCCGTGGATGAAGCCGGCAAGGAGCTGGACAGCGGGCGCAAACAGCGGAACCTGCAGCTGCGCGCGCTGCGCGAAAAGAAATTCCAAAACGAAAGCGCCGTGCGAGCCGCCAGCGATGTGTATGACAACAAGCTCAAGGCCCTGCTGGACAAGGGCAACAGCATTGAGGACAGCGAGCGGCTGGAGCTGGCCAAACCCACCGGAACAGAGACCGGCGAAGAAGAGAGCAAGGCTGCCGACAGTAAGCGCAGCGAGATTGCCACCAGCTGGGACAATTTCCGCAGCTCCATCAAATCCATCGTTTCCAGCGTCTGCGAGAATGCACGCAGCGAGGAGGGCACCCTGGACCAGGAGA
Organism: uncultured Oscillospiraceae bacterium; assembly: GCA_964423365.1. Taxonomy (GTDB): domain Bacteria; phylum Bacillota; class Clostridia; order Oscillospirales; family Ruminococcaceae; genus JAAYCI01. The sequence continues at coordinate 45,603 of CAYRFC010000001.1, forward strand.
AAATAGGCAAGCTGGAGGAACGTGTGAAGCTGATGATGTGCGCGCCTTACGCTGAGGCGGGAGACCCCGCCCTAACCGTTTTGGAAAGCATGTTTGCAGAGGCTGTGAAGGCCTGCAACGACCTGAAAACTGCCACCAAGGCCATGGACGACAACAATGTGGAATACAACCGCGTGATGATGACAAAGGCGTGATTTTGCCGGGCGCTGCCACAGAGGGCAAGCTGTTTGGGAGGCGGGTATGCAAATTGTCAAAGAACTGCTGGAAAATAAGGTGCTGTACAGGCTGGATGGAGCGGTGGACACCAACACGGCCCAGCTGGTGGAGGACGCCATCAAGCCCTATATGGAGACAGGCCCCACCACCGTTGTTGTCGACTTAACCGGGGTTCCCTATATCAGCAGCGCGGGTCTCAGGGTTATTTTGGTGCTCTACAAAACGGCGGTGAAGGCCGGCCGGCATTTGGAGATTCACGGCCCCAATGCCATGGCCATGGAGCTTTTTCAAATGACCAATTTTACCGACTTTTTGACCATCACCTAGGCGAGTGCTGAATATTCGGCATGTGGGATGGCGCGGCAAAGCTTGTGCAAACGCCAAGGGAAATAAAAAACCAGTAAGCCCCGCAGCCGTGGCTGCGGGGCTTACTGGTCAGACCATCAAAGAACCCCTTTGCAGAAAAATGTTGCACAAACGAAAACGGGGTTTCGGTCATTACAGGTACAATAAATCGCTTACAAAGCAAGGTTTTGCCAACATATGATTTTGGGCGCATATTTCTTTGTATATATCGCCAGTTGGCCTTACCTTTTTTGACAGTCTGTAATATCTGTTCTTTATTCTCGTGGGTGCCATAAAATTTTGCGGCGGCATACCCACCCCACCCGGCGGGGCGGCCACCGAGGGAAGCGCTTCTATAGAGCGCTCCAAGGAAATTTCAATTGGCAAGCAGTGGCAGCCGGTTTGCAGCTGTACCCCGCCGCCTGCGGCGGGGGCAGTTCGTTTTGAGCTGGATTTCTCAGGGAGCGCGTGCAGCAAAACGCCTATTTTCACCTACAGACTTTACATGCGTGCAGGTAAGTGGTATATTTTAGTAAATTTATTAAAATATACGGGTGAAAACAGGGGATTAATATGATAAAACTAAAGGATATTGCCAGCATGGCAGGTGTTTCGCCCGCCACGGTGTCCAATGTGCTGAATGGAAAGAAAAATGTGAGTGAGGAGGTGCGATGCAACATTGTCTCGCTCTGCAAGCAGCACGGGTACCAGGACAAGGCACGCCGCCAAAGCCGCCCCAATACCATTGTGTTCAACTTCAGCGATTTTGACCGCAGCTTCTACCTCAACATCATCAAGGGCATCAGCGAATGCCTTACAGAGAACGGCTATGACCTGATTGTGTGCAACGCCAACACCAGTGTGAAATACATGAAGCGCGCGCATTCGGCCGGCGCCATCAGCTTGGATGGAAAAATGGACAACCAGCAGCTGCTCAATATTGCAGACAAGGAGTATCCACTGGTTCTGATGGATAGAAGCCTGCCTCACACCTATATCAAAAGTGTGCTGGTGGACAACTACCCCGGCATGTGCAGCCTGGTGCAGAGCCTGTGCGACAAGGGCTACAAACGGTTTGCCTATGTGGGCGGCAGCGAGCATTCGCTGGATAACCAAGAGCGCTACGCCGCGCTGGTGGACACCCTGAAAAACAATGGGCTTGATTTTAACGAGAGGAACAACTACCGCTCTGTGGATTACCGGGAAAAAAGCGGCTATCAGGCGGCCAAACTGATGCTGCTGGGCAAAACCCTGCCACAGGTGCTGGTGTGTGCCAGCGACACACTGGCCTGGGGTGCATTGAAAGCCTGCAGGGAGTTTGGTGTTTCGGTGCCGGGGGACGTGTCCGTCACCGGCTTCGACAACAGCGATTTTGCCAGTATGACCGGGCTGACCACCGTGGCCATTCCCCGCTTTGAGTGCGGCTTTTTGGCCGCCAAGGCCCTGCTGGATTCCATAAACGGGAACCTGGACAACGAGACAGCCAGAATTTCCACCAGTATCAAGTGGCGAAGCAGCACCTTGGCCGAATAGACATCAGATAAAACACCAGGGCACGGAAGTAAATTTACGTATAGTTTACTTCCGTGCCCTGGTGTTTTTGGGCCTAATGTCCATTTTAAAGCAAATAAATTGGTCTAAATTCCAAAAAAGGCGCCGTTTTTACAATAAAATTGACTTGTAAATTTATCCTTTGCTATCATTAGGGTACGCAGAAAACAGCCACATGAGGAGGAAATGACCATGAAAAAAACGGTTTCTTTTGCTCTTTCGCTACTGCTGGCCACCGGCTTGCTCACATCTTGTGCCGCGGGCAGTGGCAGCTCCGCACAGGCTTCGGGCAATGCTGCGCCCGGCGCCTCCTCCAGCACCGCGGCCAGTGGGGCCAAGGGTGACGTCACGCTGCAGGTGTATGCAGGCACCGCTTTGTATGCCGACACCGTGGCCCGCATTGAGGCGGACTACAAAGAGCAAACCGGCGTAAACCTGGAGTGGGAAATTCCGGGCGATGAGCCCTACACCGTGCTGAAAACACGCTTTGCGGCCGATGAAGCACCCGATATCTTCCTGGTGGACACGGGCACGCTGGGCGCCTGGAGCGAGCGTAGCGTGGACCTGACGGGCGAGCCCTGGGTGGAGCGCACCAACGAGGGGGCCTTGTCCTTTGCGCAAATAGACGGCAAGCTGGCCGGGATGCCTCTTTCGGTGGAGGCCAGTGGTTTTGTATACAACAAGGAGCTGTTTGCCCAGGCGGGCATTGAGGAGCTGCCCAAAACCTTGAATGAGCTGGAGGCGGTGTGCCAAAAGCTGGAGGCGGCGGGCATTCAGCCCTTCGGCGAGGCCTACCGTGAGTGGGGCTTCCTGATGCATATTTTTGGCACCCCGGTGGCCTATGAGAAGGACCCGAAGGCCTTTAGCGAAGCGCTGAACAGCGGTGAGAAGAAAATTGAGGACCTCACCTACATCGATAACTTCTTCCGCGTATACGATATGACCTTGGACTATGGCCTCGGGGCAGAATCGGTGGGGTATGACGCCATGACCCAGATTGCGGATTTTGCCGCCGGCAAAATGGCGATGATTAAGCAGGGCACCTGGTATGGCCCGCCGCTGCTGGCGGCCAACCCCGATTTGCAAATTGGCCTTATGGCCATTCCACTGACGGAAAATGCCGACGAGACCAAGCTGATGACCGCCCCCACCGGCTACCTGTGCGTTGCCAGCACAGGCCGCAACGAGGCGGAGGCCAAGGCCTTCCTCACCTGGCTTTCCGACAATGCCCAAACCTATCTGGTGGAGGGGCTGCAGGTGTCGCCCCCGTATGAAAATATGGATTTGAGCAGCCTGGGTACCCTAAACACCGATATGCAGCAATATATGAGCGACAACATGGCCTTTCCTGTGACGGGAACCGAATACCTGGCGCCCGGCTTTGTCACCGACATTGCGGCCCCGCTGCAGGCCTATGCCGCCAAACAGCTGGACCAGCAGGGTGCTCTGGATGAACTGCAAGCTTTGTACGACAACCGCCTGGCCACCACCGGCTAGTGGGAACAGCCTGGGCATAGAACACGCAGGGCGACTTTTAGAGAAGTGCCGCCCTGCTTTTGTAAGGAGCGTGCAAGGTGAGCGCAAAACGGAAAAAAAGGCTGAAAGAAAACGCGATGTACCTTCTGTTCACAGGCCCCGCCATGCTGCTGTTCTGCATTTTCATCGTCCTGTCTTTGGGGCTGGGCATCTACTATTCCTTCCGGAACTGGAACGGCATTTCGCCCACCTCCAGCTTCGTTGGGCTAGAAAATTACCTGCGTATTTTTACGGATAAGGGTTTTCTCTCGGCCCTGCTGTTTACGCTGAAATACACTGTCATATCGGTTGTTTTGGTGAATGTGCTGGCCTTGCTGCTGGCCCTTGGCCTGAATGCCAAAATCAAGGGCCGGGGCATTTTGCGGGCCGCCTTTTTCACTCCCATGGTCATCAGTGCGGTGAGCAGCGGCTACTTGTGGAACTTCATCGTCACGCGTTTGTTCCCCCAAATGGGCGAGTGGCTGGGCATTGCCGCGCTGCAAAAAAACTGGCTGAGCGACCCCACCCTTGCCTTTGCGGCCATCCTCATTGTTACGGTGTGGCAAACGGTGGGCTACTACATGCTCATATACCTCACCGGCCTGCAAGGCGTGCCGGGCGAGCTGTATGAGGCGGCGAAGATTGACGGAGCGGGGCGGCTGCAAACCTTCTTTAGGGTCACCCTGCCCATGATTATGCCCTCGGTCACCATCTGCCTTTTCCTCACCATCGTGGCCGGGTTCAAGGCCTTTGATTTGAACTTCTCCCTCACAAATGGCGGGCCCTTTGGCAGCACCCAGTCCCTGGCCCTCCAAATCTACCTCGACGCCTTTAACCGCGACGCCATCTCGTATGCCTCGGCGAAGGCGGTGGTGTTCAGCCTGCTGATTGCACTGGTGGCACTGGCGCAGGTGCTGCTTACCCGCCGCAAGGAGGTGGAGATGTGAGGAAAACGGAGAGGCAGACCGCCGGAACAATTGTGCTGACCATTGTGATTGCCCTGTTTGCGCTTTTGGTGCTGTTCCCCTTTTATCTGGTGGTGGTGAACAGTGTGAAAACGAATGCGCAAATCACACAGTCGCTTTTGTCCTTCCCGGTGGAGTTCCACTGGGAAAACTTCCCGGCCGCCATGGAAAAAATGAATTTTACGCGCGCCTTCGCAAACTCCATCTTTGTCACGGTTTTCTCGGTGGCGGGGCTCATTCTCATTTCTTCTATGACGGCTTACCAAACGGTGCGCCGCAAAAATATCGTCAGTAAGCTTATCTTCATCCTCATTGTGGCCTCCATGGCCATCCCCTTTCAGGTGCTGATGGTGCCCTCGGTGATTGTGGCCACCAAGCTGGGTGTGATGAACAGCCTGCCCGGCATTGTGCTCATCTATTGGGGCTTTTTGCTGCCCATGGCCATGTTCCTGTATCAGGGCTTCATCAAGGGGGTGCCACGGGAGCTGGAGGAGGCCGCCCTGATTGACGGCTGCGGCCAAATTCGCACCTTCTTCCGCATTGTGTTTCCGCTGCTAAAGCCCATCACGGCTACGGTGGCCATCATCAACATCATGGGCGTGTTCAACGATTTTTCCCTGCCACTGGTGATGCTGAGCAGGAAGGAGCTGAAGACCCTGCCGCTTTCCTTTAGTGTGTTTTATTCTTCTTATCTAAACGATTGGGCGCTTATTTTAGCGGCGCTGCTGCTCACTGTGGTTCCTGTGCTGCTGTTTTTTCTCATCATGCAGCGCCACATCATGAGCGGCCTCACCTCGGGAGCCATCAAGGGCTAGAAAGGAAAGAGAAGATGAGCCTAGAGTATGTGGTGACACAACAGGAACAGGATACCTTTTGCATCACCGAGGCGGTGGCGCAGAACAACACCTATTGCTACCTTTTGGTGGGCAGTGAGAGCTCCCTGCTGGTTGACACCGGCAACGGCTTTGGCGATTTGCGGACGCTGGTGGCACAATACACCAGCACGCCGGTGATGGTGGCCAACACGCACGGCCACCTGGACCATATCGGCCGCAACCACCAGTTCGACACCATATGGATGCACGAGCGGGATTTTCCCGTCTATGCCGAGCATGCCTCGCCCGCCTTTCGCCGGATGTTTTTTGCGCCGATTCTGGAAATGGCGCAAATTAAGCTGGATGGGGAGCAGGAGACCGCGCTGTATGAGCTGCCGCTTGCCCAGCCGCAGCCCCTGCGCGAGGGGCAGGTGCTGAACCTGGGAAACCGGCGGCTCACCGTGGTGGAAACACCGGGGCACAGCCCGGGCTCGGTGTGTTTTTTGGAGGCGGAGCGGAACCAAATTTTCACCGGAGACAGCCTGTGCGACCAGGGGGTGCTGCTTAGCCTGCCGCATTCTTGCACGGTGCAATGTCTATATGAAAGCCTGCTGAAGCTGCAAGCCGTGATGGAGCCCTTCGCAGAGCTGGCCATCTACCCCGGGCACCACACCGTGCCCCTGCCCACCGATTATTTGGGCCGCTATCTGCGCCTCTGCCAGGCGGTTTTGGCCGGGGAACTGGTGGGTACAGCGTCAGAATCGGCCGGGGAGCAGTGCCTGATGGCCCTGCAAGAGGGTGTTGCCCTGGCGTATTATGAAAACAAACGCAGCGATTGAGGAAACAATATGCGTCAAACAAAGACGATAACAAGCGAAGAAAAAGAGCTGCTCTGGGAGATTGAGGAAAAGGGTTTTTGCCCTGAAAAATTGCAGCACAACGAATCGGTTTTCACGCTGGCAAACGGCAGGCTGGGCTTCCGTGGCGATTTCGAGGAGGGCTACCCGGGTGCCGGCGAGGGCACCTACCTCAACGGCTTTTACGAATCCTTTCCCATTCAATATGGGGAGCTGGCGTATGGCTATGCTAAAAACAGCCACCAGATGGTGAACCTGGCAAACCCCAAGCGCATTCGCATCTGGGTGGACGGCGAGGCCTTTTCGCTGCAGGCGGGGGAGCTGCTGGGCTACCGCCGCACGCTGGACATGAAGCGGGGGCTCAGCTGCCGGGAAATGCGCTGGAGGGCGGGCAACCAGACTGTGCTCCGTTTAAAATTTACCCGCATGGTGAGCTTTGCAGACCAGAACACCGCCTGGGTGCGGCTGGAGCTGGTGCCGGAGCGCGATTGCCAGCTTCGCATTGCCTCCTGTGTGGAGCAAAGCGCCGCTGGCACAGCAGAGGAAAACGACCCGCGCGCCGCCTTTGTGCCCAAGGAGCCGGTGCTGCAAACCACCGGTAAGGGCCTTGGCCAGGGCTTTTACCATCTGGCGCAGGCCACCCGCCGCTCGCACCTGGGCTATGCCGTGGCGGTGGCAGAGACACTGAGCGAGAGCGCGGCCCAGAGGGAGGCCATAGAGGATGAGGCCGCCGGGGTGGGCTTTGTCTACACGCTGGCCGCGCAGGCCGGGAAGAGCGTGGTGCTAACCAAGGCGGTGGCTTTTGCTGAGGGGCTGGCCGACGAGGGCGCCGCCTTGGCCCGGAAGGCTGTGAAGACCGCCAAAGCCCAGGCCGAAACCGGCTTTGAGGCCGCGCTTGCACAGCACATGGCCGCGCTGCAAGGCCAGTGGGAGAGCACCGGCCTGCGGCTGACAGGCGAGGCCGGGCTGGTGCAGGGGATGCGGTTCAATGTGTTTCAGCTGTTTGGGGCCGCCGGGCGAGACGGCAAAACCAATGTGCCGGCCAAGGGGCTGAGCAGCCAGGGCTATGAGGGCCACTATTTTTGGGACACGGAAACCTATGTCTTTCCCTTCTTCCTGTTCACCCAGCCGCTTGTGGCCAAAAGCCTGCTGCAATACCGCCACCACATTCTAAACGCCGCGCGTGCGCGTGCGCGGGAGCTGGCCTTTGCCAAGGGGGCCTTGTACACCTGGCGCACCATTGGCGGGGAGGAATGCTCGGCCTATTATCCCGCCGGAACGGCCCAATACCACATCAATGCCGACATAGCCTATGCCGTGGGCAGCTATGTGGAGGCCACCGGCGACCTGCCCTTTATGCGGGACTACGGCCTTGAAATGCTGGTGGAAACAGCGCGACTGTGGCCCCAGCTGGGCTTCTACAGCCCCCATTTGGAAAATCAATTCTGCATTCACTGCGTTACCGGGCCAGACGAGTACACCACACTAGTGAACAACAACACCTACACAAACCTGATGGCCGCGCACAACATGCGCCTGGCCGGGCACTGGCTGGCCGAGATGGAGAAGGCCTATCCCGCCGAGACGAAGGCGCTGCTGGCCCGCCTGCAGTTTCAGCCGCAGGAGAAGGAGGACTGGGCGCAGGCGGCCAGCCGCATGTATATTCCCACCCTGCCCAAGGAAAACCTGCACCTGCAAGACGACGCCTTCCACCTGCGGGTGCCGCTGCCTGCGCACAGCATCCCGGCGGAAAACCGCCCCCTGCTGCTGCACTACCACCCCCTGTTCATCTACCGGCACCAAATATGCAAGCAGGCCGATTTGGTGCTGGCGATGCTGCTGCTGCCGGGGCAGTTCACCAAGGCGCAGAAAAAGAGCAACTATGAATATTACGAGCCCCTCACCACCCACGATTCTTCACTCTCCAAGGCGGTTTTTGGCATCATTGCCAGCGAGGTGGGCAAGCACGAGGAGGCGCACCGATTCTTTATGGACACCGCCCGCATGGATTTGGACGACCGGCACGGCAACACCAAAAACGGCCTGCATATGGCCAACATGGCGGGCAGCTGGATGAGCCTGGTGATGGGCTTTGGCGGCATGCGGTGCCAGGGAGGGAGGCTATGCTTTTGCCCCAGCCTTCCCAAGGCGGGCCAGCTGACGGGCTATTCCTTTGCACTGGCCTTTCGGGGCAGCCGCATACAGGTCTCGGTGGCGCAGGGCGAGGCGCAATACACGCTGAAAAGCGGGCCGCCTCTCACCTTGCAGCACGCAGACACCCCGTTTCTGCTGGAGGGCAGCGCCTGCTTCCCTCTTGCCGAAGCCGGGCCTGTGTAAAAAGCACATCACGCTACACCAAGCGCAGAGGCTGCCAAGAGAAAGGGAGATGCCAGGATGGAAAGCATACGGGTGATTTTGCGCGCAGACGACGCCGCCAGCAGCCACAGTGCCAACAGGGCCATAGCGCAGTGTGTGAAAGCGGGCACCGTGAAGAACGTCTCTCTCATGGCGCCGGGGGCTTTTTTAGAGGAGGCGGCGGCCCTGCTTTTGGGCGAGGAGGCCCTGTGTTTTGGCATGCACCTCACCCTGAACGCGGAATGGGACAAGGTGAAGTGGGGCCCCCTGGCACGGCTGCCTGCCCACAATGGCCTAACAGATGAAAACGGGATGTTTTTACCCGACCCCGCCCTTTTTGCCAAAACAAAGCCTGCGCTCAGCACCATTCTGGCCGAGTGTGAGCAGCAGCTGAACCGCCTCACACAGGCCGGTTTTCCGGTGGCTTATCTCGACACACATATGTTCCCGGAGCTGTATCTGCCGGGCCTGGAAGAGGCCTTGCGGGAATGGGCCCAGCGCAAGGGCCTGCTTTACCACCTGGGCTATTACGGCCCGCTGGACAGCCTGCCACTGCTGGCCGGGGAGCCGGAGCAGGTGCTGCCTGCCATGCGTGCCCATTTCAGCGGGGGCGGCCAGGTGTTTTATGTGCTGCACCCCGCCCTGTATGGCGAGGAAATGCTGCAAACCGGCAACCGGCACCACAGCGGCCAGCAGGTGGCCCGGCAGAGAAACCGCGAGGCAGTGCACTTTGCCAGCCCTGCCACGCGTGCCCAAATGGAGGAGCTGGGCATCCAGCCCATTTGCTACACCCAGGCGCAGGAGAACCCAGCCCTCCACGTGGAGGATTTGCGCCCCCTGTTTGGCTTGGCAGAATAATCTTTCCTTTGGGAGCTTTTACGATGCAGATTGAATGTGTTATCTTTGATTTAGACGGGGTTTTGGTCTCCACCGATGCGCTGCACTATGAAGCCTGGCGCACCCTGGCAAAGCGGCACGGCATTCCCTACACCCCCGCCGACAACCGGCGCCAGCGCGGCGTTAGCCGCATGGAGTCCTTGGAGATTGTGCTGGAAAAGGCAAGCCGGGCCTTCTCCAGCGAAGAAAAGGCCCGCATGGCGGAGGAAAAAAACGAGGTGTATACCGCACTGCTGGGCGCCCTTTCCCCAAAGGACCTGCTGCCTGGCGTGCAGCAGAGCCTGGGCTATTTGCAGCGGCAGGGGGTGCTGGTCGCCGTCGGCTCCTCCAGCAAAAACACCCGGCGCATCATGGCACTCACCGGGCTGTCTGGCAGCATTCCGTTTGTGGCCGACGGAAACGACGTGTCTTTTTCAAAGCCCGCACCCGATATTTTTCTTTTAGCGGCACAAAAAGCGGGCACGGCCCCGGCCCAATGCCTGGTGGTGGAGGACGCCGACGCCGGGGTGCAGGCCGCCAGGGCCGCCGGCATGCGTGTGCTGGGCGTGGGCGCCGCCGCGCAAAACAGCAAGGCGGATTTCCGGGCCGTCTCCTTGGCCGGAAGTGGCAGGCACTGGCCCCAGTGGCTTGCCTAAAAAGCAAAACCCTTACGCGAAAGGATGCATAAATATGCTGAAAAAACTGGTTCCCCTGCGAAGAACCCATTTTGTGCCGGAGTGGATTGACAAGAAGCCTCTGCTGCCGGTGCCCAAAATTGACTGGATCGCCCGCAAAAAGCTGGATGTGCCCTATGGTGACGACCCGCTGCAAAAAATGGACATCTATTACCCGGCACAAGGCAAGGGCCCATACCCCACGGTCATTTTGGTGCATGGCGGCGGCTTTGCCTACTGTGACAAAAGGGACTGGCATGTATATCCCGGCTTTTATGCGCTGCAAAAGAGTTTTGCCCTAATTTCGGTGAACTACCGGCTGCTGCCACAGGCCCCCTTTCCCTGCGGTGTGGAGGATGTGAAAGACGCCGTGGGCTTCTTGCGTAAGGGTGCGGGGGAGCTGGAGCTGGACGCAGACAATTTCTTTTTGTATGGCACCTCGGCCGGGGGCAACCTTGTCTCCTATGCAGGGCTGGACGGAAACGCCAGCCGCGGTACCAGCCGGGATTTTCATGTGAACGCGGTGGCCTGCCTCTGTGGCCTCATCAATTTCCCCAGCTTCCTGCAGCAGGCCGTGGGGCCTGCACGTGCGTGGAAAAAGAACCTGGAGGTGTTCGCCAGCTATCTGGGCGGCCCGCCCCAGGAAACCACCGAGATGGCACAAAAGGCCAGTGCCGACAGCCGCATTGCCCCGCATCCCCCCGCTTTTTACATCCAGCATGGAGACAAGGACCCAGCCGTCTCGGTGCAGCAATCGATAGATTTTTATAAAAAACTGCAAGAAAGCGGCTTTTTGCCCAACGAGGATTTGGTGCTGCATATTTTGCAAGGGGCCCCCCACGCAGGCGGCGGCCCGGAGTTTTTGGAGGCGGAAAACGTTCTGCCCATCCTTGAATTTTTCACCCGTCACAGGCAGGGCTAACCACGGCGGTACGGCGGTACGGTAGATGGCGCCTTGTAACCGGGAGATCGTACAATCAAACACAAAACAGCCTGGGAGCCCACTTGGAATCCCAGGCTGTTTCTTTGTTTGTGCCTCCAAACGGTTCGTTACATCAATATGAAAAGAGAGGGAATGTATGTTTGAAGATCAGCTTAAGCAAAAACAAATTTTTGAATATCTACGCTGCCGAATTTACCGGTGCTTTATACAAGTTACGCACCTATTACCGCTGCGGCAATGAAGCAGTGGGGGGTCTATCTTCCGTTTTGTGGGGGTATTCGTCAAGAGATTGCCTTGAGATACTGGATAGATATTTTCCTGATGAGAGTAGCCGTTTTTGACATTTTTGATCCGCTGGAATATGAGGAAATCAAGACGGCAAAAGCACTTTTTGCTGAACTCAAGCAACGGCTTTCAGCGGATGGAAAGACATATTTGTTTTTAGACGAGATTCAAGAAGTGGACTCTTGGGAAAAAGTCGTTAATTCGCTGATGAGTGATTGTGATGTGGACATCTATGCAACCGGCTCCAATTCTAGGATGATGTCCTCGGAGATTTCCACCTATCTCACAGGACGATACATCCAATTTCGTGTGTTTCCACTGTCTTTTGCAGAATATCTGATTTTCCGCAAAAGATACATCACTTTTCCGGTCGAGTTTCCACTGGAGATTCAGCCGAATCCTCATGACGAGCTGGCCCAATACCTACGCTTTGGCGGCTTTCCCGCGATTCACTTACAAGAATATTCCCAAGAGGAAGCCTATACCATTGTCCGAGACATCTATAACTCCACTCTCTTTACCGATATTGTGAAGCGCAACGAAATTCGCAAGATTGACCAGCTTGAACGAATTGTACGCTTTGTTTTTGACAATGTGGGCCGGACGTTCTCGGCCGCATCCATCTCAAAATACCTAAAAAGCGAAAATCGAAGCATCGACAATGAAACAGTTTACAGCTACCTCGCCAAGCTGGAAAGTGCCTATATCATCCACCGCTGTTCCCGGTATGATATACAGGGCAAGGAAATTCTTAAAACGCAGGAGAAGTTTTATCTTGCTGACCTGGCTTTCCGATGCAGTGTGCTGGGTTACTCTGCCGGCAGCGTTGCGGCAATGCTTGAAAATATTGTGTATCTGGAGCTGTGCCGCAGAGGGTATGATGTATTTGTTGGCAAGCTGGATAACGCAGAAATAGACTTCATTGCAATAAAACAGGAAAACAAGCTCTATATTCAGGTTACCCAGCAGGTAGGCTCCCCAGAAACAGAACAGCGGGAGTATGGCAGGTTGCTCGATATACGCGACAATTATCCCAAATATGTGCTTCGTACCGATGCTTATGCAGGTGGGAATTATGAGGGTGTGAAAACCATGCACGTGGCGGATTTTCTGTTGAG
>CAYRFC010000001.1:58217-70386 GCA_964423365.1 uncultured Oscillospiraceae bacterium
AAAGAGGTTTAGATATGAATAAGAAGGAATGGGTAAAAAAGGCGTTTGATAATGAAGAAGTGGAGAAGATTCCCATGGGGTTTTGGTTTCACTTTCTGCCTCATGAGGAAATGGCGGATACCTTTCAAAATCCGGAGTTTTTTCAGCAATCCATAGAGGGGCACAGGCGTTACATTCAAGAGTTTTCGCCGGATTTTGTAAAAATAATGAGTGATGGTTATTTCCACTACCCCTTAATGGGCGGGAAAAAACGTATCGAGACGGTAGAAGACCTGGAATGTCTAGAGAAAATTGATGAGAAGCACCCATGGGTGCTTTCTCAGGTGGATCTGGTGAGGCAGGTGGTGGCTACGAACCCCGATCTGCTTTATGTGTACAACACATTCTCTCCCGCCTCGGCCCTCAAATTCACCATGTGGGGGGCAGAGAAACGGGTGATAGACCTGCTGGAGGAGGCCCCGCAGGCTGTGGCCGAGGCACTGGATGTGATGGCGGACGGGCTTGCCGTGATGGCCAAGAGTGTGATTTCTGCCAGCGGTATAGATGGCATTTATATGAGTGTGGAAAGTCCGGATATGGAGCGTTGCAGTGACGAAATGTACAGGAAATACATCACGCCCAGCGAGCAAAAAGTGCTAAATGTCGCAAACGAACTGTCCGGTTACAGCATCATGCACATCTGTGGCTGGGGGGGCGGGCGCAATAACCTCTCCCTCTATAAAGACTATACGCCCAAGGTATTTAACTGGGCCACCCATGTGGAAAACCTAAGCCTCTCCCAGGGGAAAACCCTTTTTGGTGGAGACAAAGCTGTTTTGGGCGGCTTTCCCAGTGAAACAAGAAGCTTCCTTTACCGGGGTGGCACCAAGGCGGAAATACAGGCCTATGCAAAACAATTGGTGCGCGAAAATGGAAAAAAAGGCATTATCATAGGGGCCGACTGCACGATGCCCATCGATATGAGCTGGGAGCGCCTTGGCTGGGTGCGGGAAGCCTTGCAGGAGGTGTAAGGCTGCAGCCCGCCACCAGAAGAGCTTTTTTGTGCAGGTGCATGTCTCCACGCCTCGTCTAGATAGCGTTTAAACATTTCACCTTTTAAAAAGGATATCTTCAAATGAACCAGGAAATTTACACTGCTTGTTGCCAAATTTTAAAAGAAGAACTGGTGCCTGCCCTTGGCTGTACAGAACCCATTGCCATTGCCTACGCAGCGGCCAAAGCCCGGGAGGTTTTGGGCCAGATGCCCAAGGGGATAACGGTGCATTGTAGCGGCAACATCATAAAAAACGTAAAGGGAGTAACTGTGCCAAACTCCGGCGGGATGATGGGGATAGAGGCGGCCGCTATTCTTGGTACCTTGGGTGGAGATGCATGCCGGGAGCTGGAGGTTTTACAAGGGATAACGGCGCAAGATAGAGAGCAGGCAAAACAGTTGGTGGAGAGTGGATACTGCCGCTGCCTTTTGGCACGGAATATTGATAACCTATACGTTTTGGTTCGGGCCCAGGCCGACACTGATTATGCGTGCGTGGAGATAAAGGGCAAGCACACCCACATCACACGCATTGAAAAAAACGGTGTGGTGCTTCGGGAAGAGAGTGATACAAAACAAAGCAAAAGCAAAGCGGACAGAGCTCTCTTGAGCATACAGGAAATTATTCTATTTGCGGATAGCTGCGCGACAGAGGATGTAAAGGAAGTGATTCAGCGCCAAATTGAACTGAACACGGCCATTGCGGAAGAGGGCATACGGGGCAGCTATGGGGCGTCTGTGGGACGCACCTTACTTACCTATTATGACAAAGAGGATGTGCGCGTGCGGGCCAAGGCCAAAGCGGCCGCCGCCTCCGATGCCAGAATGTCCGGCTGTGCTCTGCCGGTGGTCATCAACTCCGGCAGTGGCAATCAGGGCGTCACTGTTTCTCTTCCCGTTATAGAATATGCGCGCCATTTGCAACTGGGCGAAGAAGAGATGATGCGCGCCCTGGTGGTATCCAATTTGGTGGCGGTGTATCAAAAAAGGCATATCGGAAATCTTTCCGCCTTTTGCGGGGCTGTTTCCGCCGCCGCAGGGGCCGCCAGCGGCATTATTTACCTGTACGGCGGGCGCTACCAACAAATCTCTGCCGCCATCACCAATACCCTGGCCAACCTGGGTGGGGTGGTGTGCGACGGGGCCAAGGCATCCTGTGCCGCCAAAATAGCTTCCTCTGTGGATGCCGCCGTGATGGCCGGTGTGATGGCGGGCAAGGGGATTTCCTTTCCCGCGGGCCAAGGGCTGGTGAAAGAAAATGTAGAAAAAACAGTGGAGAGCATTGGCCGGATGGGCCGCGAAGGCATGCGGGAGACCGATGTGGAAATTTTAGAAATTATGTTGGAAAAATAGTGTATGCTGGCACTTGATTTGCCATATTGCAGGAGAGGAGCGACATCGTGGGAAAGTATGTGCTAAAGCGGATGTTGGCGATTATCCCCACTTTTTTGGGTATTACGGTTTTGGTTTATCTTGTCTCCTCCATGGCGCCGGGCAGCCCCTTGGAAATGTTGATGAACGACCCCCGCATGACCGTGGCCGACATGGAAAATATGCGTGTGCAGATGGGGCTGGACCAGCCTGTGGTTGTGCAATATTTCACCTGGCTAGGGCAGTTGCTGCAGGGCAACATGGGTGTTTCCTACAGAACCAACCTGCCGGTTTTGGGCATGGTGCTGGAGCGGCTGGGCCCCACCCTGATACTGACCATTTCCTCCACCGTGCTGGCCTTCCTGATTGCGTTTCCACTGGGAATTATGTCGGCCTATAAGCCCTATTCATTGTGGGATTATTCCTCCTCTACCCTGGCCTTTGTGGGGGCCTCCACCCCCACATTTTTCACAGGGCTTGTGCTCATCTATGTGTTTGCCGTGAAGCTGCGGTGGCTTCCTATGGGCGGGATGTACAGTACCTCGGGCACGAAAAGCCTTGGCGACCTTATCTATCACCTCGTTCTGCCCGCCACGGTGCTGGCCGTGTTTTCCTTGGGCAGCCTGCTGCGGCAAACCAGGGGCAGCATGATGGAGGTTTTCCAGGAGGATTATATACGCACCGCACGGGCAAAGGGCTTGCACGAATATAAGGTGGTAACCGGGCAGGCGGTACGCAATGCCCTGATACCGGTGGTGACCGTTCTAAGCACCATGCTTCCCTTCCTGTTTGGCGGCGCCGTGGTGGCCGAACAGGTGTTTGGCTGGCCCGGGCTGGGCAGCCTGATGGTACAGTCCATCAATGCCAGAGACTACCCCACCATTATGGGAGTCACTGTCATTATTGCCATTGCAGTGCTGCTGGGTAACCTTATCACAGACCTTTTGTATGGTCTGCTGGACCCCAAAATTCGTTTGAGCAGGTAGGTGACGGAATGCAGACAAACATAATACGAGCCCCTATGGTGAAAAAGGATGCCTATTACAAGGATGTATTCAAGCGCTTCACTTCCCACAAGCTGGCCATGGTGGGCATGGCTATACTGCTGCTGGAAGTAGCCCTGGTGGTGCTGCTTCCTCTGGTGATGAATCTGGACCCCTATTCCTCCGATGTTACCGCTTTCAGTGCCTCCCCTAGCGCGTTACATCTTTTGGGCACTGACGACACCGGCCGCGATGTTTTTGCAAGATTGGTGTACGGTGGGCGGGTATCACTGATGGTCGGTATTTTGTCCGCCATCATCAGCATGCTTATCGGGGTACCGCTAGGCCTGGCGGCTGGTTATTTCAAAGGGGCTGCTGAGGTCATCATCATGCGGTGTGCAGACATTTTCATGTCTTTTCCCGCCATGATTCTGGTGCTTGTGCTGGTGTCGGTCATCGGCCCTTCCGTATGGACGGTTACTCTGGTGATTGGCGTGCTGGGCTGGACGGACTTCGCAAAGCTCATCTATGGCAACGTTTTGTCTGTGCGGGAAAAGGAATATATAGAATCCGCCAGGGTGTCCGGCACCAGAAATTTGGGAATTTTGACCAGGTATGTTGTACCCAATACCTTTGCGCCGGTGCTCATCAACTTTACCTTCCGCACGGCGCAGGCCATCATTCAGGAGTCGGCCCTCAGCTTTTTGGGCATGGGTGTACAGCCACCAGAGGCTTCGTGGGGGAACATTCTATATGCAGCACAGTCTATCAGCGTTCTATCTTTCAAGCCGTGGTTGTGGGTGCCCCCAGGCATATTATTGGTGCTTACGGTCTGTGCAATCAACTTTATTGGCGATGGCATGCGTGACGCACTGGATGCAAAAATGAGGGCCTAGTATTCAGCTCTTGCTTGCAGAGGGAGCTTGCCTGGCGAAAAGTCTCTGGGCA
Source organism: uncultured Oscillospiraceae bacterium (assembly GCA_964423365.1). GTDB lineage: Bacteria > Bacillota > Clostridia > Oscillospirales > Ruminococcaceae > JAAYCI01. The sequence continues at coordinate 62,553 of CAYRFC010000001.1, forward strand.
TACATATACAGAGAGTCATGAATCAAAAGGAGGAAAAAATGGGAAAGAAAATTCGGGTTTTACTGGCGGGCGTGGCATTGGCTGCCATGCTGTTCACAAGCTGTAGCGGCAGTGCCACGGGTGGTGGCAGCACCACGGGTAGCGCAGGCCAAACATCCGGGGCGGGGGCGGGCGAAAAAGTGGTGACCATAGCCGCAACGGGCGACTGGGATACCTTCATGCCCATGCACACCACCAACAGCCACGCCGATAATATCAACGAACTGATGTTTGACCGATTAATGGTTATCAACAAGGATGGCAGCTTTGCCCCCCGTCTGGCCGAAAGCTGGGAGACAAATGAGGCCAGTGACAAGATTACCTACCACCTGAACCCCGCCGCCAAATGGCACGACGGTGAGCCTGTGACAGCGGAGGATGTGGTATACAGTGCGCAGGTGGCGTCCTCAGCCGATTTCAACTTTCTGCGCCGCATCCGTATGGAGTACTTCGCGGGCACAGACGAAACCGGGATGGAACTGGGGGAAAACTCCATCGAGGTGAAGGCTATTGATGCAAACACCGTTGAATTCACGCTGAAAACGCCCATGGACCCCTCCATCATCTATGCGATGGTGAACCGGGATTTCAGCATCATTCCAAAGCACCTGCTCTCTGGCATTCCCGATGACAAGCTGGTGGAGGATGCCTTTTGGCAGAACCCGGTGGGCTCTGGTCCCTGCATTTTCCAAAGCACCATCTCGGGCGAGCGTGTGGAGTTCACGGCCAACAAGGACTATTTTCTGGGCGCGCCCGATTTTGACCGTCTGGTGTTCCGCAAGGTACAGTCATCCAGCCTGCTGTCGGGCCTAATCAGCGGTGAAATAGACATTTTGAGCGGCACCACACAAATTCCCCTGCAGGATTGGGAGGCAGCCAAGGCAGACCCCAATATCGTCACAGAGTCTGTGGAGGAATTCAACTACCAATACATGTGCATGAACACCTCGCGGGAGTATCTGAGCCAGGAGGTGCGCCAGGCCCTCAGCCTTGCTATCAACCGGCAGGTGCTGGTGGACCAGTTGATGATGGGAGAAGGCCGCGTGGCGGCTGGCCCACTGCCAGACAACCACCCCTATTTTAACCAAGACCTGTGGCCGGTGGAGTACGACGTCGCCAAAGCCACCGAGATGCTGCAAACAGCCGGGTGGGACCCTTCCCGTGAGCTGGAGATGCTGGTGCCCACAGGCAACGAGATGCGCGAAAAAACAGCCATTCTTGTGCAGCAGGACTTGGAAAAAATCGGTGTGAAAACACGCATTCAGCAAATGGATTTCCCCACCATGCTCACCAATGCCCGTGAGGGCAACTACGACATCTGCTTCATTGGCTCCGCAGGCTCCATAGACCCCAGCGAGAGTGTGCCCAACATTACCGTAGGCTACCTGAACAACTTTGCCCAACTGGTGGACCCTACTCTGGGGGAGCTGGGTGCAAGCGGCGCCAAAGAGCTGAGCCTTGAGACAAGAAAACCCATCTATGATGAGTATCAGGCACTTTTGAAAAAGCAGATGCCCATGGCCTTCCTGTACTTCAACAATACTTTGTTTGCGCACACCAGCCGCATCAGCAATGTGCCGGTTACCACCACTGACTATAACATCAACAAATGTGTTTGGGAGTGGAAGGTGGCCTAGCGGAGAGTGACACCATTTAGATTCCACATATACGTTTTATTCCCCAACAGAGAAGGTGAGCAGCATGGCAGATAGCCTTTTGCAGGTGAAAGACTTGGTGACCCAGTTTAAGGGCAAAAAAGGGGTGGTCACAGCGGTGGACGGCGTGTCCTTTTCGGTGGAAAAGGGCGAGACCTTGTGTATCGTGGGCGAATCTGGCTGCGGTAAAAGTGTAACCGCCCTCTCCATCCTGCGCCTCATTCCGCAAAACATTGGCTGGGTGCAAAGCGGGGCCATTCTTTTTCAGGGCGACGACCTGCTGCAAAAAAGCAGTGCCGAGATGCGAAAGGTGCGCGGGAACGACATCGCCATGATTTTCCAAGACTCTATGACGGGCCTAAACCCCGTGCTCACCATAGGGAGGCAACTGGCTGAAACCATTCTGGCCCACCGCAAACTCAGCCGTAAAGAGGCCTGGGCAAAATCTGTGGAAATGCTGGAAAAGGTGGGCATCCCCTCGCCAGAGCAGCGGATGCGGGAGTATCCCTTCCAGCTTTCCGGGGGCATGAGGCAGCGGGTGATGATTGCCATGGCGCTCTCCTGTAGCGCCAGGCTGTTGATTGCGGACGAGCCTACCACCGCGCTGGACGTAACCATTCAGGCACAGATACTGGAACTGATGCGAAAGATAAAAGAACAGGATAAAACCTCCATCATCATGATTACACACGACATGGGTGTGGTGGCCGAGATGGCCGACAAGGTGATGGTGATGTACGCAGGGAAAGAGGTGGAATGCGGCGCAGTGAAGGAACTGTTTACTGCGCCGCTCCACCCCTATACCCAGGGCCTGCTTGCCTCCATTCCCAAGCTGAACCAAAACGATGGCGAAGACCTGCACACCATCGAGGGTACGGTGCCGGACCTGAACCATATGCCCAGTGGCTGCCGCTTTTGCGCCCGCTGTGCGCAGGCAAGCCCCCGCTGTGAAAAAGAGGAACCGGGCCTGTTCCAGATGGGCGGCCAGGCAGTGCGCTGCTGGCTGTATGAAAACTGACGAAGGAGAAAATGTGGGCATGGCCACTTTGCTGGAAGTGCAGGAACTGGAAAAAAGATTTGTGACAGACAAGAGCTTTCTGGGCAAACCCACCAAGGTGGTGAATGCCGTAGACAAGGTGAGTCTCCACATCTGTTCCGGTGAAACCATTGGTATCGTGGGGGAATCCGGCTGTGGAAAATCCACGCTGGGCAGAACCATCTTGGGGCTTTTGCCCCCTACGGGTGGCAAAATTCTATATAAGGGCAGCAACATTGTAGAGTATTCTGCCCGCGATACACGCGAGTTGCGAAAAAAAATGCAGCTCATTTTTCAAGACCCCTACGCATCCTTGAACCCCCGTATGACGGTGTTTGAGCTGATTTGCGCACCGCTGAATGCCTTTGGGCTGGGCAGCCGCAGCGAGCGCGCCCAGCGTGTGGCCGACATCATGGAAAAGGTGGGCCTGAGCCCTGAGACGATGGGCCGCTACCCCCACGAATTTTCAGGCGGGCAGCGGCAGCGGATTGTGATTGCTCGCGCCCTTGTACTACAGCCAGAGTTCGTGGTGTGTGACGAGCCGGTTTCGGCGCTGGATGTCTCGGTGCGCGCGCAGGTGCTGAACCTGCTGCGGGCGTTACAGAGCAACTTTGGCCTCACCTATCTCTTCATCTCACACGACCTGAGTGTTATCAAGTATGTAAGCAGCCGCGTGGCCGTTATGTACCTGGGGCGCATTGTAGAGATGGCAAAAAAGGAAGAGCTGTTTGGTGGCACCCCTCTACACCCCTACACCGAGGCCCTGCTCTCCGCCATCCCCTTGCCTGACGTGGAACATCAGCGCAGCCGCATTGTGCTTACCGGGGATGTTCCCAGCCCCATCCACCCCCCCAGCGGCTGCCACTTTCACCCGCGCTGCCGGTACGCCACCGAAAGATGCCGCACAGAAAAGCCTCCGCTGGAGAATTGCGGAGGCGGACATATGGTGGCCTGCCACCTGCACAGCCAAAAATAGTGCCTGACAGGGAGACCTTATGTTTGTACCAAATGAAGAACTCGAAAAGCAATTTTTTGCCTGGCTGGCACAAAATCGAATGGCCTTTCTGCAGGATTTGGAGACACTGCTCCGCATTCCCAGTGTAAGCCAGGCAGAGGCCGATGGACTGCCCTATGGCAGGGGCTGTAAAGATATTCTGGATGCGGCTTTGTCCATGGCAGAGGCCTATGGGCTGGCCTGCGAAAACCACCAGAACCACTGTGGTACGGCCACACTATACACCCCAAAAAAAGAGGCAAAGCAAATAGGCATCTTTACCCATTTGGATGTGGTGCCGGAGGGCGATGGCTGGTGCACGGCACCCTATGGCTTGACCCAGCGGGGGGATTACCTCATTGGCAGAGGTGTGCGGGACGACAAGGGCCCTGCCGTAATGGCGCTTTATGCACTGCGTTTCCTGATGCACTGTGGCTATAGGCCAAACAACAATATACTGCTGTATTTTGGCTGTAGTGAAGAAGCCGGCATGCAGGATATTCAGTATTATGCACAAAAACAGAAGTTGCCGGATTTTGCCCTAATACCGGACAATGATTTCCCCCTTTGTTATGCGGAAAAGGGCATACTTCGCCCTGTTTTTACCGCCGATGTACCGGGCAATTTGCTTTCATTTATGGCTGGTCAGGTGGTGAACACTATACCCGCCGTGGCAAAGGCGCTTGTGCTGGGGGCGGAGGAGGCAAAGCTGACAGAGAGATTGCCGTTGGGCGCAAAAACCAAACAGCTTGCACAGGGTGTTGAAATAGAGTACCATGGAATTGCAAAACATGCTGCCTTTCCCGAGGGGGCCGTGAATGCGCTGGAGCAACTGGCGGCCGGGCTGGTGCATGCAGGCTGCCTAAACGGTGGCGCGGCCGATGTGATGCGGCAGTTTGCCCGCTTATCCAAGGGCTTTTATGGAGAGGGCCTGGGGATAGCAGCGGAAGATGCCCACTCCGGCAAATTGACCTGCGTGGCCACGGTTGCCTCGCTTGTGAACAATCAACTAACGGTTCAGTTCGACATTCGCTATCCTGTTTCTTTATCAGGCACACAGATACTACGTACAATAGAACACACTCTTATAGACACCTCCTTTACCCTTGCAAGCTATAGCGATGACGCCCCCAACTATCAGGATAAGGATGCCCCGGAGCTGCATATCTTGTGTGAAATTGCAAACCACGTACTACAAAAGGAATATCTCCCCTATACCATGGGAGGGGGCACCTACGCGCGCCGTTTGCCCCGGGCCGTTGGCTTTGGGCCCGGCCTGCCGGATGAGCCAAACCCTTTTGGAATGGGGCAGGGCGGCGGCCATCAGCCCAATGAATGTATTTTGCTGTCATCTCTGGAAAAAGGCATGCTGGCCTATGTGCATGCCATGATGGAAATAGACAAATTTCTGCAGTGAGGAACATGGTTTCATAAAGGAGATTGGTGGAGATGGTAGAGGCAAAAACATTGAAAAGCACCATATACCAAAATGTGTTTCAAGATGTGCTGCTGAACAAATACCCTGTAAATACGGTCATCACCGAAAAAATGCTGGTAGAGCAATATGGCGTGAGCAAATCTCCCGTGCGCGAAGCTCTGGTGGAGCTTTGCAACGAGGGGATTTTACGCAGCATTCCCCGGTATGGCTACGAGGTGGTGCGCTTAACCGAAAGTGATGTGCGGGAGATACGGGAATACCGCATTATTTTAGAGTGCGGTGCATTGGAGCGGAACTGGGATAAGGTAAGTGGTGAGCATGTGGAAAATTTGCTGCAAATATGGTTGCGAGACCGGGAAGAAGGTGAAAAGCAAGAAGCGCTGGAGCACTGGAACCGTAATACCCGGTTTCATCTTGCCCTGTTTGAGGCATACAACAACCAGTATCTACACAGCAATTTGTGCCAGGCGCTACGCGTAATGACCCGCGTTTATGCGCAATTTTTCTGGGATAAGTGGCATAGCACAGTGTTTACTAGCCATGCAGACCGGCATGGCTTAATCATTGAAAGTATGAAGAAGGGGGACAAGCAAAGTACCCTGCGCTTCTTACAAGAGGATATAGAAGATATTCAGGGGAGCAGTTCATTCGCCTAGTGTGCAGTCTAAGACGAAATTCTATGGGTGTTCTTGGGTGAAATATGAGGAGACAATGCCAGAAACAGTCAAACCGCTTCCACCTTAGCACAGCCCTGAATAACTATGTAAAAGTTATACAGTAATGGTCAGCAGGTTTTATGGCGACTATCCAATCACTCACAATTTGAATTTATTCCCCCAAACGAAGCAATATAACGCAAATAAGCGAAATAATTCCATTGCATTCATTTGGCACAAATCTGGTATAAAGTAGCATAGTGTTGCTATTTACCCGTGAATACGTCCATGCTACAATGGTCATGTTCCAAGCTGTACCCAAAACCAAATACGGCAACAAAAGCACCTTTCCGCGAAGGTGCTTTTTCGTTGCTACGCGGACTCCGCGCCCAGTTTCTACTATGGACGCGGTTTTGTATTTGACTGGGGGCCAGCCAGAAAAAATGGAGGTGCCAATTTGAAAAAACTTGTTCCAAAACTTGGGTCACAACCCAAAATCCGCCCATACACAGGAAAAATAGGGAATGTGGCTATTCTTACAATGGTCATGCTGCTTCTGTTTGCTCAACCGGGTCACAAAACATAGATTTTGTGGACAAAATACTTCTGCCTGAACTCCATTACAACAATGCGGCGATGAGCCAGTACTATTTTCGCTTCATTCGATACACCAGTGTAAACTTCAAAGAGGTGTATTTTTTTGACCTATGAAAACTCAATGGAGAGTAATCTGGTTCGGATGATTATAGCAAAGGAGAAATTAAACCTCTTCATGAAGAATCAGGAAGTGGATGATAACGATTTGTTTGAGCGTTTTGGTGTAGACCGGAATATAGTCAATATGCTTATGACCAAAGAGCCTAATGAAGATGGGTCGATACGGGCACGTATGTTGTATCATCCTAAAATTCGTCAAAAATGGGTCTAAATTTTTGACAGAATTTTTGCATGAGACACGCGGCAACGTCACTTTGTTGCCGCCTTCCATAGAAACAGGTTTATCGTTTCTATGGAAGATTGGTATCATAACAAACTATTTGGAGTCGAGGAATTTTTGAACCTCCCTCCCAATACTTTTGCCAAGGTATGTTTACAGCCATATGGTATAACTGTTTGCAGAGCAGGCTACGTGCCGGATGTGATGGCTATGAACGAGGCCCAAGCGAAGTATATTGTTGATACTTTTATAACTGACGACGATGTGACTTGGTCTGAGGATTGGCCAGCAAGTGATGCAGAACGCCGTGATACAGGATTGTAAAACACACTGGTTCCAGCTTTATTAAGGCCGGAAATTGTGATATAATATTGACATGAAAAAGTGAAAAGATTTGACATTTTCGGTACTTCATGCCAACGCGAAAGAGGTGACATCCATGATTTATACCATTGAAGAAATAAAAAAAAGGGTGGAGCCAGTGGCGAGGAAATATGATCTCCATGCTGTATATCTCTTTGGCTCATATGCCCGTAACGAAGCAACGGAGAATAGCGATGTTGATGTGCTGATTGACCGAACGAATTCTAAGGTGAAAAGTATGTTCGACATGGGTGGCTTGTATAGCGATTTGTGTGACTGTATTGGTAAAAAAGTGGATTTGGTGACTACGCAGACGCTTGAGCAAAACAGCACCCGGATGCGGACGCCGTGGTTTATCGATACTGTTATTAAAGAGCGGGTGCCGATATATGAATAGTGGTGATCGCCAGCGGCTTATGCATATTAGAACCTATTGTAAAGATGTTGCTGGTTTTGTCGAACGGTTTGGTAAGGACTATCAAACATTTACGCTAGATCGAGCCTACTTTAATGCAGTGTCAATGTGTATTTTGCAGATAGGCGAACTTGCCAATGGACTTTCAGACGAATATCGCGAAGAGACAAAAGACGAGATGCAGTGGGGTATGGTCCGTGGAATGCGAAACTGGTTAGCACATGCCTATGCAGATATGGATGAAAATGTTGTGTGGGAGACAGCTATCCACGATATTCCGAGACTTATGGAATTTTGTGAT
>CAYRFC010000001.1:70486-75089 GCA_964423365.1 uncultured Oscillospiraceae bacterium
GCTAGCTATCCCCATAGCAGCCCATCGGCCCGTTCCAGCTCTTTCGCCTCATGAAGAATCTTTTCCTCGTCCAGTGTCAACACCTCGCGGTTTCGCATCAGCGTTTTCCCATTCACCAGCATATGTTTTACATCGCTGCCGCAGGCGCTCTCCACCAGAGTGTTCACCAAGTTCTGGGTGGGATACAAATGGGCAACGTCCACATCCAGGGCAATCAAGTCGGCCGGGGCACCCTGCTTCACCACACCCAGGCCCGGCACGTCCAGCGCGGCGGCGCCGCCCGCTGTGACCATTTGCAGCAACTTGCGTGCCGGCATAATCTGTGGGTCGGCCGTATCCAGCCCCCAGTGGGCATTCATCACCCCCCGAAGAAGCCGCATTTCTTTGAAAAGGTCCAGCCCCCCATGGGCGCTACCATCGCTGCCCAGGCCCACTGTGGCCCCCCTGGCCAGCAGCTGTGGCGTGGCGGGCACACCCTTACCACAGTTTGAAAAAGGGCAATGTATGATTCGTACGCCTTTTTTCAGAACGATGTCCATCTCCTGCTGAGACAGAAAAATACTGTGGGCCGCAGTGAACCTCTCTCCAATCAGCCCTTCCCTGTCCAGCCACTCAAAGGGGCGAAGTCCATACTTTTCAATGAAGTCCATGACCTCGCTGGCATACTCGTTCATATGTGTTTCGGTGGCGATGCCCTTCTCTTTTGCGTAGCCAAAAATGGCGCGAATCAGTTCCTCACTGGCGGCTGTGAGTGCCGTCACCGAAAAAACCCCCGCCAAAAGGCTGCCCTCCAGCTCCTCATGCAAGGCAATCTGCCTATCCAGCCCGTCCTGCACACCCACTCGCAGGGCTTCAGGTGCGCCGGGGTTATCGTTTGTCATATAGCTCAGCCGCCCGCGCAGCCCAGCTTTGGCATAGACCCGCGCAAAGGATTGCAGGTGCTTGCCGCCCGCATCCAAAAATCCAGTGGTTCCACTCTTCATCATCTCCAGTGCGCATAAGCTGGCGCTTAAGCTTGCTGCTTTTTCGCTCAACTTTGCTTCAAAAGGCACGTTAATCCGTTTCCAAATCACGGGCTTTTCGTCTAGCAGCCGCCCACGCAGAAGCTGCTGGCTGGTGTGGGTGTGCCCGTCCACAAGGCCGGGCATCCACAAAAGGCCGCCTCCGTCAAAGTTTTCTGAGGCAGTCCACTGGTCCGCCTCTCCGATATGCACAATGTTGCCATCGCGAATGGCGATGCAGGGCGCACGCTGCACCGTGATATCCTCCGCTAGATATCGTGCATTATTTATCAGAATATCGCAAGTGATTTTATGCATACCGGCCTCCCGTTTATTTTATGTTCAAGTGCCTAGGAACACAATAGAACCTCTGCCATTCTATAGCAGCAGAACTGCTATCATATAGAGGGCGATGGCGATGGAAAACAAAGATACGCCAATTTTCAATGGTCGCTGCCGGATGATGTGACAGCTTTGGCTACCCAAAAACACCCCGGCTGCATGGGCAAGGCACGCCACCGCCAAAAGAGGAAGTAAGGACGCAAGGTCGGCCCGCAAGCCATATCCCACCACCGAGGGAAGGGCGATGAAAATAGAATCGAACAGAGCTACACCAATGGCGCTGCGTACCTCCACACCCAGCAATACCAATAGCGGCATCACCAAAACAGGCCCGCCCGCCCCGCTTAGCGCGCATACCAAAGCGGTGCCAAAGCCCAGAGCCGCCATTACCGAAGCCCGTTGTGTTGGACGGCCTTGCTGCGGTAATGAGATACCTGTATTTTCGCAAGCGGGCATTGACTGCCCGCTTGCACGACGTTCACGCAGCAGAATAGAAATCCCAGAGGCCAATACTACGCCATAGAGCAGCAACTTCACTGCCCCGGCAGGAATAAATGCATTGAGCAGAATGCCTGGCACTGCCCCCAAAAGGCTACCCCCCGCCAGCGGTAGGGTGGCCCGAATAGGCAGGTTCCCCTTTTTGTAGTATCCAATGGAGCCGATGATGCCCGAAACCGCGAAGGCGGAAAAGCTGAGTGTAAGGGAGGCGGGCACCGGAAGATTCATATAGCCTGCATAAAACATGGGAAGCAGGAAACCGGCAATACCGCTCCAACCTATGAGTAGGCCCACAGCCAGATTTACCAAAGCCAAAAGTAGCAGCTGCATGGTTTAGATGGCCCCCGTCAAGCTGAGCACCAGCTGCGCAACCAAGAGAGAGCCGACGAAGGTGCCCGTCATCACCAGCACCGCAATCACAATCATCTTCCAGCCCTGCTTCACAAAGGTTTTCAGCTGGTTAGAGATGGAAATTCCCGCATAAGAGCCCACCATGGTGAGCGGGGCTGTAAAGTTTATTTTGCCAGCCGCTTCTACAATGAACCCCGACACCGGGGAGAAGGGCAGAGCCAGCAGCAACCCAACGATGGAGCAATAGGCAATGATGGGAAGCTTCAGCGGAATGACACGATCGAGTAGGACGGCAATCAGAGAGATGCCAAGCAGAACGAGCACCCCAGGCAGAGACTCTATAAACGATGCGCCAAAGCCCACGAGGTTCGCCAGCATCATTCCAAGGCCGGTGATGGCAAGAAGAAAAATCCACTCTCTAAAACGCATAGCTCAGTCCTCCTTTTCCGTTTTGCTTTCTGAAACGGACCTTGTGTCCTCACAGGTCAGGGCATGGTCGGGCTGGATGATGCCTGTGTCAGCCTGCTCATTGTCAAGGCAATCCTCCACCTCTCGCACAAGCTGCATCGGTTTTTCTTTCGCCGCGGCAGCGGCTGTGCCCGGCAGGGCCAGTTCCTCGGCGGCCCTGCGCCCTGCTTTAGTCACCCGGCCGAGGCGGGGTTCCAGGTGTTTATACAGGAACTTGCAGATGGGAATACCCACAAAGATAGCCACGTAAATGCCCGTGATACCAGATAAGGTCTCGCTGGTGGCGGCCAGTGCTGAAATCTCTTCGGCAAAGGCAGGCATCATCTCGCTGAGGCTGGCCACAGCCGAGGCCATCATGATACCCGCACCCACGCCGGAGGACATGCCCAGCGCAAAGGGGTGGAATAGGCCGGTGGAGGCAATCATGCTGGCCATGAAACCAAAGTAAATGGTGCCCACCATGCCTCCGACAATGTACACCGAAAGGCTGCCTCTTGCCTCGGGGGAATCTGGGCCGAACATGTCTTGCATGAGAGCCAGGTTGGTCTCTCTGTTGATGGAATGGCAGGCACCGATACTCTCCAGCTTCAGCCCAAGCAGCAGGGCCACCGGCATGGACAGAAAGATGGTTCCCAGGTTCCCAAATTCCTGCAAAAGCAAGGCTGGGCCCGCTTTCAGCACCACCATGATGCTGGCCCCTGCATTGATTCCCAGTTTTGCAATGAAAGGCAGAATGGCCACGATAACCAGCTTGCTAGCGGCTTTTACCTTCTTGTTGTCAATCACTTTCAGTACTTGAGGCCCACTTAAAACACCCAGGATGATGGCGAAGAAGATGGGGAAGATGATGAAAGCACCCTTGCCCACAGGAATGCGTTTTTGGCCAATGAAATCGGCAATTAGAATAAAGACAAAGGCCAGCAGGTAGATGGGGTATTCCGTCTTGATTCGGGTCTTGAGCGAGTCGTACATGTATGAGACTTTTTTCATACCCTTTCCTCCTCTTTTGTGTGGCCGTGCCAGAAGCTTCGCCGCGCGGCCCGCTAGTTGCTGCTATCAGTATAGGATGCGGTGACAGAGTAAAAAAAGGACAGTTGGGTACTTTTTGCGTTTTTTGTCAGATTTAATAAACAGTGATGGAACAAATATGGTAAAATGACGGTAACCACACAGAACAAGGGGGGCAAGATGGATTTTGAGGAATTGCTGCGGATATCGCCGGGGCTTGCGGAGCTCACTGTGAATATGCCAGAACAACTGAAAACCAGCTTCACGCTGAGGCGTTTTGCGCCAAACACCATTATCCACCAAAAAAACACAGAACTTACGAACTTTGGCATCGTTTGCCAGGGGCAGCACAGGGTCATCAATGAGTTTGAAAACGGAAATATTTTCATGATAGAAAAAAACAGCGCTATCTCCTTTATTGGGGAGGTAACGCTGTTGGCGGGCTATACCCATTCCTCGGTCACCATCGAAACCATCACAGAATGTCTTGTGATGTTTATCTCTCTGGCGGGTTTTGAGGCATGGATTTCGGCCGACAATACTTTTTTGCGACGGGTGACACAGGATATTTCACGCAAGCTATACAGTGCATCCTATAGCCGAGGAGAACGGCAGTACTACTCGGTACGTTATCTGGTGCTACGCTATTTGCTGGAGCATGCACACGCCGGGTTGGCCCGTGGAAAACAAGAGGTGTTGATTCGACAAACAAGGCAGCAAATGGCGGAGGAGATAGGCCTTACTACCAAAACCCTGAACCGCACGCTAAAAGAACTACGGGAAAGTGGTTTGCTGGATATTCAAAAAGGTAAGGTAGCCATATCGGCCGGGCAAGGCGAACAAATGGAGAAGGCTGCCGGGCATTATGTGCGGCAAAGTAGGCGCGGAACACCGCAGAACAGGGCTTGATGAACCAATGAATCCCCCATCACCTT
>CAYRFC010000002.1:0-26807 GCA_964423365.1 uncultured Oscillospiraceae bacterium
GCGTGGCTTTTGCTATTTTCATACTATTCTTCCATAGAAACGATGAACCCGTTTCCATGAAAGGCGGCAACAAAGTAATGTTGCCGCGCGTCTCATGCAAAAATTCTGTCATCGCGAAGCATCCCCTTGGGGGAAAATTCAGACCTATTTTTGACGAATTTTAGGATCAGGAGGAAATTTTTTGAAGAAGATCTCGCATCAAAAACGGCTTTTGGCCGCCCTGTCTCTGGTGTTTGCCACCGTGTTTCTGGCCGCCTGCGCCAAGGAGGCCCCGCCCTCGTCCAGTGCTGCGCCCGTTATACCGCCCCCTGCCAGCTCCTCCCAGCCTGCGCCAAAGCCCCGCAAGCTGGTGGATTTTAAGGCGCTGCAAAAGAAAAACCAGGATATCATCGCCTGGATAGAGGTGCCCGGCACCGTGATTGACTACCCCATTCTCAGCACCACAGACAACACCTTTTACCTCGACCACGATGAAAACAAAGAATATTCCAAATACGGGGCCATTTTTGTGGACATGAGCAACCCCGATGATTTCTCCGCCCCCATGATGGTGGCCTACGGGCACTACACGCCGGACGAGACACACTTCACCCAGCTGCACCGCTATGAGGACCCCGACTATTTTGCGGAAAACCGCGAGCTCTATGTCTACCTGCCCGATGGGCAGCAGAAATACGAGATTATGGCCGCCCTGCAAATTGGCGATGAGAATATTCTGTATGAAAAGGACTATGCCGATGAGGAGACCATGAAGGAGTTTCTGGCCGGCCTGCGCAACAGCGAGGACCCCAAGGCGAATGTGAACCTGACCGGGGCCAAGGCGGATGACCACTATCTGATGCTGTCCACCTGCACGCAGGCGGAGGAATGGACGGACCAGCGCTATGTGGTGGTGGCCCGCCTGACAGAGACCCTCACACAATAGCAGGCCCCGTGGTTCTTTTGCAGAAAATGCCTCTGCCGCCACAAGATGCCCACCCCGCAGCACACGCCGGAGCGCAAGCTGGATGCCAGCACGCCTTTCTGTTTCGGGCAGGTGTTTTCTGGGCCTCTCTTATATAACCTTATTAAAAGGAGACAGAAACAGGCCAAGCTTCTCTTTTAGGCACACAAAAGGCCCGAACCCTTGCATTGCAATGGTTCGGGCCTTTTGTGTTGGGCATTTTTTCACTTGCCTCGCGGCGATTTCTTCGGTGGTTAGCTTGTGTCGACATACAAAGGGTGCTTAAATAGCGTCGAACCCGGCCTGGAAGGCGGCGGAATTGCTGGCGGCAAATTTCCCCTTCCCCTTTTTCTCAAACATGCGGTTCATGGCGTCCACGGCCTCCTGGGCCGAAAATTCCCCCAGCAGCCGGGTGATGGCACCGGTCATAATCACATTGGCGCCCCGCAGATTGCCGAGCTTTGTGGCCAGTGCAAAGCAGGGCACCAGCACAATTTTTACATCGCTGCGGATATTCTCCGGCAGGGTATAGGCGTCGCTGACCACCACGGTGCCGCCCGGGGCCACCATGGGCAGGAACTTCACGAAGGAGGGCTCGTTCATGGCCAGCAGCAGGTCCGGCTCCTCCTGGGAGGGGTTGTAGATATAGTCCTCGCCATACTTCACGGTGCAGTTGGCCGTGCCGCCCCGCATGGCAGAGCCATAGGAGGGCGTCCAGGTGACATGCAAACCCTTGCTGGCGGCAATGTCGGAGAAGATGAGGCCGCAGGTGAGAACGCCCTGCCCGCCCGAGCCGGCAAATACAATCTCTTTCATCTTACTGGTTCTCTCCTCTCTTTTTGAACTCCCCGATGGGGTAGTAGGGGACGAGCTCCTTGTCGATGTGCTCCATGGCCTTGATGGGGGTGAGGCCCCAGTTGATGGGGCAGGGGGACAGCACCTCCACAATGGAATAGCCCTCGTGGTGAATTTGTGCGAGAAGGGCATTTTTGATATAGCCCTTGAGCTTATTGATGTTGGCCGGAGTGGTGACGGTGCCGCGGGCGGCATAGGCCGCGCCGGGGAACTCCCGGGCCACCAGCTCTGGGAAGCGGATGGGGTAGCCGGTGGTGGCGCAGTCACGCCCATGCACGGAGGTGGAGGTTTTCTGGCCCTCCATGGTGGTCAGGGACATCTGGCCGCCCGTCATGCCGAAGTTTGTGTTGTTCACCACAATGACGGTGATATGCTCGTTGCGGTAGGCGGCGTTGAAGGTTTCGCCCGTGCCGATGTTGTAGGCGTCGCCGTCGCCCTGGTAGGCCACAACCACCACGTCGGGGTTCACACGCTTCATGCCGGTGGCCACCGCGCCGGCCCGGCCATGGCAGCAGTGGAGGCGGTCGCACTCCAGGCCGGCTCCCAGGTTCGAGGAGCAGCCCACGCCGATGGGAAAAATGATGTTTTCGAGCTGGCCCAGCTCCTCCAGGCACTCCATGATGAGGCGGGCGATGATGCCGTGCCCACAGCCGGGGCAGAAATCCACCGGCTTATCAACCAGAGCAGGTACTTTTCTCTCCATATCAGTAAACCTCCTTCTGCTCGCCGCTCTTGACCTTGAAATAGTCTTGCTTGATGCTGCGGATGGGAGGCGTGTTGTAGACATAGGTGAGGGCGTAGGCGGGGATGTTGCGGGTTTTGTGGGTTTTCTTAATGAACAGCGCCGCGTCGTCCACCAGCTGGCCGGTGGCGTTCTCCTCCACGGTGATAACCCCCTTCACATCGGGGTTGATGCGGGCGAAGGCCTTTTCCGGGAAGGGCCACACCGTGATGGGGCGGATGAGCCCCACCTTTTCTCCCTCGGCCCGCAGCTCGCGGATGGCGCCCAGGGTGCTGCGGCCCGGCACGCCGTAGGCCACGAACACATAGTCCGCGTCCTCTATGCCCTCTTCGAACCAGCGCTGCTCGTTCTCCTTGATGGTGTTGTACTTCTCCACCAGCTCCACGGCCTCCTTGCGGGAATCCCGCTGGAAGATGCCGATTTTTTTGTAGCTGTAGTGGCCGTTCAGGGCCCAGGGGTGCCGCTCCGCCTCCACAAATTCAGGCAGGGTCACGGGCTCCATCATCTGGCCCAGGGTCCCCTCCCCCATCAGCATGGTGACGATGCGGTATTTTTCCGCCAGCTCATAGGCAGGGCGCACCAAATCCACAAACTCCTGAATGGAGGAGGGACAGAGCACGATGCAGCGGTAATCTCCCTGGCCGCCGCCCCGGGTCTCGCGGTTGTAGTCGCACTGGGCAGACAGCAGGGTGCCCAGGCCGTTGCCATAGCGCACCTGGGTGATGACCACGGCGGCCAGGCCCTCGTCGCACAGGGTGGAAATGCCCTCTTGCTTTAAGGAAATGCCGGGGCCGGAGGAGGCGGTGAGGGCCCGCACCCCGCAGGCCGCCGCGCCTATGACCATGTTGATGCCGGCCAGCTCGCTTTCCGCCTGCACAAAGGAGCCGCCCACCTCGGGCAGCCGCCAGGAAAGATACTCCATAATCTCGCTGGAAGGGGTGATGGGATACCCCGCATAGAACCGCACGCCAGCGCGTACTGCGGCTTCGGCAATGGCTTCATTGCCCTTCATCATCTCAGTCATGTTATCCTCCGTGGCCCAAAACGTGGAAAACACCGTCTGGGCAGGTTATGTAGCACACGCCGCAGGCGATACACTTTTCATCATCAATCACAGCCGGGTGGTAGCCCGCGGGGTTGGTCTGCTCGGAAAAGTGGATGGCCTTTTTGGGGCAATGCGCCTGGCACAGGCCGCATTCCTTGCATCGCAAGGGTTTTGTTTCAACTTTCACACTATCTCCTCCCTGTGTTTGCAATTTTGTTCTACTCTGTAGAATCGTGTTCCATCTGCTGCAATAATACCACCCGCCCCGGCGGTCTGTCAATGACTGCCGAATGATTTGCCTGACGAAAATTCGGGCAGATATTTGTAATGAATGTAGAATACTATTTGTGGCGAATGCATTAGGAAAGCGTTGCGGGGGACGCACAAATATGGTATGGTGAAAAACAAAGGCGACAAACAAAGTCAGGAGAAAGCCCATGAGTGAGCAACCCTCTGTAATCATCAATTCTGTTGACCGGGCGCTGGATATTTTGCTTTATCTGTACAACCAGAGCAGCGAGGTGACCATCACCAACATCAGCAAGGACCTGAATATCTACAAGAGCACGGTATACCGCACCCTGGTAACGCTGCAAAACAAGGGCTTTGTGGACCAAAACCCCGAAAATGGGCGGTATAACCTGGGCGTGAAATTTTTTGTGATGGGCATGAGCATCGGAGACAAGCTGGGCATCCAAAAAACGGTGCAGCCCTTCACCCGCCAGCTTCACGAGGAATTCCAGGAGGCGGTGAATGTCTCCATGCTGGAAAAAAACCCGCTGGATGTGTACAAGAGCATCATCATCTGGAAGGAGGAGGGCAACCAGATTCTTCGCTTCAACTCGGAAATTGGCTCCCGCAATGACTGCCACTGCGCCGGCGTGGGCAAATGCCTGCTGGCCTTTGGCGAGAATGTGGACCTTTCTATTTACGAGGAGCAGCCCATGACCCGCTATACAGAAAATACCATCGACACGGTGGCGGAGCTGCAAGCCGAGCTGCTGCGCGTGCGGAAGCTGGGCTATGCCGTGGACAATGAGGAGCGGGAAAAGGGGCTGATATGCGTGGCCGCGCCGATTCTCCGCCGGGGCTACGCCGTGGCCGCCGTCAGTGTGTCCGGCCCCTCGCAGCGCATGCAGCAAAGCTCCATCACGCAAATTGGGGAACGCCTGCTGGCGGTGTGTGCCGAAATCTCCAAAGCGCTGGAATAGCGGTGGGTTTTTTGTGCAATTTGCAAAAATTGTATTATTAGGAGTCTTATTGTAGCTTCATGCCTCTATAAATTCTCACCGTTCTTTGTACAGATAGCCAAAATTTCCTTCGCGTAGAGAAAATCTGTTGACAAAGAGCACAGAATCAAGTATTCTTAGCCAAAGAAAATAGAACGTTGTTCTATTGTATGGAACGAGGTGCCCAGGTGAAACTACTGATTCTGAACCCCGGCGGAACATCAACAAAAATTGCCGTTTTCGAGGAGACGCAGGAGGTCTTCAAGCAAAACATCACCCATAGCGCAGAGGATTTGCAGCCCTTCCCCCGTGTATTTGACCAATTTGCCTACCGCAAAGAGATGATTGTGCAGGCGGTGGAGCAGGCGGGGCACCCCATACACTCCTTTGACTGCGTGGTGGGCCGCGGGGGCCTGGTGCGCCCCATTCCCGGCGGAACCTACACGGTGAATGACCGCATGGTGGAGGACTTACGGGGCGCCGTGGAGGGGGAGCACGCCTCCAACCTCGGGGCCGTGATTGCCCGCAGCCTGGGCGACGAGCTGGGCCTGCCCTGCTTTGTGGTGGACCCTGTGGCGGTGGACGAGCTGATGGACAAGGCCCGAATCTCGGGCATCAGCGAGCTGGAACGGCCCAGCTGGTTCCACGCCCTGAACCACAAGGCCGTGGGCCGCTGGGCGGCAGAGCGCATTGGCAAGCGGTATGAGGACTGCAATTTCATCATTGCCCACCTGGGCTCCGGCAACTCGGTGGTGGCCCACCGCAAGGGCAAGATGGTGGACGGCAGCGGCGGACGTACCAACGGCCCCTTCTCCCCAGAGCGCAGCGGCGGCCTGCCCACCTACCCGCTGGTGAAGCTGTGCTACTCCGGCCGCTACACCGAGCAGGAGATGGTGGCCAAGCTGAGCAGTGTGGGCGGCATGTACAGCTACCTGGGCACCAAGGACGTGCAGGAGATAGAGCGCCGCATGAAGAGCGGCGACGAGAAGGCCAGGCTGGTGCACGAGGCCTTTGTGTATGCTGTGGCCAAGGAAATTTGCTGCTATGCCGCCACCTTTGCGGGCGCTGTAGACCGGGTGGTGCTCACCGGGGGCATTGCCCACTCGGCCTATGTGGTGCAAGAGCTTAGGCGCATGACCGCCTTTTTGGCCCCACTGGAGGTGGTGGCCGGGGAGTTTGAGATGGAGGCTTTGGCCCTGGGCGCCCTGCGGGTGCTCCATGGGCAGGAGCAGGCCAAGGAATATCAGTGAGGGAGAAGGGACGCGTATGCTAAAAAGCTTTCACGATTTACTGGAGAAGGTGCGGTCCATCCCACCCCGGACGGTGAGTGTGGCGGTGGCCCAGGATGAGACGGTGATGACCGCCGTGCGGGATGCGGCGGAGCTGGGCTTCATAAAACCCGTGCTGGTGGGCGATGGCGAAAAGATTCAGCAGCTGGCCGCGAAAATTGGCTTTTCCGGCTTTGAAACCCTGCACCGGGCCGAGGAGGCCGAGGCGGTGCAGGCGGCCGTGGAGCTGGTGCGGACGGGCGGCGCCGAGGTGCTGATGAAGGGCCTGCTCAATACCTCGGTGTATATGCGGGGCATACTGAACCGGGACTACGGCCTGCGCACCGGGCGGCTTTTGAGCCTGCTGGCCGTCTATGAGCTGCCCCAGTACCACAAGCTCATCTACGGCAGCGACAGCGGCGTAAACGTGGCCCCGGGCCTGGCCCAGAAGAAGGACATCCTGACGAATGCCTTGCTGGCCATGCAGAACCTGGGCCTTGCAAGCCCCAAGGTGGCCATGCTGACCGCCAACGAGATGGTGGACCCCAAGGTGCAGGCCACCGTGGATGCGGCAGCCCTGGTGGAGATGGTGGAGCAGGGAGAAGTGCCGCCCTGCGTGGCCGAAGGGCCCATTGCCTTCGATGTGGCCTTTGACGCCCAGAGCGCCGCCCACAAGGGCATAAACAGCAAAATTGCCGGGGATGTGGACCTGCTGCTATTCCCCAACATTGAGGCGGGCAACGTGGTGGGCAAGTCCTGGCTGCAATTCAACGGCGCCAAATGGGCCGGCATCATTCTGGGTGCGGCGGCCCCGGCCATTCTGGGCTCCCGCTCCGACACGCCGGAGATTAAAATCAATTCCATTGCCCTGGCCTGCCTTGCGGCGGCGCAAACATAAGCGTCCCATTCTATCTGAGGAAAAACTGAGGAGGAAAAAACCACCATGGCATTTTCAATTCGCATGAACCGTTTGAAGGCCTCCGCCATACGTGCGGTGCAAAAGCGCATTGCCAGCAAACCCGGCGTTATCTCCTTTGCGGCCGGCCTGCCCGACCCAACCCTGTTTCCCTTGGCTGAGCTGACCGCCGCCACGGCCAAGCTGATGGAGACAAACGGCAAGGCGGCGCTGCAATACGGCCTGACAAAGGGCTACGGCCCACTGCTGAACCTGCTTGTGCAGCGGATGCGGGAGAAGGAGGGGGTGGACTGCGGCCCTGAAAACATCACCGTGACCACCGGCTCTCAGCAGGGGCTGGCACTGGCGGCCATGATGCTGATTGACGAGGGCGACGTGGTGATTGCCGAAAACCCCAGCTATCTTGGGGGCATCAACGCCTGCCGCCCCTACGGCCCCGAATTTGTGGGGGTGGACACCGATGACGACGGCATGGTGATGGAGGACCTGGAGCGGGTGCTGCGGGAAACACCCCGGGCCAAAATGATTTACGTCATCCCCAATTTCCAAAACCCCACCGGCAAGGCCTGGACGCTGGAGCGCCGGAAACGTTTTATGGAGCTGGTGGCCCGCTACGACGTGATGGTGGTGGAGGACAACCCCTATGGCGAGCTGCGCTTCAAGGGGGAGCCTCTCCCCTGTTTGAAAACCATGGACACAAAGGGACAGGTGATTTACCTGGGCTCCTTCTCCAAAATCCTCAGCCCCGGCCTGCGGGTGGCCTGGCTTTGCGCCAGCCCCGAGGTGGCCCAGCTGGCCGAGCGCCTGAAGGAGGGCCTGGACCTGCAGTGCAACGAGTTTGCCCAGATGCAGGTGGCCCAATACCTGCAGGACTATGACATAGAGGCCCACATCCGGAAGATTCAGGCGGCCTACAAGGCCCGCTGCGAGCTGATGCTGGCCAAGATAGAGGCGCATTTCCCCGCCTCTGTGCAGTACACCCGGCCCGAGGGGGGCATGTTTGTGTGGCTGGAGCTGCCGGGCGGCCTGGACGCCAACGCCTTGCTGGATGAGGCCCTGGAAGCGGGCGTGGCCTACATCCCCGGAGAATCCTTCTATGCGAACGAGGGGCAAAAAAACACCATTCGTATGAACTTCACCATGGTGAACGACCAGCAGATCAGCGACGGCATCGCCCTGCTGGGCAAGGTATTTCAGAAGCATCTTTGCTGAAAACCCAAAAGGGGTTAAAATTGTAAGAGAGAAGGAGCAAACCTATGAAAAACTTTACTCCGAAACTGCTGGTGAAAATGCTGGTTCTTGGCTTTGCATGGACACTGGCCTACGCCCTTGGCTTCATCCAGTATCTACTGTACGATCCCTTTCAGCAAACACTGGGCTGTACCAACGCGCAACTCGGCTTACTCATGACCATTTTCGGCATAGGCAATATTCTGGGCGCACCCCTGGGCGGCTGGCTGGCCGACCGCTTCGACTATAAAAAGCTGTTCATCGCCTCTATGGTGGGCAACGGCATCCTCAGCCTCATCTTCGCCTTCAACCTCAGCTATGGCGTGGCCATCTGGATTTGGATAGGGCTGGCCATCACCACACTGGTGCTGAACTACCCCTCTCACATCAAAATTGTGCGCCTGATGGCCGACGACAAAAACCAGGGCAAAATTTTTGGCCTGAATGAATCCTTCGTCGGCATCGGCAGCATCATCATCAACGCCATTTTGCTGTATATCTTTGCCCGCTATGCCGCCCCGGCACTGGGCATGAAGTTCGTCATCATCGCCATTGGCATTGCCTCTTTGGTGGTGGCTGTTCTGGCCTGGATTGTCTTCAAGGGCATGAAGGACACAGAGGCCGAGGCCAAGCAGGCCCTGCAGGCCGCGCAAGAGGAAAAGGGGGAGAAAATTACCGGCAAAGACTTCCTCAAGGTTCTCACCTCCCCCGCCACCTGGTTCCAGGGTCTTGCCATCTTCTCCATCTACACCTGCGCCGTCACCATGTCCTACTTCACGCCCTACGCCACCTCTGTGCTGGGCATGACCGTGGCCTTCTCGGGCGTGCTGGCCATTGTGCGCACCTATGTGCTGCGGCTGGTGGGCGCGCCGCTGGGCGGGGTCATCTCCGATAAATTTGGCTCCACCTCCAAAAGTCTCATCGTTATTTACGGCCTGGGCATTCTCACCATGCTGGCCTTCATCTTCATGCCCTCCGGCGCGCCGGTGGCCCTGGTCATCTTCCTCATTCTGCTGGTGGCCTGCGTGGTGTACATGGGCAAGGGCATCTACTACGCGGTGGCCTCCGAAATTCACGTGCCCAAGAAATATGCCGCCACCACCGTGGGTGTGGCCGCCGCCCTGGGCTTCTCCCCCGACATCTTCCTCTTCCCCCTCATTGGCTACTGGCTGGACAACTACGGCAACGACGGCTACCGCTACGTGTTCATTTTCCAAGCCATTGTTATGGCGGTTGGCATTGTGGGCAGCCTGGGCGCCCTGGCCTATAAAAAGAGGCTGGACGCCAGGCTGAATGCGCAACCCGCCGAAGAAATGGCCTAGCAAAAAGGAGGGCGCCATGAGCCACAAAGAACAAGTCGTCTCCACCATTGCCAAGGAGCAGGCGACGATTCGGGAACTGTCCACCTGGCTGTACGAGCACCCGGAGATTGGCCTGGAGGAACGCGAAAGCGCGAAACAGCTCTGCGCTTTTCTGCGGGAGCGGGGCTTCGCCGTGGAGGAAAACCTGGCCGGGATGGAGACCGCGTTCAAGGCCACCAAGAAAAATGGCAGCGGCCCCCGCGTGGCCCTGATTGCGGAGTATGACGCCCTGCCCGGCGCGGGCCACGCCTGCGGCCACCACCTCATCTCCGGCATGACCGTGGCCGCGGCCCTGGGCCTAGCCACGGCGCTAAGCGAGGTGGAGGGGGAGGTCAGCATCATCGGCACCCCCTCTGAGGAGACGGGCCACGGCAAGCCTTATCTGGTGGAGCATGGCGTCTTTGAGGGCTATGACGCGGCGCTGATGGCCCACCCCGCCTCTGTTACCGATTTTGCCGGGGAGTGGATTTCCATTGGCGGGGTGGACTTCCACTTCACCGGCCGGCCCTCCCACGCCGGGGCCTCCCCCTACGAGGGCATCAACGCCCTGGACGCGGTGGTGGTGTTCTACAGCGCCGTAAATGCCCTGCGCCAGCAGCTCAAGGACGGCACACGCATCCACAGCATCATTCTGGAGGCGGGCAGTGCGGCCAACATCATCCCAGACAGCGGCCGGGTGCGCATGGAGTTCCGCACACGGGAGCACAGCTACTTCGACGAGGTGGTGGCCAAGGTGGTGAACTGCGCCAAGGGCGCGGCGCTGGCCACCGGCTGCGAGCTGGAGTGGCACCACTACGAGCCCACCTGCCAGGGTGTGAAACACAACTATACCCTGCTGGGCGAGTTCCAGGCGGAGATGGAAAGGCTGGGCGTGCGCGACGAGGGAGGCAAGCTCTCCGGCTCTACCGACATGGGCAATGTGAGCCAGATTGTGCCCTCCATCCATCCCGCCATTCAAATCATGTGCAACGGGGCCTCTTTGCACACGCCGGAGTTTTGGGAGGGCACCATGACGGACTTCGCCTGGGAGCGGACCATGGCGGGGGCCAGGGCACTGGCGCTGACGGGGCTGAGAGTGCTGGAAGACGCCGAATTCCGGGCGAAGGCAAAGGCGGAGCTATGTAGCGGCTAAGCCGCCCCTTGGGACCAAAGGAGGAACTGTGATGGAGGAAAAGGAGAAGAAAACACGCAAAAAGCTGCCCATGCCAGACACCTACGTTCTGATAGTGGGCCTGATGCTGCTGGCGGCGGTACTGACCTATTTCATTCCCTCCGGCACGTTCACCCGGGTGGCGGATGAGACGGGACGACAGATGGTGCAGCCGGGCACCTATGCCCCCATAGAGCAAACACCGGTGACACCGGGGCAATTCTTCATGGCCATTCCCGCTGGCCTGCTGAAAAATGCCATCACCGTCTTTTTCATCTTTATCATTGGCGGGGCCTTTGGTGTGGTGAACTCCACCGAGGCCTTGCACAGGGGAATTGCCCGGATTATCCGAAGAACCGGGAGCTCCAGCAAGCGCTCGGAGTGGGTGATTGTGCTGCTGGCCAGCGTGTTCTGCCTGGCGGGCGGCGTGATTGGCATGGCGGAGGAGTGCCTGGCCTTTCTGCCCATCCTCATCACGCTTTCCATTGGCCTGGGCTACGACGCCATGGTGGGCACGGCCATTGTCATCATGGGCGTGGCCACGGGCTATGGCGCTGCCCCCATCAACCCCTTCACCGTGGGGCTGGCCCAGTCCATAGCGGGGCTGCCCATGTTCTCTGGCATGTGGCTGCGGTGGATTTTCTGGGTGGTCAGCACGGCCTATCTCTCTCTGTATCTGGTGCGCTACTGCCGCAAGATTCAAAAGGACCCCGGCAAAAGCCTGGTGGCCGACGTGGACTACAGCGAATTCAAGCTGGAGGAAAAGGAGAAGGAGGACTACGGCCTAAGCAAGCGCCACATTGCCACCCTGGCGGTATTTCTGGGCGGCATTGCCCTGCTGATGGTGCTCATCGTCGTCTTCTCCTTCTACCTGAACGAGCTGGTGGCCTATTTCTTCGTGCTGGGCATTGTGTGCGGCTTTGTGTACGGCATGACGCCCAACCAGATAGCAAAAGCCTTTGTGGAGGGCATGAAGCAGATGGTCTACCCCGCCATTCTGGTGGGCCTGGCCTCCTCCATCTCCATCATTCTGGAGCAGGGGCAGATTTTGGACACGATTGTGTATTACTGCTCTCTGGCGCTGAATTATGTGCCCCTCATCTTCAAGGGCGGCATCATGATGCTGATTCAAAGCATCATCAACCTGTTCATTCCCAGCGGCACCGGGCAGGCCATTGTCACCATGCCGCTTATGGCGCCCCTGGCCGATGTGGCGGGCCTGACCCGGCAGATTTCGGTGTTTGCCTACCAGATGGGGGATGGCTTTTCCAACGCCATTGTGCCCACCCTGGGCATGCTGATGGCGGGCATTTCCATGGGGAAAATCTCCTATGGGCGCTGGGCCAGGTTCGCCGCCAAATGGCTCAGCCTGCAGCTCATCATCAACTTCGCTTTCCAAATCTTTGCCGTGGTCATCCACTACGGGCCCTATTAGAGCAAATTCATACAGCAAAGCAAAAAGCACCTTTTCAGGTGCTTTTTGTGTTACTGTGAGGACTATCGGCGCTCTCGCCTGCTAGCCCATCATAGCCAGGGCGCTTTTTTCCGCGTGGATGGAAAGGCCGTAGATGCTTTCCACCGCCTCGGTGATACCCTCCACGTAGGTGGGGTGGGGGCGCACGGCGCTGGCCAGCTGGTGGGCCGTCATTTTGTTGGCCACAGCCGTCACCAGCTCACTGATGATATCGGTGGCGCGGGCGCACATGAGCTGGGCGCCCAGCAGCACCTCGGTCTCCGCGTCGAACACCAGCTTCACAAAGCCGCGGTCCTCGTTGGTGACAATGGACTTGCCGTTCCCGGTCATGACATACTTGCCCACCTTCACCTCCCTGCCCTGCTCCTCGGCCTCAAAATCCATCAGCCCCACCGTGGCAATCTCGGGGCTGGTGTACACGCAGGTGGGAATGGCGGCCAGGTTTGCCACGGGCGCTTCCCCCACAATGTGGCTGATGACATTCAGCCCCTGGGCCGAGGCGGCATGGGCCAGCTGGGTGCTGCCCACGGTGCAGTCGCCTATGGCGTAGATGTTCGGGATGCTGGTTTGCAGGTGCTCATTGATAACCACAAAGCCGGCCTCATCCCGCTCTATCTCTGCCATACCGCCAATGCAGTCCGTCACCGGGGCACGGCCAATACAGGTCAGCACGCCGTCGCAGCGCACCTCCACCTCCTCGCCCTCCTGCAGGATGCTGCACACCAGCTCCCCGCCCTGCTTTTGTATGCTTTGAATTTTGGCGGGTGTGATGATGTTGATATCCCGTTTTTCAAAGAGCTTCATCAGGTTCAGGGAGATGTCGGGGTCGAGCCGGCGCAGCAGGTTCTCGCGAGAGCCCACAATGGTCACCTCGCAGCCCAGGTCGTTGTAAATGGAGGCAAACTCCACCCCGATGACCCCGCCGCCCGAGATGAGGATGCGTTTGTAGAGCTTGGCGTCCCGGGCCAGGGCCTGGTCGCTGTCGAACACGTCCGCAATGCCCTGCATGGGCCCGGCCAAAGGCTTTGGCTTTGAGCCGCTGGCGATGATGATGTGCTTTGCCTCCAGCGTTCGGGGGCCGTCCTTTGTGTCCACCAGCACGCCGGTGGGGCTTTGGATAACAGCCGTGCCCCGCACAATTTGCACGCCGTTTGTTTTTAGCAGCCGCTCTGTGCCGTGCCGCATGCGCAGGGCCGAGGCGATTTTCCGCTCGTTAATCTGGTCAAAATCAAAATCCACCTTTTCCGCCGTGACGCCAAACCACTCGCCCTCCAGGGCCTCCTGGTACAGCCGCGCGCTGTGCAGCATGGATTTTGTGGGGATGCAGCCGCGGTTCAGGCAGGTGCCGCCCACGTCCCGGTTTTCCACCACGGCGGTTTTCAGCCCCTTTTGCGCGGCGCGTATGGCGGCCACATAGCCGCCGGGCCCCGCGCCAATTACCACCAAATCAAAGCTGTCCAT
Organism: uncultured Oscillospiraceae bacterium; assembly: GCA_964423365.1. GTDB lineage: Bacteria > Bacillota > Clostridia > Oscillospirales > Ruminococcaceae > JAAYCI01. The sequence continues at coordinate 13,675 of CAYRFC010000002.1, forward strand.
CCTCTTCCCTCCTACCATATCTCTTGGGTTTCAATCATTTGCAGAATATCCTGGTGCACATGGGCGGGCAGGCTTTTTCCCGCTTTGGCAAGGGCCCCGGTGAGGGCTGCTTTTTCGAAGGCGGCCCCCCGCAGGCTGGCCGTCACCACCTCGCTGATGTACTCCTCCATCGCGTCGGAGAAAAGCTGCACCTCCGTCACCTCTCTGCCCCGAATTTGCAGCAGCAGCTCCACCTCGCCCCAGGGAAATTTCTGCCCCATGCTGTAGTCGGCCTCCATGCTTTCGCCATAGCGCCAGCTCTCGGAGGCATATTTTTCTGTGAGGGCCTCTATCTCCCGCCCGTCCAGCGCCCCATCCTCCAGGGTTTCCGGTGGGGCATACAGCGCCCCAAAGGCCCGGATGAGCGCCGCTTTCAGCTTGTCTATGGTCAATTCAGCGCAGAGGCTTTGCAGGTTCACCACCCGGCTTTTCACCGATTCCACGCTGTTTGCCTCCAGCTTTGCCGCCGATACCCGCAGATAGTGCGACATCATGGAAAGGTCGGCCCCCACCAGCAGGGTGCCGTGGTGGAAGCAGGCCTTCTCATCCTTATAAAAGGCGTTGCCGGAAAACTTCTTGCCCTCTATGCAGATATCGTTCCGCCCGGTTTTCTCGGCCCGCAGGCCAAAATCCTCCAGCGCGCGCAGAATGACGGACAGCTGCCTGTCCACATCGTACAGCGGCTTTGGCACCAGAAAGGTGAAATTCAGGTTGCCCAGGTCGTGGAAGACGCTGCCCCCGCCGCTCATGCGCCGGGCCAGAAAACCGCCGTCGGCGGCCAGCTGCTCGGCCTTGCACTCCTTAAACGCATTTTGGTTGCGGCCAATGACCACGGTGTGCCGGTTTTGCCACAGGTAGAGGATGCACTCCCCCGCCCCGGCCCGGCCCAGCAGATACTCCTCCACCGCCAGATTGTGGTAGGGGTTTGTGGAGCCGGAGAGGTAGATTTTTGTTTTGTTTTCCATATGTGCCTCTGCTGAAAAGAAAATGGGGCCGGTGAGAAGGTGTACTCACCGGCCGGGTGCCATGCCGTTAGTCAAATTCGTAGCGGATGATGGGCTTCCGGGCCGCGCCCACCTCATCGGGGCGGCGGATGGGGGTGTTCACCGGGGCGGCACGCAGCTGCTCCGGTTTTGTTTTGGCCAGCTCATACACCTCCCGGTAAATTTTCACCGCCGCGTCAATGCTCTGCTTGGACTCGGTGTCCGTGGGCTCCACCATCAGCGCCTCGTGCACATTCAAGGGGAAGTACACGGTGGGGGGATGCATGCCATTGTCCAGCAGGCACTTGGCAATGTCCATGGCCGATACATCATACTTGTACTTCAGGTTCTCCACACTCAGCACAAACTCGTGCATGCAGCGCCCGGGGAAGGCCACCCGGTACAGGTCGTCCAGGTTCTTCATCATGTAGTTGGCATTCAGGGTGGCGCTTTTGGCCGCCTGCGGAATGCCCTGCCGGCCCAGCGTGAGGATGTAGGTGAGAGCCTTGAGCATGACGGTGAAGTTGCCGTAGAAGCCCTTCACGCTGCCCATGCTCTCGGGGAAACTGTAGGAGAAGGCCAGCGCGCCGTCCTCCTCCACCACCCGGGGAACGGGCAGGAACTGCGAGAGGAAGGCCTTGCAGCCCACCGGGCCGGAGCCGGGCCCACCGCCGCCATGCGGGGTGGAGAAGGTCTTGTGCAGGTTTAGGTGCACGATGTCGAAGCCGGTATCGCCCGGGCGCACAATGCCCATCACCGGGTTCAGGTTGGCCCCGTCGTAGTACAAAAGGCCCCCTGCCTCGTGCACAATTTTGGCAATCTCCACAATGTCCTTTTCGAACTTGCCCATGGTGCCGGGGTTGGTCAGCATCAGGCCGGCGGTGTTTTCGCCCGCCACCGCCCGCAGCTCGGCCAAATCCACCAGGCCGTCCGGGCCGGAGGGGATGCTCACCGTCTCAAAGCCCGCCATGGTGGCGCTGGCCGGGTTTGTGCCGTGGGCGGTGTCCGGCACGATAATCTGGCTACGCTTTTTGTCCCCGCGGAAATCGTGGTAGCGCTTGATGAGCAAAAGCCCCGTCAGTTCCCCGTGGGCCCCCGCCGCCGGCTGGAAGGTCATGTTGTCCATGCCGGTGATTTCGCACAGCAGCTTTTCCGCCAGGCGCAGGGCCGCCAGGCAGCCCTGCACGGTGTGGCCGGGCTGCAGGGGGTGTATCTCGGCAAAGCCGGGCAGGGCCGCAATCTCGTCGTTCAGCTTTGGGTTATACTTCATGGTGCAGCTGCCCAGCGGGTAGAAGCCGCTGTTCACGCCAAAGGTCTCGGCCTCCAGGGCGGTGTAATGCCGCGCCAGCTCCCCCTCGGTCAGCTCCGGCAGGTGCAGCGCCGCTTCGCGCTGCTGCGCGCCGTCCAGCTCATAGGGCTCTACATCGCAGGGTGGAATGAGGCAGCAGGACAGCCCCGGCATGCTTCTTTCGAATACAAGCTTCATGGTTACACCCCCTCCTTTAGTAAGGCCACAAGCTGGTCAATTTCCTCTTTGGTGTTCATCTCGGTAAAGCACCAAAGAATACCGCTGGAGATGGGGTAGCCGCCCAGTATGCCGTGCTCCTCCAGCTTGGCCATCAGTTTTTCGGGTGCGCAGGGGCATTTTGTTACAAACTCGTGGAAGAACTCGCCCTCATACACCAGCTCATAGCCCGGAATGGCCGCCATCTGCTTTGCGGCATAGTGCGCCTTGGCAAGGCACTGGCCGGCCACCTCCTTCATGCCCTTTTCGCCCAGGGCGGCCATGGTGCAGGCGGCTATCAGCGCGCAGTGCGCCTGGTTTGAGCAGATGTTGGAGGAGGCCAGCTCCCGCCGGATATGCTGCTCGCGCGCCTGCATGGTGAGCACAAAGGCCCGGTTCCCGGCGGCGTCTGTGGTTTGGCCCACAATGCGCCCCGGCAGCTTGCGGCTCACCCCCCGGGTGGCCGCCATAAAGCCCAGGTGCGGGCCGCCAAAGTTCAGGCTGAGGCCCAGCGGCTGGCCCTCGCCCACGGCGATATCGGCCTCGCACTCGCCGGGGGTTTTGCCAATGGCCGCATAGAAGGGGTTCACACACAGGATGAAGTTGGCATCCTCGTCGTGGGCCAGCTCTGCAAAGGCCTCGGCGTCCTCCAGCAGCCCATAGAAGTTCGGCTGCTGCACCAGCACGCAGGCGGCTGTTTCCACAATATTCTCCCGCAGGAATTCAAGGTCGGTGCGACCGTCCTTTTCCGGGATGATGACCAGCTTGCGGTTTGCGGCGTAGCAGTAGGTTTTCACGGTGCGCAGATACTCCGGGTTGAGGGCCGCCGAAACATAGGCCACCTCGCGCTCGTCCTCCGCGTCCACGCTCATGGCAATGGCTTCCGCGCAGGCGGAGGCGCCGTCGTACACCGAGGCGTTCGCACCGTCCATGCCCGTCAGCTCGCAAATCATGGTCTGGAACTCGAAGGTGGACTGCAAAATCCCCTGGCTGATTTCGGGCTGGTAGGGGGTGTAGCAGGTGATGAATTTCTCTTTGGAGGCCACCGCCTTGGTGATGGAGGGGATGTAATGCCGGTAGGCGCCCGCACCGCGGAAGATGGTGGGGAACACCTTGTTTTGGGCGGCCAGCGCCAGCATTTCGCGCCGCACGGCCAGCTCGCTTTTCCCCTCGGGAATTTGCAGCTCGCCTTGCAGCTTCACCTCTGCGGGCAGCTCGCTATACAGCTCGTCCAGGCTGCCCAGCCCCAAAAAGGCCAGCATCTCCTGCTCTTCTGTGGCAGAATGTGGTATGTAAGAGCCCATGCTATGCCTCCTCACTCCTCAAAATACTCGGCGTGCTCTTTCACCATCTCTTCGCAGTACTTCTCGTAGGCGGCATCGTCCATCAGCTCGGCCTTTTCGGTGATATTCTCCACCTTCACCAGCCAGGAGCCATAGGGGTCCTCGTTGATCTTTTCGGGGGCCTTGTCCACCTCTTTGTTAATCTCGGCAATGGTGCCGGTGACCTGGCTTTTCAGCGGGGAAACCGCCTTGTAGGACTCCACGTTTCCAAAGCTTTTGCCGCTGGTTACCGCGCGCCCGGTTTTCCGGGGCAGCTCCACAAACACCAGGGCGGTAAGGGCCTTTTGGGCAAAATCGGTCAGGCCCATCAGGGCGGTGGTGTCGTCCAAAAATTCTACCCATTCATGGGTATCCGAATAGTACAGGCCTTTTTTTACTTCCATTGCGTCCATCTTGCATGCCTCCTGCCATTTTTTGTGGTTTTTTGGGGATTCTATTTCTATGGTAGAGCTTTACAGCGAAAACCCGTTTGGCGAAACACCCCTGCGCTATTTCCTTTTGTAGAAGGGGCTTGCCGTCACCTCGGCCTCCACCTCCATGTCCCGCACCTGGAACACCACCTTGGTGCCCACCTCGCCATATTGCTGCTCAATATAGCCCAGGGCAATGGGGTAGCCCAGGTAGGGCGCCATGGTGCCCGAGGTGGAAAAGCCCATTTCCTTGCCGTCTGCAAGCAGCTCGCAATGCTCGCGCACAATGCCCCGGCCCGTCACACGGAAGGCCCGCAGCACCCGGGTGCTATCGGCCCGTTTGGCCAGGGCCGCCTTGCCCACAAAGTCCTCTTTGTTCATCTTCACGCTGAAATGCAGCCCGGCCTCCAGGGGGGTGATGTCATCGGTCATCTCATGCCCATACAGCGGCATGGCGGCCTCCAGGCGCAGGGTGTCGCGCGCGCCAAGGCCGCAGGGAATCAGGCCATACTCCTCGCCCGCTTCCAGCAGGGCCTCCCACAGGGCCTCCGCCTTCTCCGGCGCGGTGTACAGCTCGTAGCCCAGCTCTCCGGTGTAGCCCGTTTGGCTGATGATGCAGGCCGCCCCCGCCACACTGCCCTCTTGGAAGGTGTAGTATTTGGGGGGGATGTTGCTCTCCTCGGTCAGCTTCTTCAAAATATCGAAGGAGCGCGGGCCCTGCAGGGCCAGTTGGGCGTATTCGTCCGAGCGGTCGGTGAAGGTGCAGTTCCCCAAAACCCGCTCTTTTATCCAGTTGTAGTCCTTTTCGTGGTTGGCCCCGTTGCCCACCACCATGTATTTGTCGTCGGCAAATTTGTAGATGACCATGTCGTCCACAATGCCGCCCTCTTCGTTCAGCATGGTGGTGTATTTCACCTGGCCCACCTTGGCCACCGAATAGTCGTTTGCAAAAATTTTCTGCACGTTGGCCAGCGCGTCACTGCCCTCAAAAACCATCTCTGTCATGTGAGAAACATCAAATAACCCACATTTTTCCCGAACGGCCATGTGCTCGCCCTTCAGGCTGGTTGGGTAGTATACCGGCAGCAGATACCCGGCAAAATCCACCAGTTTGCCCTTTGCCTTCACATGGCAATTGTACAGCGGTGTTTTTTTTGACATAGTTTACCTCCTAAAGCAGTAGATTTGGCGAATGTATACTGAACACCGAAGATTCCGGGTTGAGCCATAGATTCGAGCACTACCTTTGCCTTGTGGGAAACCGGGCGGGCCGTCTGTGTATCGGGGCGGCGGGTGAAGGAGGAGAACCCGCCTGCCGTCTATATTCGGTTTTTTAGCGGAGAACAGGAAAACGGGGCTTCGGGCTGCCGGGGCCTTCCCGGGTGCCGCGCGGGAGGCCGCCCTGCGAAAACGGCGGCACGCTCTATATACGGAAACAGTATAGATGCCGGAAAAGAGGCCGGTGACCAGGCCGTGCTTCCTTTCCCCTTGGCCGGCTTTTCGCTCTGCCGCATGCACTTGGTATCATCCAGTATATGTTATGTTACTACGATAATAAGACATCGCGTTTGGTTTGTCAAACCCCTTCGACAGAAATTTATCAAAGGTTTCGATAGAAATTTATCAAACTCATTCTAGGGACGACAAAATTCCGGCTTTGTAAAAAATTTATAAAAATTTTCCACAGCCCCTTCGGCTTTCTTCCATGCCGTTTCGGGCCCGTTTTTTCGCAAGGCGCCGCCGCCTGACAGAAGCTACACCAAAGGCCCCAGCCCGGCAAAAAACTCCTGCAGATAGCCGCGCAGGGCCAGCAGCGCCCGGGTGGGCCTGCGCCGCTGGTTCCACGCCATGTTGATATACCGCAGGCAGACCGGGCTTTGTACCTTTGCCAGCACCACATCGGGGTTTTCCTCCATGCCGCCCCAGGTAATTTTGGGCACAAAGGCAAAACCCACCCCCAGCGCAATCAAATCCCGCACGGTGGCGGGGCTGTCGCTTTCCAGCACCACATGGGGCGCAAAGCCGGCCTGGCGGCAAAATTCATCGGTGAGGGCCCGCAGGCCCTTGCCTTTGTAGAGGCAGATGAAGGGCTGCCCCGCCGCCTGGTGCAAGGCGAGGCTTTGGTTTTGCGCCAGCGGATGCCCCGCGGGCATGGCCAGGCAAATTTCCTCCTTCAGCAGGCTCACCTCGCCGGGCTTTTCAGCCGGGCCGGGTGAGGAGTACACCAGAACATCGCATTCCTCCGGGCTGTTGCCCCCTGCCTCCTGCTGCTGGCTGATGCGCAGGTTGATGTCCGGATAGCGGGCCTGGAAGCCCTGTATGATGCCCGGCAGCAGCTTTGTGCCCGCAAACATGCCAATGCTTACCTGCCTGCTTTCCTCCGCCCGGCGCTCCAGCAGCTCCGCCTTCGCGTCTTCCAGCTCTTGCAGGGCCAGCCGCGTGTGCCGCAGCAGCACCCGGCCATTTTCATTCAGACGCAGAGATTTCCCCCGCCTGTCGAACAGCTGCAGCCCCAGCTCCGCCTCCAAATTCCGCAGGCTGCGGCTGAGCGCGGGCTGGGCAATGTGCAGCTGGGCTGCGGCCTGCGTCATATGCTCCCGCTGCGCCAAAACCTGAAAGTATTCCAGCTGAACCAAATCCATGGCAGTCACCTCTTATAACATATTGGTTATTTAAATATATGAAACATGTATTTTACGATATAAAAAATCTTGTGTATAGTTATACCAGATACTACATAAGCGCGCAAGCCTGAGGGCTTTTGGGAGGACAGCATGACAAAACCACAACGCAACTGGCACTGCCTGCAAGACGACAAGGCGGCCCGCCTGGCAGCCGCCCAGCCGCTGGCAGGGGGCACAAAATTTGTGGACGCCGCCCAGGCCACCGCCCTGCTGGAGGCCCTATTGCGGCCCTTTGATATGGTGAATGTGGAGGGGGACAACCAAAAGCAGGCCGATTTTCTCTCGGAATGCCTCTGCAAGGTGGACCCCGCCAAAATTCACGATTTGCATATGGTGCAGTCGGCCATCACGCTGGACAGCCACCTGGATGTTTTTGAAAAGGGCATTGCCAAAAAGCTGGATTTCTCCTTTTCCGGCCCGCAGGCGGCCCGCATGGCCGAGTTTATCCGCCAGGGAAAGCTGGAAATAGGGAGCATCCACACCTATTTGGAGCTGTTTGGCCGGTATTTTGTAGATTTATGCCCCCGTGTCGCCCTCACCGCCGCCTTTATGGCTGATACAAAAGGTAATCTATATACCGGATTCAACACAGAGGATACCCCCACCATCATCGAGGCCACCCATTTTAAACAAGGGATTGTGGTGGCACAGGTGAACGAGGTGGTGGAGGAGCTGCCCCGCATCGATATCCCCGGCGGATGGGTGGATTTCATCGTTCCCGCACCCCGCCCCTTCTACCTGGAGCCGCTGTTCACACGCGACCCGGCCCTGATTACCGACGCACAGGTGCTGCGCGCCATGATGGCTCTTAAAGGAATATATGCGGAATATGGCGTGCAGAGCGTCAACCACGGCATTGGCTTTGACACCGCCGCCATAGAGCTGCTGCTGCCCACCTACGGCGAAGAGCTGGGCCTGCGCGGGAAAATTTGTACACATTTTGCCCTGAACCCCCACCCCACCCTCATTCCGGCCATTGAGAGCGGCTGGGTGCAGTCCATCCACTGCTTTGGGGGCGAGCTGGGCATGGAGGAATATGTGCAAAACCGCCCGGATATTTTTTTCACCGGACCGGACGGCAGCCTGCGCTCCAACCGGGCCATGTGCCAGGTGGCCGGGCACTACGCCGTGGATATGTTCATAGGCGGCACCCTGCAAATTGACCGCTTTGGCAACAGCAGCACCGCCACCGAGGGGCGGATTGCCGGGTTTGGCGGCGCACCCAACATGGGCTGCGACCCGCGCGGGCGGCGGCATACCTCGGGCGCTTATCTACAGTGTGGGCGCGAGGACGGCCTGCAAGCCAGCTTAACCGGGGGCCTGCCCCGGGGCCGGCGGCTGGTGGTGCAGCTACAGGAGACCTTCCGGGAAAAATGGGCCCCCGGCTTTGTGGAGGAGCTGGACGCCGTCAAGCTGGCCAGAGAGTGCGGCATGGAGCTTCCCCCCGTGATGATTTACGGGGACGACCTCACCCACATTGTGACCGAGGAGGGCATTGCCTACCTGCACCGCTGCACCAGCCTGGGCGAGCGGGAAGCGGCCATTCAGGCCGTGGCGGGCTTCACGCCGCTGGGGCTTGCGGCAGACCCCGCCGCCACACAGGCCCTGCGGGAAAAAGGCATTGTGAAAACGCCGGAGGATTTGGGCATTGATGTGCGCCGGGCCAACCGCGCTTTGCTGGCCGCCAAAAGCGTGCGGGAGCTGGTTAACTGGTCCGGCGGGCTCTACCACCCGCCTGCACGCTTCCACGGCTGGTAACACAACTTCCCACAGAGAGGTGAAATATATGGCACTACAGGAACTTCGCTTTCAGTTTGAAGCGCCGGAGGCCGGCGCTCGCAATAGCCTTGCACGGGACTGGTCTCACACCGGAGTAGTCGGCTCGGGAGATTTGGAAATATTACTGCGCCGCGCCGCTCCGGGCAGCGGCGTCAGCGTCAAAATCACCACCCCGGTGCGCGGTTTTGACGAGGTGTGGGAAAAGGTGCTGGCCCGCTTTGTGCAGGAGAGCGGCGCAGACGGCCTGCAGATAGAAATCAACGACAACAACGCCACGCCCTTTGTGGTTTCCCTGCGCCTGAAGCAGGCTTTGCTGGAAGCACAGGAGGAGATGCCATGAGCCGCTGGGGAGAGCTGCAAGCACAGAGCTTTTACGAGGCCACCGCCCGCCAGCGCGCTTTGGGGCTGCTGGACGAGGACAGCTTCACGGAATTTTGCGGGCCGGAAAAGGGCTTTACAAGCCCTCATTTGCCGCTTTTGGGCCAGGCCGTCGCCTTTGATGACGGGCTGGTGGCCGGGGCGGGCATGGTGCGGAACCGGCCCGTTTTCGTGCTCTCGCAGGAGGGGCGCTTTGTGGGCGGCGCGGTGGGAGAGGTGGGCGGCGCCAAGATGGCCGGCTGCCTGCGCGCCGCGCGGCTGCTGCAGGAAAAGCTGGCCGCCACCTACCCCGGCCGGGAGGACCGCTGGCCCGCCGTGCTCCTCTCTTTTGAGACCGGCGGCGTGCGCCTGCACGAGGCCAACGCCGGGCTGCTGGCCCACGCCGAGGTGATGGAGCAGATTCAGCTCTGCCGCGGCAAGGTGCCGGTGCTCGCCCTCATTGGCAGCAAGCTGGGCTGCTTTGGCGGCATGGGCTTTGTGGCCGCCTCCTGCGACAGCATCCTCATGAGCCAGCAGGGCCGCCTGGGGCTTACCGGCCCGGAGGTGATTGAGGAGGTGATGGGCAAGCGGGAATTCGACGCCGCGGACCGCGGCCTTGTATACCGCACCACCGGGGGAAAGCACCGCACCATCATGGGCGACTGCCACTGGCTGGTGGAGGACAGCATCGGCGCCTTCCGGGGGCAGGTGCTGTATGCCCTCAGCCTTTCGTATGAAAACCTGCAGGCAGGGCGGGCCATTGGCACAGCCGCCTTGGCGGAGGAACAGTTGGCACTGGCAGAAAAAGCCGTGGAGCTGGGCGTGCGGGATGCGCGGGACTTTTGGCGGCTATATGGCAACCCACAGCCCGAGGCCATTCCCGAGATGAGCTATGAGACCTTCACCAAAACGGCGCAGGTGCGCAGAAGGGGGCGCGCGTAATGGCACAGGAAAACAGCCTGGTGGGCAAGGGGCGGGAGGCCCTGGGCCTGATTGCAGACAAAGATTCTTTTGTGGAAAACCGGGTGGGAGAGCAGGAATTCCCGCCGGACCTAGGCCCCGGCGCTGTGGTGGGCACCGGCAGGCTGAAAGGGCGGCCCCTCACCCTGCTGGCGAACGACGCAAAGCCGCGTAACCCCCGCTTTCCCGTGGTGGCGGCGGGTGTGATTGGCCTGGAGGAGGGCTACAAAATGGCACTGGCGGTGTACCACAGCATAGAGGCCGACCGCGAGAAGCCCCCCGGAGAAAAACGCCCCCTGGTGCTTTTGGTGGACTCGCCGGGCAACGGCCCTGGCCGCACCGAGGAGATTGTGGGGATGAACAAGGCCACCGGCGCCTACCAGCTTGCTTTGGCCGAGGCGCGGCAGCACGGCCACCCCGTGGTGGCTATGATTATCGGCCGGGCCATCAGCGGCGCTTTTTTGTGCCACGGCCTGCAGGCAGACCGCATTTTGGCCCTGCCCTCGGAATATGGCACCATGATTCATGTGATGCCGCTGGGCAGCATTGCCCGCATCACCAAGATGGACGTGGAAACGCTGGCAGACCTATCCAAAACAAACCCGGTGTTTGCCTCGGGAGCCGAATATTTTTACCGCTTGGGCGGGGTGGAGGAGATTGTACCCAGCCCGGGGGAAATGGCGGAGGCCATTGGCAGGCACATAGAGGAAATTTACCGGCTGAACGCAGAGGGGCGGGCCGGGGAGCTGGGCCCCTGGGGCCGCGGCGCCCTGGGCGCCGCGCGAGGCGGCCGCGGCACCCGGGCCAGGGTGCTGGCCCAGCTGGACAAAGAGGTGGAGGCATGGGAGGAAACCCTGCTGGCCAAACAGCACTGAACGGCATTCTTCGGCAGCTGGAAGAACATGTGGAAAACTGCGGCAGCGCGCCGCCATTTTCCGGCATGCCCCGGCGCAGCCTGGCCGACAAGGGCATTGCCGGGCCCACCGGTGCGCATGTGATTGAGGAGATTCACACCCCCTTCAATTTCGCCTTTCTCACCGTTTCCACGGGCAGCACCGCCTTCCAGAACATCATTGGCGTTACCAAAGCGGAATACCCCGCGCGGGTGGCCGCCTCCCACGCCGCCCTGCGGCTGGCCGGGGTGCCGCAGGGCGGCCACATGCTGGTGTGCTACCCGCCCCTGGTGAATGTGTTTTTAAAAGAGGCGCTGGAGAGCTACCCCCTGCGCTGGAGCTTTTTGCAGGCCAGCAGCCGGGATGCACTGCTGCTGGCCCTCTGCCGCGACAGGCCCGGCGTGGTGGCCGGAGAATCCCGCTTTTTGCGGGCCACCCTGGAGGACGCGGCCAAGCTGGGGCTGGCCTCTTTTCTACCACAGAACTGCCTTTTTTTGGCGGCGGGCACCCCGCTGGACGCCGCCCTGATAGACACCGCCCGGCAGCTGTGCCACGGCAAAGTGCACGACCTCTACGGCTGCCAGGAGTTCGGCTGGCTCACCCTGGACGGCCTGCCCCTGCGCCGGGACATCAGCCTGCTGCCCGGCGAGGACGGGTACGCCGACCTCGCCGTGGGCGGCCTTGCCACCGGCGACCGTTTCCCCGTTCTGCCGCGCGGGCATCTCTGCGGCGGCGAGGGCGGCATCATCAGCTATGGCCGCAGGCGCAGCCCCCCGCTGGAAACCACCCTGCACGCCAGCACCGCCCAAAGCCTGGACACCGTGGAGCGGCTCTGCGCGGGAATTCTGCGCATCAAGGCCCGCATTGTGCGCCCCGCGCCGGATATTCGGCTGGGGGCCGGGCACACCCTTGCCAGCCTGGCCCCCTTTGGCAGCAGCCGCCCCGGCAGCCGGGTGGAGGGCCCCGCCAAAACCGAGCTGCTGGACAGCCTGCTAGAGGCCCAGATGGCCTACCAAAGCCAGAGCAAAACCGACCCCGCCTGGACAAAACCCCGAGAGTGAGGGAGACGATGCAGCGTCATCAGCTTTTGTATCTGGATGAAGAAGGCCGGGCCCTGCTGCGCGCAGCTCTGCTGAACGCCGGTGCACTTCCCATAACAGAAATGCCCAGTGGAAGCACACTGGCCCAAATACCGGCCATTGTGCGGCGGCAGCAGGCCGCCCGGCCGGGCATGGTGCAGGTGGGGCTTTCCCTGCCTCTGTGGCAAAACGGCGCGCGGGTGCGGGTGGCCGCCACGGTGCCCCAAAGCAGCGTCTTGCGCAGCCTCAGCCCCTTTGCGGTGGCGGCTGCCGCCTGCCACTGCCCGCATATCCCCGCTGATATCCTGTCGGCTCTTGTGGAAAAAGGACAACGCGCCGGGCTGGCCGTGGGCCTGTTCGGCTCCTGCGCCCTGCAAGCCCTCACCGGCCTTGCCTATCTCCACCCCCAGTCCGACTGGGACATTCTGCTGGCCGCACGCTCCCCCTCCCCGAGCCTGTCTGCCTTTGTGCGGGACATGGCGCTTTTAGAAGCGGAGGCCGGCCTTCGTTTTGACTGCGAAATTCTTTGCAATGGCCGCTACGGCGTGAAGCTGCGGGAGTGGATGCAGGCGCCGCGGACCGTGCTGGGAAAAGGCCTGTACGATGTACAGCTCTTACCCTACGCCCGTGTATCCCTCTGCCCTGAAAGCACCGAGGGCCTGTAGGCACCGCTGTGGTGGCAGTGTTTTCTACAGCAAATGAACATGCCGCGGCGCACAGATACAGGAAAAATCAGGCGCTGCATAACAGTTTCCAGCATAAGCCTGCTGCGCAGCCCTTTGAGAAACCGTAATAGGCCCGCAGGTGCGGGCGCTTCCTCCGGATACCCGGAGTTTTTTTATGCCCCTAAGCCCATTGTAGAAAAACCACAATGCTTTTGCGCCCCCGTGGCGGCACCGGCCAGCGCAGCCCGCCCCCATTCTTTTCAAATTTTTTGCGGCAAAAATATTATACGTAAATATGTCTATTATTTGCTTTGGTAATTTTCACTAGATTTGCCTCCTGATTTATGGGATTGTAAAAGTTTCCTGTTTCAGTTTTATTTGTGCCGTCAAAACTATATACTATGTACATACCCCACCCTGATACCAGACAATCTACA
>CAYRFC010000002.1:26907-55229 GCA_964423365.1 uncultured Oscillospiraceae bacterium
GCCGTCAAAACTATATACTATGTACATACCCCACCCTGATACCAGACAATCTACACCGCCTGCGAAGGCTGGAGGATACTATGTCTTTACTGATACAAAACGCCAGATTACGCGCCCATGATGAAAATATCGACATTTTTTGCGAGGGTGGCCTCATCCGGCAGATGGGCCCCCACCTGGGCGCGCAGGCAGACCAAACCCTGGATGCCAGCGGCTGCCTGGTCACCGAATCTTTCATCGACCCCCATATCCACCTGGACAAGGTGAATATTTTCGACGTGGTGCGCCCCAACGTGAGCGGCACACTGGCCGAGGCCATTGAAATTATCTGGGACAAAAAGAAAACCTACACCGACGCCGATGTGGTGACCCGCGGAGAGGACGTGATAAAGCGCGCCATTGCCAATGGCACCCTGGCTATGCGTAGCCATGTGGATGTGGACACCATCGGCGGGCTGAAGCCCCTTTCGGGCGTTTTGGCCCTGCGGGAGAAATATAAGCACGCCATTGATATTCAAATTGTGGCCTTCCCGCAGGAGGGCATTCTGAAGGACCCCGGCTGCGACAAGCTGATGTGGCAGGCCATGGAGATGGGGGCCGATGTGGTGGGGGGCATGCCGGCCAACGAGAACAGCCCCGCGGATAGCCTGGCGCACATCCGCCTGTGCTTTGACATTGCGCAGAAATATGACGCCGAAGTGGACATGCATGTGGACGAAAGCGACGACCCCTTTTACCGAACCCTGGAGATGCTGGCGGACGAGACCCTGGCGCGGGGCTGGCAAAACCGCGTGACAGCGGGGCACACCTGTGCCCTGGCCGCCTACGATGACCACTATGCCGCCTATGTGATAGAAAAGGTGAAGCGGGCCGAAATTCACATGATTACCAACCCCGTGACCAACCTGATGCTGCAGGGCCGCCTGGACAGGCAGCCCATCCGCCGGGGCATCACCCGCGTGAAGGAGCTGCTGGCCGCCGGGGTGAATGTGTGCTATGGGCAGGACTGTGTGAAGGACACCTTCTACCCCTTTGGCTCGGCCGATATGCTGCAGGTGGCCAATATCACCGGCCATGCCGCACAGCTTAGCCTGCCGCCCGAGATAGAAAAGCTGTACAGCATGATTACGCTGGACGCCAACAAGATTTTGAAAGACCCCGCTTACGGGCTGAAAGAGGGGAACAAGGCGAACCTGGTGGCGGTGGAGGCCCTTACAGAGCGCGACGCCATCCGCCTTTGCCCGCCCCGCCGCTTTGTGGTGCGGGAGGGCCGCCTGCTGGCCGCCACAAAAAGGCACACCGAGCTTTTTGTATAACGTATAGAGGAAGCACAGCCCGCCCCCATTTTTGGTGATTCGTGCCGCATGCCGCGCACTGATACACGGTACTATGTATAAATGAAAAAGAAAGCAACAAACAGGAGGAAGACAGATGAAAAAGCTTTTTGCACTTACTATGGCTCTGCTGCTCACCATGGTCTTGCTGGCTGGCTGCACCTCGGCGGTCACCCAGTCCGCCTCTTCTGCCGCGCCCGCGGCCACCAGCGCCGCACCGGCCGCTTCGTCTAAAAGTGAGGCCGCCCCGGCCAGCACCGCAGGCGAGGCGAAAAACGCCGCCGATATGAAGGTGGCCGTGGTTCTGAACAGCTCCATCACCGACGGCTGGAGCTCTGGCGGCTACGCCGGGCTGGAGCTGATAAAAGAGACCTTCGGCTGTGAAACCAGCTACATTGAGAACGTCTCGAAGCAGGACATGGAGGCCGCTTTCCGCAACTACGCCTCAGAGGGCTACGACGTGGTGTTTGCCCACGGCAGTGAATTTGCCGACGCCATGAAGGTGGTGGCCCCGGAATTCCCCGACACCATTTTTGTGGTGAACTCCTACAAAGAGGCGCAGGCCCCGAACATGGCCTCCCTGTCTCTGAACAACCGTGAGCAGGGCTTCCTGGTGGGCACCGTGGCCGCAGCCGTGAGCGAAAGCGGCGTGATGGCCGCCATGAACGGCTCCGAGTCCGACTCTGTGAAGGATTCCATCGCGGGCCAGCGGGCCGCCCTTTCCCTCCTTCGCCCGGATATGAAGCATGTGGACTCCTGGACAGGCGACCCGAACGACGCCACAAAGGCCTATGAGATGGCCCAGACCCTGATTAAGGAAGGCGCCGACATCATCGTTTCCGACCCCGGCCAGATGAGCCAGGGCATCCTGCAGGCCTGCGAGGAGACCGGTGCGAACTGCATTGGCGTGGTGGGCAACCTGGCCGAGCTGAACCCCAAGGTGGTGATTACCAGCGCGCGCAGCAGCTATGCCAAAGCCATGGTGGCCTTCATGAACCAAGTGCTGGACGGCACCTGGGAGGCCAAAAGCTACCCCTCCGGCATCAAGGAGGACGCAGTGTTTATAGAGCCTTACGGCGAATTTGAAAGCATTCTGACCGCCGAACAGAAAAAAGAAATTCAGGACACCATCGACAAGGTGAAAAGCGGCGAAATTGACATCGACGCACTGGTGGAGGCCCTGCCCGCCTAATACGGCCCTGCCCGCCTGTTCTGCCAAACGGAATACCTTTCCCGGTTTCCCCGGTGCCAGCCTCTCCATAAGAAGCCTCCCTTTTGCGGTGCTACGGCTTTTGGGTGGGGCTGGCGCCCTTATTCTTTCCACATTCCGCCATACAATGCAGAAAAACACTAGGGAGGAGCGTCCCGGCATGAAGAATAAGCCACCCAATGGCAAAAAATTGCTCATCAGCACACAAAGCCTGGCACGCACAATCATCACACCTGTTTTTGCCGTGGCCTTTGCCCTCATCGTCGGGGCCCTCATCATCCTTTTCATGGATATCAACCCCCTTTCGGCCTATAGCTACATGTTGAAAGGCGCCTTCGGCTCCCTGAATTCCATTGGGGAGACCATCGTAAAGGCAACGCCCCTCATCTTCACCGGCCTTTCCTTTGCCGTGGCCCACCAGTGCGGTCTGGTCAACATTGGCGCAGAGGGCCAGCTCTACATCGGCGCTTTGTTCTCCACCATGGTTGGCCTGGCTTTCCCCGGCCTGCCCATGTTCATCCATATGCCGCTGGCCGTGCTGGCCGGGGTGGCGGGCGGTGCACTGTGGGCCCTGGTGGCCGCTGTTTTGAAGGTGAAATGCGGCTCCAGCGAGATTATTGTGACCATTATGCTGAACTATGTGGCCATCTATTTTGTGAGCTATATGGTGGGCGGCCCCCTCATAGACCCCGCCGGAAACAACCCCCAATCCCCTATGGTCAACGCCTCGGCGGCACTGGTGCGCGTTGTGCCCGGCACGCGCATCCACCTCGGCATCATCATCGCCCTGCTCTGCGTGGTGCTCTATTTCTGGATTATCTGGAAAACCACCTTCGGTTATTCCCTGCGGGTGGTGGGCATCAACCGGGAGGCCGCGCGCTATGCCGGCATGGCGCCAAACCGCAGCGTATATGTCTCCATGCTGCTGGCCGGGGGCTTTGCAGGCCTGGCCGGCGCCACCGAAATTTTGGGCGTGCAGGGGCGGCTTTTCCAGAATTTCTCCTCCGGCTACGGCTTCGATGGCATTGCCGTGGCTCTGCTGGGGCACAGCTCTCCGGTGGGCATTGTGCTCTCCGCCTTGCTGTTTGGCTCTTTGTCCAACGGCTCCAACATGATGCAGATGTTCTCCAAGGTACCCTCGGCCATCGTGGGCATCATCCAGAGCATCGTCATCCTGTTTGTGGTGGGCGCGGGGCTGTACGAAAAAATACGCAACCGCCAGCTTGTGAAGCGGGCAGCAAAGGAGGCGAGGGCAAATGTCTAACACCGTCATTGAGTTCATCTCCACCGCTCTGCGCCTCAGCATCCCCCTGCTGATTGCCGCTTTGGGCCTGATGTTCAACTCGCAGGCCGGTGTTGTCAATATCGGTGCAGAGGGCATGATGCTGATGGGCGCCTTCTTCGCGGTGGTGGGCTCCTACGGCACGGGCAGCGCCATAGCCGGTGCGCTGATTGGGGGCCTGGCCGGGGCGGCCACCGCCGCCATCTTCATCTTTTTGGTGGAGACCGCAAACGCCGACGAAACGGTGGTGGGCACCGCCATCAACATTCTGGGGCTGGGCTTCACCTCCGCCATGACGCGCATCGTGTTTGGCATTGGCACCGCCGCCCCCAAAATCAGCTCCTTTGGCAGCCTGTCCATCCCGCTGCTCAGTGACATTCCCGTGCTGGGGCCCATTCTGTTTCAGCAAAGCCTGGTGGTGTATGCCGGGCTGGCGCTGGTGCCCCTCTGCCACATCTTCCTGTTCAAAACACACACCGGCCTGCGCATCCGCGCGGTGGGCGAGGCGCCCGGCGCCTGCAGCACCGCGGGCATCAGCGTACCCTTTGTGCACTATGCCACCACCATCTTTGGCGGCTTTTTGTGCGGCATTGCAGGCAGCGCCATCTCGCTGGGGCAGCTCAGCTTCTTCACCGAGGATATGGTGGCCGGGCGGGGCTTCATCGCCCTGGCGGCGCTCATTCTGGGCCGCCGCAAGCCGCTGGGCATTCTGCTGGCGGTGCTGCTGTTTGGCGTGGGCGACGCTTTGCAGTTCCGCATCCAGACCATGGGCACCCAGGTGCCCTACCAGTTCCTTGTGATGCTGCCCTATCTGCTCACCATCGTGGCGGTGGCCATTACAGGCCGGGCCAAAAAACGCAAAGCCAGGGCGGCCGACAAGGCCCCTCAGGGCGGCATGTAGGGGAGGCAGCTATGGAAAATATACTGGAAATGCGCGGAGTTTCTAAGTTCTTTCCCGGCGTGCGGGCCAATTATAATGTGGACCTGGACGTGCGCAAGGGCGAGGTGCACGCCCTGCTGGGCGAAAACGGCGCGGGCAAAACCACCCTGATGAACTGCCTGTATGGCCTGTATGAGCCAGACGCCGGGGAGATATACTACGGGGGCAAAAAGGTGTCCATCCACAACCCCAGAGACGCCATTGCCCTGGGCATAGGCATGGTGCACCAGCACTTTAAGCTGGTGCCCTCCCTCACGGTGGTGGAAAACGTCATTCTGGGCACCCGCGCCGGCAAAAGCCCCTTCGTAAACATCAAGGAAATGGCCGAAAAGGTGGCCGCCGTGGCCCAGAAATACAAGATAAAAATTGACATGTGGGACCGGGTGGAGGACCTGACCGTGGGCCAGCAGCAGCGGCTGGAGATTCTGAAGGCGCTGTACCGCGGGGCCAGGCTGCTGATTTTGGACGAGCCCACCGCCGTGCTGACCCCCCAGGAGGTGGACGACCTCTTTGAGATGGTGGGCGCGCTTACCGAGCATGGCGAGACGGTCATCCTCATCACCCACAAGCTGCGCGAGGTGATGGCCATCAGCGACCGCATCACCGTGCTGCGGCTGGGCGAGGCCATTCAAACCCTGAACAAGGAGGACACGAACCCTCTGGAGCTCTCCCGCATCATGGTGGGCCGGGACGTGCTGCTGGAATATGAAAAGCAGCCCTACCGGCCAGGCGACACCATTTTGGAGCTGAAGGATTTGCGCTGCCGCCTGGACAACGGCCTGGAGGCCCTGAAGGGCATTGATTTGGAGCTGAAATGCGGCGAGATTTTGGGCATCTGCGGGGTGGACGGAAACGGCCAGTCCGAGATGGTGGATGCCATTACGGGCCTGATGCCGGTGTACCGGGGCCACGTACTGCTGCAGGGGAAGGACATCACCAACTGCAGCCCCCGCCAGGCGCTGGACCACCACATTTCCCACATCCCGGCCGACCGCCACAAGCGCGGTGTGCTGCTGCCCATGAACCTGACCGAAAACGTAATGCTGATGGACTACTACAAGCCCCCGAACGCCAAGGGGGTGGCCCTGCAGTGGCGCTCTTTGGAAAGCCGCACCGATGAGATCTTGCAGAATTTCAACGTGAAGTACACAAACCGCAACCAGGCCATGTCCACCCTTTCGGGCGGCAACCAGCAAAAGGTGGTGCTGGGACGGGAAATTATGCGCGAGCCGGACGTGCTGATTGCCATGCATCCCGCCCGCGGGCTGGACATTGGGGCCACCGAGTATGTGCACAAGGCCATTTTGCAGGAGCGTGACAAGGGCACCGCCGTGCTGCTGGTTTCCACCGAGCTGGAGGAGATTCTGGCCCTTTCAGACCGCATTGCCGTCATCTACGAGGGCCAGATTATGGGGGTCATCACGCCGGACACACCCGTGGACGAGATTGGCATGATGATGGCGGGTGAGAGCGTATGCCACCCGACTGCCCCAAAGAACCCCTAAGCGACACCGGGCACCACCGCCAAGCGCGCCCCGCCCGGCCAAAGCCAAAGAGAAACCCCCGTTTTCGGGGGTTTCTCTTTGTCACTATCGTGTTTAGGTTAAATTAATCTCTTGCGGTCCAGCATCCAGAACATCTCCTTGATGCAGAAATACCAGGGCATGAGGCTGCCATCGCCGGGGTAGCCCAGCGCCTCGCCCGCCTCGGCCATGCGGTCGGTGGCGGCCTCCACCTCGCGGGCGGTGAGGGTGGTGATGGTGCCGTAAATTTCCAGCGGCAGCAGGGAGCTAATCTCCCCGTTCAGCAGGGAGAGCTCACCCCCCATGTGCTCGTCCATGGCCTTGGCGGCCTTGAAGCGCTCGGCCACCTCGGGGCCCACCACGCATATCTGCGGGGAGAGGGAGTTGTATATCCCGGCCAGGGCCCCCTGCTTCAGCGGGTAGCCCGTCACATAGCCGTTGGTGATTTTGCGCGCGCCCTCCGGGTAGCGCTGGATGATGGAGATGGGGGTGAACTCCGGCGGGGGCTGAAGCTTCCCGCCCACATAGGGCAGCCACTCCTCCCTCACGTCTGAGGGCATGCCCATGTAGATGCAGGTGATTTTGGCCTTGGTGCCGTCCTCTGAAATCTCCAGCGGGCGGATTTCCAGCTCCTCCTCCCGCAGGTTTTGCAGGCCGTTCTGCCCGCTGCCAGGCTGGCTGACGATGGCGGAATAGTCGATTTGGGGCTGTTCCAGCAGCTTTTTCTCTTTGGCCACCAGCCTTCCGTTCATCATCACCAGGGCGGGGTCTGCACATTGCAGGCTTTTCAGGAACACAATGTCGGCGTAGCGCCCGGGCGCCAGGGAGCCAATCTCCTGCTCCAGGTGGAAGCTGCGGGCCGCATTCAGCGTGGCGATGCGCAGGGCGGTGAGGGGGCTCATGCCGTAGCCAATGGCCAGGTTGATGTTGTGGCTGAGATGCCCCTGCCGATAGATGGTGTCGATGGTGAGGTCGTCGGTGCAGAAGAGCATGCTGTCCAGGGGCATATGGTGGTTTAAAAGGCCGGGCACGGTGCGGCCCATGCAGTCCAGCCCGCCGCCCACACCTTCGCGCAGCATGGGGCACATGCCGTAACGCAGGGCGTCCTCAATCTGCCCGGTGGCCCAGGCGTTGTGGTCGCTGGCAGAGCCCGCCACCGCAAAGAGGTTGAGGGGGTAAGGGTCCTCCCCCGGTTTGTTGAACACATGGCTGTGGATGATTTTTCCCTTTTCCCGGGCATAGGCCACCTGCCGCAGCAGCTCCTCCTTGCCCTCCATGAAGTCCATCTCGGCAAACTCACCCTGCGCTATGGTGATGTCCATATCCAGAATTTCCCGCGCGATGTCCCAGTCCACCTTTTTGCCGGGGGCTTGCAGATACACCCGGTAGGGCAGCCTGTCCAGGTGTGAAAACAGCGTGTTCACCGCCTTCATGCCCTCGCGCTTGGCCGCCCCCACCACATCCTCTATCTCGCAGATCATGGAGGTGGTGCCATAGGGAACAATGGGATCGGCAAAGTTGGCCGGGGTCACCTGGTGGGAGTCAATGTGGCAATGGGCGTCCACATAACCCGGCGCCAGGTAATAGCCGCTCGCGTCCAGGGTCTCCTTCGCCAGGGCGGCCACCTCTTTGGGCGGGTTTAGGGCGGCAATGCGGCCTTTGTGAATCAGCAGGCTGCCCTCGTGTATCTGCTCGGAGTAGACGTCCACCAGCTTTGCATTGGCAATCAGCAAATCGGCCGGCTGTTGGCCCTTGATGACGGCAAAGCTCTCTTGCAAGCTCTCGTATGTCACGTTCATATTGCACCCTCTTTTTATTTTTTTATCCGCTTATATGGTTTCATCTGTGCCGGGCAAAAGGCCAAAGCAGAAGCCTGTCAAGGTGTCGCAGCCCGAGGAGGAGCCGTGCTCCATCAGGGCCCCCGCCGCCCGCCGCAGCAGCTCTGGCGAAGCGGGTGAAAAAAAGGCCGCCGCCAGCGCCAGCATATCCTCGTCGAAACGGCCGCTTGCCGCGTGGCGCAGAAAGCCCGCGCTGATGGCCCCCGTTTTGGGGCAGGCCCCCCTTGCCAGGGCCCCCGCCGCCTCTGCCGCATAGCCAGCCCCCACAAGCCCCGCCGCCGCCTGCGCATGCAGGGCCGCCATCACCCCGCACAAAAAATCATCCGACGAAGGGGTGAGCCCGGGGCCACAGCCGGCAAAGCGCCCTGCCAGCGCCTCCAGTGCCTGGGCTTGCCTGCGGCCCAGGCACTGGGCCAGCACGCGCGCCACCGGCAGCAGATGCCGGGTGTAGTGGTTTTGGGGCATTTCATAGGGGCAGGCGGGCCACACAAGACACAGCAGGGGTGCCAGCCCCTGCCCGGCCTCCTCCCGCGCGGGTATTTCCCCGGCCAGGCACAGAATATTTCTGTGCCGGCAGGCCGCCGGGGCAAAAGCCTTGGGCATGGTAAGGTCCACCACTTCTGCCCCTGCCAGTTCTATTTCCCTGTTCCGCAGAGGCAGCCCCAGCCGCCCCCCACACCACACAGCGCGCTCACCCCGCGTCAGCCCCAAGCGGGTAAAATCCACCCGCTCTTGAAGCAGCAGCCCCCCCGGAGAGAGGCCCCGCCCCGCCGAAAGCAGGGTGAGCAAGCCCTCCCCGGCTTGCAGGTTCAGCGCTGTTGTAAACACCGAATGAACCCGCCCCCCGCCGCCATTTCCCAGCACGGGGAGAGCGCTGGCACAGGCACGCACCACGGTGTAATCAGCCATGGTTCCACATCTCATGCAGCAGGAGGGCCACGCGAAAATCCATTCCCTGCGATGCTTTGTCCAGCCCGCAGCCCGTAAGCTTTCGAATTTGCTGCATGCGGTAAACCGCCGTGTTGTAATGCACCCCCAGCCGCTCGGCCAGCTGGGTGAGATTGTTTCCGCTGTCGAAATACACCGCTAGGGTCTTCACCAGCTCCCCGTCATTCTCCTCGTCATAGTCCAGCAGGGCACGCAGCACCTCCTCGCTGAAGGCTTTGCCCTCCTGGCGGATGCTGTCGTAGGCCAGCAGGCGGCAGGCGCCCAAATCCTCGAAAAAGGCCAGGTTTCCCGCCTCCATATGGGAGCAGTTCACCGCCCGCCTCGCCTCGGCGTAGCTTTTGTACAAATCGGTGGTCTCCTCATACACGCGCCCCACCCCAAGGGAAACCTCGCCCTCCATGTATTCGCTGCCCAGCAGGGCGGCCAGGTTTTGCATAAAGCTGCGCATTTCGGTGGCGCTGTCCTCCAGCCCCGGCATCTCACACAGCATCACCAGGCTGCTGTCGTTGTTCACATACAGTATTTTGATGGAATTGCTCTTGATTTGGCGCTGTAAAATCCCCACCAGGTTGGTGTTCAGGCGAAACCAGGTTTTCCCCGCCGAGCGAAAGGCACTTTTGCTGCTGCGCGGGCGCACCACCGCCACCGTGTGCGCCGCCTTGGGGTTAAAGTCGTAAAGCCTTGCGTTGCTCAGCGCTTTTTGCTGGCGGCGGCTGTCGGAGGAGAGCAGGTCGTCTAAAAAACCCGATTTGTGGCTGTTTTCCATCTCCAGCATGGAAATTTTCTTGGTGATATCCAACGCGATGAGGCTGGTGACAGACTCGATGGCCGACAGCTCCAGGCTGTTGATGCGGCGGGCGTCCTCCCAGATGTAGATGTGCCCAAAAAGGATTTGGTCGCTGTAAATGGGCACCGTGATGCGGGCAAAGCTTGCCTGTGCAAAGGCGTCCTCTGTGCGCAGGCTGGCGCCGGGCAATTCATCCTGCATTTGGGCGCTCTGCTTTTCGGTTTGCAAAACATTGTAGATGTAGGGGTATTTGTCTGGCGTGGTGTTGATGGCAAAGGAGGAGAAAAAGTCGCTGCTGATGGCGACGCTGTTTTCGAAGCGCTGATAGAGAATGCTGCAAATTTCGCTGAGGTTCCCCCCGCTGAGCATGGAGCGGGTGAGCGACTGGTGCAGCGCATGAATCTCCTCCAGCACCCTCGTCTGCCGGTCCATCACCAGGGTAAGCGCCGCCGAAATAATCTCGGAAAAAGAGATTTCCTGCGGTATCTCCACAATGGGAAAGGCAAGCTGGTTCGCAATGTTCAGCACCGTCTCCGGCACCTCGTTGATATAGCGCTTGGGTTTGATGCCGATGCCCGCCACACCCGCCTTGTGCAGCCGGGGAATCAGCTCGCCCAGCATTTCGGTGTTGTTTTTGTAGGGGTAGGCCGTGGTAATCAGCAGCTGGCCCTCGCACACCCAGTCCAGAATATCGGGCACCTCCAGCACATTCACCGAGGTGACCACCCGCCCAAGGCCCGCCTCGCCCGCCAGCACCCTGGTGTGGGCCAGGAGCTTCAGCTCTAAAATAGCGGCCAGCGATACACCTATCTCTTTTTGAATATCCATATTGGCCTCCCTATGCCACGAGAGAAAACAAGGCTCTATGGTATCCATTGTAGCGGGCTTAGAGCAAGGGGGCAAGCCTGGCGGGGCCGGTTTGTTCAAAAGCATAGGCAATCTCCAGTAAGGCGGCCTCCTCAAAAGGCCGGCCCATAAACTCCACGCCCACCGGCACACCCAGCGGCGCCTCCCCGCTGGGGGGCGAAAACCCACCGGGCACTGAAACAGCGGGAAAACCCGTGCTGGCCGCCAGCACACCGTTACGCTGCTGCTGGCTCTCCCCAATACGGCACACCAGCTGCTGCTGGTGGGGGTAAACCAGGGCGTCCAGCTGATGGTGTTCCATCAGCTCCAGCACTTCCTTTTGCAGCGCCTGCCGCCGGGCCAGCCGTTTGTGGTAGCCCTCGGCATCGGCTTGCAAAGCCAGAGCCCGCCGCAGGTTTTCCTCAATATCCGGCGTGTACAAGCCACTTTCCAGTATCTCCTCCACCGAATGCACCGGCACATTCTTGCCAAAGCCAGCCAGATAGGCCGAAAGCTGCCCCGCCAGCTCATACAGATGCACGCTCACATTCTGGGTCAGCTGCTCTGTGTGGTATTCCTTGTGCAGGTGCACCAGCTCTGCCCCGGCCTCCTTCATGCGGTCCAGCGCGGAGCCCATCACGGCATTCACCGGCAGGTGAAGCTGGCGGGTGCCCAGCAGGCTGCACAGAAAGCCCAGGCGCTTGCCCTGCAGCCCTTCGCCGTGCAGGGCTTCCAGGTAACCGATGGGTGGGCGCCGCGCAAGACACTGGGTGGCGGCATCTGCCTCGTCATAGCCCGCCAGCACGGCCAGCACGCGGGCGG
Source organism: uncultured Oscillospiraceae bacterium (assembly GCA_964423365.1). GTDB lineage: Bacteria > Bacillota > Clostridia > Oscillospirales > Ruminococcaceae > JAAYCI01. Next base: position 38,438 of record CAYRFC010000002.1, read on the forward strand.
CGTCCTCCACCGTGGCAGTTATGGGGCCCGCCGTGTCCTGGGTGAGGGAGTAGGGCACCACACCGTGGCGGCTCACCAGCCCCACCGTGGGGCGCAGCCCCACCAGGTTGCAGGCCGAGGCGGGCGAGCGGATGGAGTTGACCGTATCGGTGCCTATGCCCACAAGGGCCATGCCGGCCGCCACGGCCGCCCCCGTGCCGCCCGAGGAGCCCCCCGGCGTACGGGTGAGGCAGTAGGGGTTTTTCGCCTGCCCCCGCATGGAGCTGACACTCTCGCCCCAAATGGCAAATTCGTGCAGGTTGGCCTTGGCCAGAATGACCGCGCCCGCCTGCCGCAGTTTTTTCACCAAAAAGGCGTCCCGGCCGCTCTGCCAGCCCTCCAGGCTTTTCGAGCCGGCCGTGGTGGGCAGGCCCAGGGTTTCGATGTTGTCCTTCAGCACCACGGCCACCCCATGCAGGGGGCCGGCGGGCCGCCCCGCGCGCAGCTCCGCGTCCCGCTGCTCCGCCTCGGCCATGGCGGCGGGGTTTAGGCTGATGATGGCCGAGAGGGTTTCGTCCAGCCTGCCTATGGCTTGCAGATAGCCGTAGGTCTCCTCTGCGCAGCTGGTCTCCCCCGCCTGCAGGGCCCTGTGAAGGGCGGCAATGCCAGAGCCGTTTGTCTCTGTGTTTCTGTTCACACGCCACCCCTCCTTTCCCTCTTTTCTCAAGGCTAGGCTTCGAAACCCGAGAAGGCCACGATGCGGCACATGGCGCTCTCGCCGTCCACAAATTTCCAGGGGAAGCAGCCGATGACGCAGCGCTGGTTCGAGAGCTGGTCTATCTCGCCGCCCACGCACTCGGCGTGGATAATCTCCCCATAGCGCCGGGGGAACTGCTGAATGTGCATGGCCTGGTAGGTCTCCGGCCACTGGTATATCTCCTGCAGGCCCTTGCCGTAGCGCTCTTTAAAAATCTTGTCGCATAGCTCCGCCTCAGCGGGCTCCCAGTCTCTGATTTTGGTGTTCATGGGATGGTCGGCCGAGCCGCAGTCCACCCCTATCCAGCGGAACTGCATCTCATGCACCCAGTCGATGAACTCCATGCTGGGGCCGGGGTGGCGCAGCATATAGCGGCGCTCGTTGGCCTCCGGCTCGTTCCAGCCATATTTGTGGTAACCGGTGTTGATAATCAGCACATCTCCCTTGCGGATATCCGCACGGCTGGTGAGGTCTTCGGGGGTGTAGATGCCAAAATCCTCCCCCATATCGGAGATATCCACCACCACACCGGGCGAGCAGAGCTTATCCAGCGGCAGGGAGGCGATGTCGCGGCCGGCGGTATCGAAATGCAGGGGCCCGTCCAGGTGGGTGCCCACGTGGTTCGAGGTGGTGATGAGCTGCCCGTTGGCCCCGTTGGGGGAGAGGCGCTTGAAGAATTTCACCTGCAGGGGCTCGTAGGTGGGCCAGGGCGGGGTGAGGATTCCGCAGGGGATGGTGAGGTCATACATTTTGATGTCATTCCAGTTTGCCATGTTCGTTTTCTCCTTTTATCTGCATTTGGTTTGCTTTTTGCCTGTGCTTCTATTGTGCGGCGTACTGCTCCACAAAGGCGGTCAGTGCGTCCTCAAAGCATTTTGCCGGGGGGCGCACAATGCCGGCCCCCACCTGCCCCACCCCCGCTTTTTTGGCCGCGATGCCAGTGTTGATGACCGGCAGAATGCCGGTTTCCACCACCTTGCGAATGTCGATGCCGGTGGCGCTGCCGCGGAAGTTCAGCACGGGGATTTTGTAGCTGTCGCTCTCGCCCACGGCAATCTCATACATCTGGGTGGAGTATTGCAGCGCGTCGGACGCACTGCCCCCCACAAACTGCACAATGGCGGGGGCCGCCGCCATGCAAAAGCCCCCAATGCCGGTTGTCTCGGTGATGCAGGAATCCCCCACATCGGGGTTTGCATCCTCCATGGAGAAGCCGGGGAAATACAGCCCGTCTATCACCTCCGCCGGGGCGGTGAACCAGCGGCCCTCCAGCCCCGCCACCCGAATGCCGAAATCGGTGCCGTTGCGGGCCATTGTGTACACCACCGTGCTGTAGGGAATGCCCGCCAGAGGGTCCATGGTGCATTTGCAGGCCGGCATGGTGAGGTTTAAGAAGGTGTGGTCGTTGGAATCCAGAAATTGCAGCACACGCAGCTTCTGCGACTGCGCAAAGGGGGTTTGCAGAATGGCGGGCGCAAAGGCGCGGATGAGCAGCGAGGTGCCCGCCTTGTTGCGGTTGTGGCCCTCGTCGCCCATTTGCAGCACCTGGGCAATCAGCGGTTTCAGGTCCACCTCACCCAAAATGGCCAGCGCGGCTTTCAGCACGGGGTACAGCTCATCCTGCATCCAGTGCAGCCGCTCCATCACCTCGGGCTGGTAGGCCCCAAAGCGCAGCACCTTGCCCAGGCCCTCGTTCAGGGTGCAATAGGCATGGTTCCCATACGTTTTATTCTGCACGATCCACACCGGCATAGACGGTGTGATGATGCCCGCCATGGGACCCACCGCCTCGTGGTGGTGGCAGGAATCGAACTGAATCTCCCCGCTGGCCGCCAGCGCCTCGGCCTCCTCCGACGTTTTTGCCAGCCCCTCGTACAGCAGCCCGCCAATCACCGCGCCCCGCTGTGGCGGGCACATGCGCGCCCAGGAGACGGGCGGCCCCGCGTGCAGAATGGTCTTCTCCGTCATACCCGGGATGTTTTCCCGCGCCGTGCCCATGCCCACCAGGGCTGGGGCGGCGGCCAAAATGCGCTGCAAGGCCTCTTGGTTCGCCGCCTCAATTTTCTCGCCTAGGCTCATCTTGCCTTCCTCCTTCTATTTTAGCAGCGCCAGCGCGTCGGCCAGCCTTTTGTTGCCGCCCGCCACAGGCCGCCAGTCCACATGCACCGCCTGGCACTTCTGCTGCTTTAGGTCCTCGTAAAATGACTTCACGCCGATGTTCACCACCTTGAGCCCGGTGGCAAACAGACTGTTTATCTGGCTCATGCGTCCCTCCTCCTCTGTTCGGCCTCTGCCAGCAGCAGGCCCGCCAGCAATGCCGCCTGTGCGTTGCTGGGCAGCACCAGGGCCCCCGCCTGCCGCAGCGCCTGCTGTGAGGCAGAGAGGCCCTGCGGGTCTGCCTCGGTGCCGCAAACCGACACCACGCAGGAGAGCCTGCGCCCGGCCTCCCGTGCCATTTCCCTTGCCGCTGCCACCGCCTCTGCCAGGCTGCCCGCCGGGTCTTTGTGCGAGCCATAGCCCAGCACACAGTCCAGCAGAATCACCGCCACCTCCGGGTCGGCCGCTTCTTGCAGCAGTCGTTCCTCCCGCAGAGAGGGGTCAATCATGGGGTGGGGCCGCCCCAGCGTGAAGGCGTCGTCCCCAAAATCCAGGCAGCTGTGCGCTTGGCTCTGCTTTGGGTCCGCCAGGGCGTCCTCTGGCCGCAGCGGCACGTTGGAGTGGATGGCCCCCAGCTGCGGGGCCAGCAGCTTCATGGCCTCGTCGCAAAGGGTGCCGCCGGTATACAGCCCCCGCAGGTACCGCTGGCCCGGCGAATAACCGCCAGCTTCCGCCGCCAGAAGCCCTTGCCGTTCCGCCTGCGGCATGGCCAGCCCGGCCCAAGGGGGAACCGCCTCCCCTTGGGAAAGCGCCACGGCCTTGCGGGCGGCATCCTCCAGCGAGGCCGCCCCCACCAGGCCATAGGCCTCCGCCTCCCCGGGGTCGCCCCCGATAAAGCACACCACGGTGGGCTTTCCGCCCTGCTTGGCCCGCTGTAAAATCTTCGTCTGCACCGCTTTGGCGGGGGGCTTTGAGATGAGCACCAGCACCTTGGTGGCGGGGTCGGCTATCAGTGCATCCAGCGTCATGTGGAACATCAGCCCGCCAATTTCCTCTTTCAGGTCCCGCCCGCCGGTGGCCAGAAGCTGGGAGATGCCGCCGCCATGGTGGTCAATTTGGGTGGACACCTCCTGCGCCCCTGTGCCGGAGGCGGCCACTATGCCGATGTCCCCGCCTGCCACCACATTGGCAAAGGCCAGCGGTGTGTGGTTGATGATGGCGGTGCCGCAGTCCGGCCCCATCATCAGAAGGCCCTTTTCCGCCGCCAACTCTTTCAGTTTTTTTTCATCCGCAATACTCACATTGTCGGAAAACATCATCACATGGATGTTCTTTTCCAGGCATTGCCGTGCCAGGCCGGCCGCGTGCTGCCCCGGCACCGATATCACCGCCAGGTTGAGCCCCGGCTCCATTTTGAGGGCGGAATCCAGCGTGGGGGGGCAATACGCCGCGGCGTCCGTCTGCTTTTTGGCGTTCAGCAGCGCCTCCACCTTGGCCACCGCCTCTGCCAGAGCCGCCTGTGTTTCCCCGCGCACCGCAAAAAAGAAGTCGTTGGCGGTCAGTGCCTCCAGCTCCCCGGTATCCAGCCCTATATTCCGGCTGATTTCCTTGTTCAGCTCGGTGCCCATCCCCACCAGGGCTTCCTCCACACCCGGCAGCTTCTTCACCTCTTTCGAAATCAGCATTAGGCTGACCGAATCATAATAGGCATTTTTCCGTATCTGCACCTCTACCAAGGGGCCTTCCTCCTTTTCTGCAAGTGGTCTGGTTATAGTATAGTCTTTGAACGCTGCCCGAGGCGCAGCTTTGTGTAAAACTCACAACTGCAAAGTTCTCTCTCTGCTTTTGGCGCTATTGCCTGCCCCACAGCGCCCCTTCTCCCCCTGTTGAAAGGGTAATACCATACAAAAAGAGGCTGTTTCCTTTGGCAAAAGGGACTATTGGCCGTTTTTCATTATGATATTTTTACAATGCACGTCCTCCCTCTCTGGCAATTCCTTATAATAAGGGCATACCGCACAGGAAGGGGGAGAAAGGCATGGCAGACACTGCACAAAGGGCCGCGGCTGTATCGGCCGGCAAAAGCTCTCCGGACGCCATCTCCCGGCTGGCCGTGCGCGCCCTGCTGTGCGAGGTTGCCACCACACCCAAGCCCGGCCTGGTGGACAGGGAGAACCCCGGCGCCCACAGCGACATGGACCTTCGCACCTTTGTAAACAGCGCCATGGCTCTGGGGCCCTATTTCGCCACCGTTGCCCAAATGGCCATGCTGTACCGGGGCCAGCCCGAAAACCTGCTGGCGCTTCTTCGCCCTGCCGGAATAGCCGGGGAGGCCGCCATGCTGGCCGCCACCGGTGGGGTAAACACCCACAAGGGGCTGGTGTTTTCTTTGGGGCTGGTTTGCGCCGCCCTTGGCCACCTGCACGCCGGGGGGCAGTGTGTTTCTCTCTCTTCCCTTTTGCGCACCTGTGCCCGCATGTGCAGCGGGCAGCAGCCCCGGCCGGCAGAAAGGCCCGCCAGCCACGGGCAGATAAGCCGCCGGGCCTTTGGGCTGCCCGGCGCTTTTGCCGAAGCCGCCGCCGGCTTCCCCTGCCTTCTGCGGTATGGATACCCGGCATTCCGGCAGAGGATGAAACGCGGCTTCACCCTGAATGACGCAGGGGTGGCCGCTTTGCTTTCTATGCTAGCCCATATGGAGGATACCAATATTGCCTACCGCGCGGGGATAGGCCGGCTGCGGCAGGTGCAGGGCATGGCCCTGGATTTCTTGAAAACCCGGCCCAGCATGCCGCAGATGCTGCAAAAAGCCGAGGAGTGGAACACGCTGTTTGTGCGGCAGAACATCAGCCCCGGCGGCAGCGCCGATATGCTGGCGCTCTGCTTTATGCTCTACTTCGTGCTGGAATAACGGCTATCTGCCGCAAGGCAAGGCGCTGCCCTGTACACCGAAGCCAGCTTCGGCCAGGGCCGCGCTTTTTTTGCACCCCTTTCCTCTCTGCCCAAAAACACCGCCACACGGTCTTTTGCCAAAAGCCGCTTGATGGCGCAGCCAAAGCCCGCCCCCAGCCTTGCCGGCCGGCCCAGCCCCCGTGGGATATCCCTGGCGTTTCCATGGGGAGAATAGACAAACTATACAGAGAAAATTTGTGCAGAACAGAGGTATATGAACCGGGAAAGCCCCGGAGGCTGGGTTTGCACCTCTGTAAAAAGGGTGCCCAAAAGCCCCGCAGCAAGCGGCCTTTGTTTTTAGGTGAACAAGTTTGGGGGAGGCAGCCGCACTGCCCCCTCATATCCATAAACACTGTACAAAATTCGTTGACAAAAACCCCCTCAAATGGTACTCTTAGACAAAGAAATGCTGTTCTACAATGTGAATTTAACAAAGTAGAAAGTTCACATGTGAATCTAATTCTTTTCACGTGTTCCTTTTAAAAAACACCCCCAACCTGCCCCACATACCACCTGGCTGTAAGGGGAATGGAGGAAAATACACCATGTTTGAGAAACGCAGGGCACAGATTCTCGAATTGCTGAAAAGTGACCCCATTCTGACTGTGCGGGAGCTGTCGGACTCTTTGCAGGTGAGCGAAATGACCGTGCGGCGGGATTTGGAAAGAATGGCGCAGGAGGGCATGGTGCGGCGCTCTTTTGGCGAGGTGAGCTTAACCAACGGGCTAAACCTGGAGCAGGCCGTAAAAATACGGGTGATGAACATAACCGCAGCGAAGAAAAACATGGCGCGGCTGGCGGCCGAGATGGTGACAGATGGCAGCACCGTTTTTCTGGATGCCGGCACCACCATTTGTGAGCTCTCCCGCATTCTGGCCAAAAAGCCCATCATCATTGCCACGGCCTCCATAAAAACAGCCACAATGGCAAAAAGGAAAGAGGCCCGCGTGATGCTGACCGGCGGAGAGCTGGACCGGGAGGAATACTACAATTTGGAGGGGCCAACGGCAGAGGGCTTCTTTAGAAAAATGAATGCAAACTATGCGTTTGTAAGTGCGGGCGGCGTGTCTTTGGAGAGCGGCGTTACCGAGTTTACCGAGGGGAATGCCCACCTGAAGCGGACGATGCTGGAGAGGGCCGAAACCAGAATTTTGCTGGCGGACGGCTCCAAATTTGACCAAAACCGCGCCTTTCACGCCTGCGGGCTGGAGATGTTTGATTTGGTGATAACAGACATGCAGCCCAGTGAAAAATATGTGGAATTCTTTGCCGCCCATGAGATTCAGGTGGTGATGGCGGAGAGTGAAGACAGGGAAAATGCTTAGGGGGAGTTTGGGTGGAGAATAAAAATGCAGAGCTTGGGGCGGTGGCGCTGTCTCCGGCCCAGCCGGTTATAGCGGGAAGTCTTTCCTCTTGGGTCTTTACATACACGGTAGGTAGGTATGGAATAGAGGATTCCGGCGCCATACGCCTTGCCTGGAGAATGGTGAGCGACTGGGATATCCCACAGTTTGACACGCCCACGGGCTATGCCTACACCACGGTGTGCAGCAGCTCCGGCGCCTCGTTTTCACTAAGCTATGAACGGTTTTTGCGGCCGTTTACCAACAGCCTCCTCATACGGGTGGTGCGGGGCTCTCTGAAAGAGGGGGACACCCTCACCATCACCTGGGGAGACCGCTCCCAGGGGGGGCCGGGCGCGAGGGCCCAGTCTCATGTGGAAAGAAACCACGAGTTTCGCCTGTATGTAGATGTGACGGGCTCGGGCCGTTTTCGCATGGTGGAGCAACCACTGCTTTTGGACGTGGTGCCGGGCTACCCCCACCAGATACAGGCGGTGCTGCCCGGGGTGGTGCGCCCCGGGGAGGATTTCGCCCTGACCCTGCGCTGCCTGGACGAATGCGGAAACCCGACCGAACGCCTGAAGGCCCCCCTCCAGCTACGGGTGCTGGGGGCGCTGGCCCAGCATTGCCGGCTGCCCCAAACGGTGCTGTTTGATACAGAGACCGGCGTTATGCGGCTGGAGGGCTGCCAGGCAAGCGCCGAGGGCTTCCTGCATGTAGAGGTGCGCTGCGAAGAAGAAAACCTGACCGCCGTGAGCAATCCCTGCCTGTGCAGCAAAGAGGGAAAACGGCTGTACTGGGGAGATTTGCACGGCCAAAATGCCGACACCCTGGGCACCGGCACCCTGGATGAATACTTCACATTTGCGCGTGACAAGGCCGCCGTGGATGTGGTGAGCTGGCAGGGAAATGATTTTGAAATCACCGATGCCACCTGGGCGAAGGTGCGGGAGAAAACACGGCAGTATCACGAGGAGGGCCGCTTCATCGCCTATTTGGGCTACGAATGGTCCGGCGCCACACCGCAGGGCGGCGACTACAATGTTTTTTTTAAGGACGACAGCGAGGCCTTTTACCCAAGCAGCAACTGGGTCTCTGCGCCAAATGCAGATGCAAGCCTCATCACCACGCCGGTTTCCGGGCTGTGGGAGCGGTTTTCCGGCCGGGAGGATGTGCTTTCGGTGCCCCATGTGGGGGGGCGCTGCGGCAACCTGGCCTATCTGGACGAACGCTTCTGCCCCGCCGTGGAGCTGCACTCTCACCACGGCGTGTTCGACTGGTTTGCCCTGGAGGCCATGCGCCGCAGGCTGAGGGTGGGCTTTGTCGCCTCAAGCGACGACCACTCTGGCCGCCTGGGCCTGTTTTTGCCCAGCAGCGGGAAAACCCCCTCGGGCGGCTTTGATGTGGCCTCCGGCTACTATGGAATATGGGCCGACAGCCTGGGGCGACAGCCCATTTGGGAGGCTTTGCAAGCACGCCATTGCTACGCCAGCACCTGGAACCGCATATTTTTGCACACCGCCCTGCAGAGCGCCATGATGGGGGATGAAACCGAACTGACGGGCCCCGCAGAACTGGTGGTGCGGGCCTGCTCCTCCGCCCCGCTGGACAGGATATACCTGTACAACTGGGACGAGCTGGTGCAGGAGCTGGTGCTGCAGCCCCCCGCTGATAACCGCATCCGTGTGCGCTGGTGCGGGGTGGTGCCCGGCGGAAAGCACAAATCGACGGTTTGGAGCGGGAATTTGCAGCTGGAAAAGGGACGAATTCGCCAGGCGCAGAACTACGCCATAGACCGCGCAGACCAGGGCATCTGCCGAAAAACCTCGCAGAACGTGAGCTTCCTCTCCTCCACCTCCGGCGATTTTGACGGCATGCTGCTGGATATAGAGGCCGAGGACGATGCGGTGTTCCGGTTTACCTCCCCCCAGGGAAGCTGCGGGGCGCGGCTTCGGGATATCCGCCAGGCTACGGTGCGCTGCCAGCTGAAAGAGCATTGCTTTGTGGAGTTTCAGATGGCGAATGCCCCGGTGAAAAAAGAGGAATGGGCCGGGCTTTGCCAGGTGGAAAGGACGTTTCCGGTGCAGCCCCCATGCGGGGAGGCCGCCTGGTGGGTGAAGGTGATGGACGACAATGGGGACGCCGCATGGGCCTCGCCCATCTTCGTAAAATAACACAGGAGAGGAGCGAAACGGGATGTACCTGGGACTGGATATTGGAACCGGCAGTGTGAAGGCCCTGCTGGTGGGCGAGGGCACCCGGCTGAGCGCACAGGCCGCCTACCCCGCCGATGCCAGCGGCGCAGAGCAGGCCGCAGCCTCCGTGGCGGAAACCGTGAAAACGGCCATCCTGCAAATAGTGCGGCAGCTTGGCGGCCGGGCGCATGAAATTCGCACGGTGGGCCTGTGCGGCCATGGCCCCAGCATTGTGTTTGTGAACCGCCGGGGAGAGGCCGCCACGCCCATTGTTACCTGGCAGGACCACCGCGCCATGGAGGAGGCGGGTCTTCTGGCACAGCAGCTCCCCGGCTTCGCCAAGGACGGCACCTCCTACGAGGCCAAGCTGCTGTGGTATTTCCGCCGCCAGCCCGCGCTGTTCGAGGGCCAGCACTATGCCCTCTACCCAAAGGATTATCTCATTTACCTGCTTACCGGCCGCTTCTGCGTGGATGGCTCCACGGCCTCCGCCATCGCTTTTTATCAGCCCGAGCAGGACAGCTGGGAGAACGCCTTTGTGCCGGCCGCCGCGCTGCCGCCCGTGGTGCAGCCCTGGGAGGTGGCGGGCCTTGCGGAAACGCCGTTTGCCCAGGCCTGCGGCCTGCCGCCTGGCACACGGGTGGTGATGGGGGGAATCGATTGCTTTTGTGAGGCGGTGGGCGCAGGCGGCTTTGGGCCGGAGGTGGTGGTGGATGGAACCGGCACCTCCACCTGCCTCACCCGGGCGGTGCTGCCCGGGGTGCAGGCAAGCCGCCATGTGCTGCCCGGCTACGGCCTGCAGGTGAGGATGCTCTCCTCCACAGGCGCGGCCTTCAAGTGGTTCAGCGAGCAGGTGGGCGGCAACGAAATGGAAGCCCTTCTGAAAGCGGTGGACCCGGGCCTTCCCCAAAAGCTCCTGTTTTTGCCCTACCTGAACGGAGAGCGTTCCCCCGTGTGGGATGAAAAGGCCCGGGGCGTTTATGCTGGGCTGAGCGAAGAAACCACAAGAGGGCAAATGCTGCAGGCACTCTTGCAGGGTGTGGGCTTTGCTCTGCGGCAGAACCTAGAAGAAATGAACGAGAATGAAGCGGCAGGACGCCCCGTTTCCTGCGTGCATGCAGTGGGCGGCGGCAACAGGAACGAGGCCTGGCTGCAAATCAAGGCGGATATCTGCGGGCTGCCCTATAAAAAGCTTTCGGAGGCCGACGCCAGCGCCCTTGGCGCGGCGCTGGTGGGCGCGCTGGGGGGCGGCCATCTGCAGAAAGAGGAGCTGGACAGCTTCGTCAGCATCGAAAAGGTGTTTCTGCCCAGCGGGGAGCGTGCCGGCTTCTACCTGGGGCTGTATGAAGCGTATACCAGGCTCTACCCCGCCTTGCAGGAGATTTTCTCCCGTATGTATGCCCTCTAATTCGAGCAGGGCTTTACATAGCTTTAGATGAATAAGGAGGATGTAAAATGAAGTGGATGAAAAAAGGTTTGGCACTTGCAGCAGTGGGGATGCTGCTGTTCTCGGCGTGTTCGTCGGCGGGCAGCTCTTCCAGTGCGCCCGCAGTGGCCAGCAGCAGCCAGCCGGCAGCTTCCAGCGCTTCTGCGGCAACCCCCGAGGCAAAAATTGGTGAAGGCCGCACCCTGGTGGTGGGCATTTGGGGCGCAGAGCAGGAGGAGCTGGTGCGCGAGCATGTGATAAAGCCCTTTGAGGAGGAGACCGGCGCCAAGGTGGAGCTGATTTTGGGCGGCGCTGGCGACCGCTACAGCAAGCTGTATGCCGAGGAAGCCAACCCCTCCATGGATGTGATGTACCTGAACAAGGCCCAGACCGAGCAGGGCAGCCGCGACGGTATGATTCTGGAGCCGGACCCCGCCATGGTGACCAACTATGACAAGCTGTATGACATTGCCAAATGCGGCAATGGCTACGGCGTGGCGCTTACCGAGACGGGCATCATGTACTCCACCGAGGCCTTCCCCACCCCGCCGGATAGCTGGGAGGTGTTCACAGACCCGGCCAACGCGGGAAAAATCCTGCCCTACTCGTTCCCCAGCACCCAGGGCACGGCCTTTATTGTGATGATGACCCGGGTGAAGGGCGGAAGCGAGGCCACCGATTCGGCCCTGGGCTTTGAAGCCATTGCGGCTATGAAGCCCTTCCCCCTGGTAAGTGCGGGCATTCCCGAGATTAACCAGGCCTTTCTGGACGGCGACGCAATTCTGGCCCCCCAGATGAGCGGCTATGTGTACTCGGCTGCCGCCGAGGGTATTCCCGTGGGTTATGCGCGGCCCAAGGAGGGGGCTGTGCTGGGCATGAACTGCGCGGTGATTCCCAAAAACACCCAGAATGCAGACCTCGCCAAAATCTTCATCAACTACCACCTGGCCCAGGCCTGCCAGGAGGCCTATGCCCAGCGGCTGTATTACGGCCCCACCAACGCCGAGATTGAGCTGCCGGCCGAACTGGCCGATATGGTGGTGTATGGCGAGGAGGATGTGAAGGCGCTGATTGCCCTGGACAACGAGGCGATTACCGCCCAGGAGGCCGACTGGACAGAGGAATGGAACACCAAAATTCTTGAGTGACAGGCCCGGTAAAAGCACGGCTGTGCTGGGCGCCGCCCAGCACAGCCAAAAAGTTATGGCCCAGTGGTCCTCTTTTTCCGTAACAGCACGGCGCAGCCCCACATGTTGCGGTTTCGCAGGAACCCTTTCTGAGGAGGTTCGTCAGAATGCCGAAAAATATCCAGAGGCTCCGCAGAAAAACATCCAAGTACCTCTTGCTCACCCCGGGGGTAGCCATTCTTGCCGTGTTTTTCTTCCTGCCTCTCGCCTATCTGTTTGTGCTGTGTATCTTTCAAGGGATGCCGGGCAGCGGCCTCATAGACTATTCAAGCCCCAGCCTGGCCAATTTTGCAAAATTCACCGATGAATACAGCCGCATGGTGCTGTGGCGCACCCTTCGCATCGCCTTTTTGGCGGCCCTGTTTTCGCTGCTGATTGGCTACCCGATTGCCTATTCCATGACCAAAGGCTCCAGCCGTAAAAAAAGCCTGATGCTGGCTTTGATACTGACCCCGCTTGTGACCAACGTGGTGGCGCGCACCCTGGGGCTGATGATTATTTTTGGCAACAGCGGCGTTGTGAATTCCACACTGAAAACCCTGGGCTTCACGGGTGTGAAATTCCTGGGCACTGAAATGGGCATTGTGCTGGGGCTGGTGCAGGTGTTCACGCCCTACATGATTCTCTCTATAAAAGCGGTGCTGGAAAACACCAATTTTAACCTGCAGGAGGCAGCCCGGGACATGGGCTGCACCAAATGGCAGGCGTTCCACAAGGTTATTTTGCCCCTAAGCACACCGGGTATTGTGGCGGGCACCCTGTTTGTTTTTCTGCTCAGCTTCAGCTCCTATGTCACCCCAAAGCTCATGGGGGGCGGCACCATCATGACCATGTCGATGTACGTTTACCAGCAAAGCATGCAGCTGCTGGACTGGCCCTTCGCTGCGGCGGTGGCTATCGTGCTGCTGCTGGTAAGCCTCACCATCGTAACCATATACAACAAAATGACCTCCCGCATAGAGCGGATGAACGACCGCACGGGTATCTACCGCAACGCAAACTATGGCTCCCGCTGGCATCTGTTCAAGCAGAAAATAGGGAACTTTTTTTACGATAAATATGTGTTTGTGGTGCTCAAGGCCAAAAGCGTGGCCCCCGGGGCGGCCCTGGCCAAATACGGGCCGCTTGTCTTTGAAAAGCTGGGCGGCGTGCTGGTGAAAATACTGGTGGTGGGGGGCATTCTTTTCATCATCAGCCCCCTGCCCATCGTCATCATCAGCTCCTTCACCAGCGCCAACCTGGTGTACTTCCCGCCCAAGGGCTTCTCTGTGAAGTGGTACCTGGGGCTGCTGAACAAAACCGAATATCTGGGTAGCTTTCTTGTCAGCCTGCGGCTGGCCCTTATCTCGGTGGGCATCGCCCTGGTGTCTGGCACCATGGTGGCCGTGGCGCTCACCCGCTTCCGCTTCAAATTTACAAACCTGCTGCGCACCATTTTCCTTTCCCCCCTCATGGTGCCCGGGGTCATCTTCGGCCTTGCGGCGGTGCGTTTTGCGGCACTGATTGGCTGGTCGGCCTCCTTCCAGGCTCTCATGGCGGCCCACATCGTCATCTGCAGCACCTATGTCATCCGCACCGTGCTTTCGGGCATGGTGGGCTTCGAGGGCTCTTTGGAGGAGGCCTCGCGGGATTTGGGTGCCTCCCCCTGGCAGACCTTCTGGAAGGTCACCTTCCCCATCATCCGCCCCAGCATCATCGTGGCCGGGCTGTTCAGCTTCATCACCTCTTTAGACGAAACCACCGTAAGCGTGTTCCTGGTGGGCGGCAAAAGCGTCACCCTGCCGGTGCGCATCTTCAGCCAGCTGGAATATGGGCTGGAGCCCACCATCACGGCTATTTCCAGCATTTTGGTGCTGCTTGCGGTTGTCATTCTTTTGGTGATTGACAAGGTATTGGGCCTGCATAAATTCAAGATTTGACGAGGGATGGTAATATGGCGCAACTGGAGATACGCGACCTGTGTAAGAGCTTTGGCACGGTGAAAGCCGTAGACAAGGTAAACATCACCATCAGCGAAGGGGAAATGCTGTGCCTGCTGGGGCCCTCGGGGTGCGGAAAAACCACTTTGCTGCGAATTCTGTCTGGCTTTTTGGAGCCAGACAGCGGCCAGGTGCTGATGGGGGGGCAGGATATGACCCAGCTCCCCCCCGACAAACGCCCCACCTCGCTGGTGTTCCAAAACTATGCCCTGTTCCCCCATTTGAATGTGTTTGAAAATATCGCCTTTGGGCTGAAAATAAAAAAAATGCCCAGTGCCGCCATCCAGCAGAAGGTAACGGAAATGCTGGATGTTGTGGGGCTGACCGGCATGGAAAAGCGGGCCATCAGCCAGATGTCTGGCGGGCAGCAGCAGCGTGTGGCCCTGGCCCGCGCCCTGGTGATGGAGCCCAAGGTGCTGCTTTTGGACGAGCCCCTTTCCAACCTGGACGCCAAGTTGCGGGTGGAAACCCGGCGGCAGATTCGCCGCATTCAGCAAAGCATGGGCATCACGGCGGTTTTTGTGACGCACGACCAGGAGGAGGCCATGTCCATGGGGGACAAAATTGCCATTTTGCAGGCGGGCGCCCTGCAGCAGCTGGGCAGCCCCATGGAGCTTTACCGCCACCCGGCCAACCAGTTTGTGGCGGGCTTCCTGGGCACCCCGGCCATGAATTTCTTCCAGGCGCAGGCAAAGGCCGGGGAGGTTTGGCTGGGCAGCCACCACTTCCCGCCCGCAGAGCCCCAGCCCGACGGCCCCTGCCTGCTGGGGGTGCGGCCAGAGGATATCAGCCTGCTGCCCCGGGGGGCAGAGACGGCCCTGGTGGGCAAAATAAACCAGGTGGAGCCGCTGGGCGACCACGCGCTGGCCTATCTGAGCTACGGAGAACAGAGCTTCTGCTGCCGCTGCAGCGACTTTGAAGACCTGGCCGAGGGCCAGGAGGTGGCCTTCCAGTTCCAGCTGGAGCGGGTGAAGGTATTTGGCGCTACAGACGAACGGGAGCAATGAACAGAAATAGAGGGAGGAAGCCCGATGAAACGACTGAAACGAATTTTTAAACAGGACGGCAAAACCGTGATTGTGGCCATGGACCACGGCATGGGAATGAATGTGAACCCCGCCTTGGACAACACCGAGGCATTGCTGCGCGCCATTGTGAAGGGCGGCGCAGACGCGGTGCTGGTGTCGTATGGCATTGCGCAGGAGTTTGGCCATTGCCTGGAGGATGTGGGGCTGATTGTGCGGTGTGACGGCGGCTATTCCGCCTTGACCAACCAGGGCGGCACCGGCTGCCCCAAGCTGCTTTTCTCGGTGGAGGACGCGCTGCGCCTGGGCGCAGACGCCGTGGTGGTGAACGGCTTTCCCGGCACGCCGGATGAGCAGGAGTGCATGAAAAATGTGGCGGAGCTGGTGCGCCAGGGCAAGGCCTGGGGGGTGCCGGTGATGGCGGAAATGCTGCCGGGCGGCTTTTCCCCCGAGCCCCCCAAAACCCCGGAGCGCATCCGCCTGGCGGCGCGGTCTGGCTGCGAATACGGGGCCAGCATCATCAAAACCATGTTTGCGGGCACAGCCGAGGAGTACCGGCAGGTCATCGCCGCCTCGTACCAGCCGGTGGTGATTCTGGGGGGCGAGGCCACCAGCGAGCTGCCCGCTCTGTTCCACTGCATTGAGCAGGCCATTGGCGTTGGGGCCAAAGGCGTGGCCATTGGCCGCAATGTGTGGAACCACAAAGACCCCGAGGCCGTGACAAGGGCCCTGTGCGACCTGGTGCATCACGGGAAAAAGGCCGCGGATATCAAACTATAGGGAGGGCGCTGTGTGATAGAAAAAACGATGAAGGCCCTTGTTGTGACAGAGAACGAGACAATAGAAATACGCGAGCTGAGCACCCCGGTTCCGCAGCCGGGCGAGGTACTGGTGCGCCTGGAGGCCTGCCTTATTTGCACATGGGAGCAGCGTATTTTTAAAACAGGCGCGGGCATGCAGCTGCCCTTTGTGCCGGGGCACGAGGCCGCCGGTGTGGTGGCCGAGGTGCCCGAGGGCACGGTGTGCTCCTTCCAGGTGGGAGACCCGGTGGTGGTGAAAACGCTGGACAGCTGCGGGCACTGTGAGTACTGCTACCAGGGGCTGGACAACCTGTGCGTGGGCAAGGCGAAAAAGCGTTTTTACGATGGGATTCCAGGTTCTGGAGGCATGGCCCAGTACATCAGCCTGCCCCCGCAGCGGCTATTTCCCCTGCCGGGCTTTGCGGGGAACTTTGCCGCGGCCGCCTTTGCCGAGCCGGTGGCCTGCTGCCTGCGCAGCCTGGACCAAGCCATGGTGCAGATGGGCGACGACGTGGTGGTGGTGGGCGGCGGCATCATGGGGCAGCTGCACAGCGTGCTGGCCCAAAAGCGCGGCGCACGGGTGCTGATGATGGAGCCGGACGAAGGCAGGCGAAGGCTGGCCCTGCAAATGGGGGCCAAGGAGGCCATGGACCCCCTGCTGGGGAACCCGGCGGAGACAATCCGCACGCTAACCGGCGGCCGGGGCGCTAGCGTAGTGTTCATCACGGCGCCGCTGGTGTCTCTGGTGCCGCAGTATATGGAGGCACTGGGAAAAACCGGGCGCCTGGTGTGCTATTCCTCCTTCCACCCCGACACAGAGGTGCCCCTCAGCCCAAACCACATCCACTATAGCGAAAAGATACTTACCGGCGCCTATTCCCCCACAAGCCACGGCTTTTACACGGCCAGCAAGCTGCTGGGCTATGCGCTGATTGAGGTGGAGCCCTTTATCTCACAGATGTACCCCATGGAGGAGGCGGAAACAGCCTTTGTTCGGGCGGGCTCTGCAGAGACAATGCGGGTGGGCATCCGGCTTTGGTAGTGGTTTTGTAAAA
>CAYRFC010000003.1:0-44761 GCA_964423365.1 uncultured Oscillospiraceae bacterium
TTACACCAGATAGGCCTCAATGCTGGCCAGATACTTCTGGGTATCTTCGTTTTCTACGCTGTGGATATTCATGGTGATGGGATGGGCCAGGTTCAAACTGAAAATGCCCAAAATACTTTTGGCATCCACCACAAAACGGTCAGACCGAAGGTCTACATCAAAGGGGGCCAGGGTGGTGGCTGTAACAAAAGCCTTAATGTCCTCCAGCTCCTTGAGCTTCACCTGTTTTACTAGCATTCTGTCGTTCTCCTTTCCGCGGCGGGCCGCTGCCCGCCTTCTATGGGCCGGTGTTCCCCCGCCGGCCCGTCCTCTCTGCACAAATAAGTCTTCCCTCTGGGTGCTACTCCTTGGCAAAGCCACCGCTTTCCACCGCGGCGGCTAAGCGCCGGCGCTCTCTGCGCCTGCATTCTGGGTGGCCGCTTCCCCGCCGGGGGCCTCCCAGCTTTCGGCCTCCCTGTCTGCAAAGGCGTACAGCCCGCTGGTTCCGTCGAACAGCCGCATGGGGTTCACACTGTTTTCAAACAGCCGCACCTCGTAGTGCAGGTGTGGCCCGGTGGAGTAGCCCGTGCTGCCCACGCTGCCCACCGGCTGGCCGCGCGCCACCATATCCCCCTCGGCCACATCCAGGCTGTCCATATGGTAGAACAGGCTTTTCAGCCCATCCCCGTGCTCTATCACCAGGGTGTTGCCTGTGTTCAGCAGCTCCGCGGCAAAAATCACACGCCCGGCGGCCGGGGCCACCACCGGCGTTCCCCGGGGCGCGCCAATATCTATGGCCGGGTGGCGAACGGCGGTTTGAGAGCCGTTTGTGTAGCGGAACAGCCCATATTCGGTGTTCAGCTCCCCCTCCACCGGCCAAAGGAACTTCCCCTCCCAGTACACGGTGTTGTCCGCCTGCTCAAACAGCGGGGGAATGGTCTCGTTGTACTGCTGGTAGGCGGCGGGGCTGTTGGCCTCGGTTATCTGGGTGTCGGTGTTGTCCACCGTCAGCTCCTGGGTGGGGAAGTCTGTCTCCACCACGTTGAAGGGTAGGTCCCAGCTCCGTCCGTCCAGCCCCACCTGCAGGCTGTAAACCCCGGGCGCGGTATCGTGCGCGGCGGCCACAAAGGCGGTCATCTGGCCGGGGCCGCCGGCCACAAATTGTACCGACGATACCTCCATGTTTGTGGTGGCTGTGGGGGCCGCCCCCTCGGGCAGGTTATACAGGCGCACGGCCAGCACATCCCCCTGGGCCAAAGCGTCCGCCCCCTGCTCCAGCCGCACATCCACCTGCGCGGCAAACGAGGCGCGGTACTGCAAGGTGCCGTAGCCCTTGCCGTTTTCCATCTCGCGGCGGCTGTCCACCCGCAGCTCATACAGGCCGCTGTTCAAAAATGCATACTCCGAGAGCTTCTCCGCCTGCCCGCTCCACACATCCGCCCCATCCTTAGAAAGGGTGGCCACACTGGAAAAACCGGGCGGTATCTCGGCGCTGATATTGGGCTCTGCCAGCTCGCCCAGGTCTTGCAGCTCGGCCGGGGGCGCCCGATAAAAATCCTTGTACAGCATTCCGCCAAACACCGGGGTGTGCCACTCATACCCCACGGGGGAAAGTGCGGTTTCCATCACGGTCAATTTCGGCATGGGCACGCTGCTCTCCCCGGTGCTGCTGTAGGTGAACCACAGCAGCCCGCCCAGGCAGAGCGGAAATACAATCAGGATGATAAGCAAGACCACCAGCAGCTTTTTCAAATGCCTTCACCCTCTCGCCAAAATCTCCCATGCCGCGTCAAGTCAGCACATTATAGTATACCACAAGAGGCCACGCAGGCAAAGAAGAATTTTTATCTTTTGGCAGCTTTTCCGGCGGGCACTTTGCAAAACCGTTCGAATCACGTATAATACAAGGTATATATACCCCACAATAGAGGAGAATGCCAGATGGAGAGAACCACTGTTTCCGAACTGTACAAGCACACGCCGGCCAGCGGCAGCACCGTTACCGTGCGGGGCTGGGCGCGCACCGTGCGGGATTCCAAAAGCATCGGGTTCATAGAGCTGAATGACGGCAGTTTTTTCAAAAGCGTGCAGGTGGTGTTTGAGCAGGGCACCGTGGCAAACTACGCCGAGGTGGCCAAGAGCGGCGCGGGCACCTCGTTTTGCATCACCGGCAGCCTGCTGCACACCCCCGAGGCCAAGCAGCCCTTTGAGATAAAGGCCACCGAGATTGCCATTGAGGGAAGCTGCCCGCCCGAATACCCTTTGCAGAAAAAAAGGCACTCTACGGAATTTCTGCGCACCCTGCCCCACCTGCGCGCCCGCACCAACACCTTTGCCGCCGCCTTCCGGCTGCGCAGCGCCGTGGCCTTTGCCATCCATAAGTTTTTTAACGACAACGGCTTTGTCTACATCCACACCCCCATCATCACCGGGTCGGACTGTGAGGGCGCGGGGGAGATGTTCCGCGTGACCACCCTGCCCCCGGTAAACCCGCCCCTCGCCGAGGACGGCTGTGTGGATTACAGCCAGGATTTTTTCAAACGGGAGACCAACCTCACGGTGTCCGGCCAATTGGAGGCGGAGGGCATGGCCCTGGCCTTTGGCCGGGTGTACACCTTCGGCCCCACCTTCCGCGCCGAGAACAGCAACACCCCCCGCCACGCGGCGGAGTTTTGGATGATAGAGCCCGAGATGGCCTTCACCGACCTGGCCGGGGACATGGACGTGGCCGAGGCGATGGTGAAGTCGGTGGTGCGGTATGTGCTGGAGAACAACCCCGAGGAGATGGAATTCTTCGGCACCTTCTTCGACAAAGAGCTGCTGCCCCGGCTAAGCAACCTGCTGGAAAGCAGCTTTGAGCGCATCAGCTACACCAGGGCCATGGAGCTTTTGCAGCCCTACAACGGAGACTTTCAGTTCAAGGCCGAGTGGGGGGCCGACCTGCAAACCGAGCACGAGCGCTGCCTCACCGAGAAGATTTTCCAAAAGCCGGTCTTCGTCACCGACTACCCGAAGGAAATCAAGAGCTTTTACATGCGCCAAAACGAGGACGGCAAAACCGTGGCCGCGGTGGATATGCTGGTGCCCGGCGTGGGCGAGCTGATTGGCGGCAGCCAGCGCGAGGAGCGGCTGGACAGGCTGGAGGCCCGCATGAAGGAGATGGGCATGAGCCTGGAGGAATATGCCTGGTTCCTGGATTTACGCCGTTTTGGCACCGTGGAGCACGCGGGCTTTGGCCTGGGCTTTGAGCGCATGATTATGTACCTCACCGGCATCCCGAACATCCGCGACGTCATCCCCTACCCCCGCACCGCGGGCGGTTACGTATAATGCAGCCCATTGCCGGGCCGCTGCTGGCCTGGTACCACCAGCACCGCCGCATCCTGCCCTTCCGCGAGGACCCCAGCCCCTACCATATCTGGGTGAGCGAGATTATGCTGCAGCAAACCCGGGTGAGCGCGGCCCTGCCCTACTACGCGCGCTTTATGCAGCGCCTGCCCAGCCCCGCCGCCCTGGCCGCCTGCAGCGAGGACGAGCTGCACAAGCTCTGGCAGGGGCTTGGCTACTATAACCGTGCGCGGAACATGCAGAAGGCCGCCCAGATTCTGGTGGCGGAGCATGGCGGGGAGCTGCCGGGCGACTACGAGGCCCTGCTGGCCCTGCCGGGCATTGGCGAATACACCGCCGGGGCCATCGCGTCCATCGCCTTTGGCCTGCCGCAGGTGGCGGTGGACGGCAACGTGCTGCGGGTGTTCAGCCGCCTTTTGGGCAGCCATGAGGACGTGAGCCTGCCCAAGACAAAAAAGGCGCTGGCCGCCGAGGTGAAGGCCCAGCAGCCCAGCGCCCAGCCCGGCGACTATAACCAGGCCCTGATGGAGCTGGGCGCGCTGGTGTGTACCCCCGGCACCCCGAAGTGCGGCGGCTGCCCACTGGCCGCCCTGTGCGAAGGGAATCGCCTGGGCATCGCGGCCAGCCTGCCCGTGCTGCCCGCCAAAAAGGCCAAGGCGGAAACCCCGCTGTGCGTGCTGGTGCTGCACAGCCCGGACGGCCGGGTGCTGCTGCGCCGCCGCCCCCAAAAGGGCCTGCTGGCCGGCCTCTACGAGCCCTTTACCCTGGAGGGCCGCCTTACAAAAGAGCAGGCACAAAAAGAGCTGAGCGCCCGGTTCCCCGGCAGCTTTTTGCAGGCGGAGCTGCCTTTGGCAAAGCATATCTTCACCCACCGCATCTGGCAGATGTATGGCTGGCAGGGCCGCCTTGCCTCCACGGCGGCCCCCGGCGGCGCTTTTCTGCTGGCCGGCGCCAAGGAGCTGCAGGAGGCCTATGCCATCCCCGGCGCTTTCAAGGCCTACCTGCCCTTTCTATAAGCGGCCGCCTCTCTTTTTTTTAGTTTATTGGGCTCTATGTCGAGATATAGGGAGAAAAACACCGCCTGGAACGCTTGTAATCTGCCGGAAAACAAGCTATAATGAAGCTGGTTTTAAGCAGCATCAGCTTTATCCTACTAAATGCCAGGTTTTTTGGCAGGGAGGGCTTTCCATGAAAAAAGGAAAAGGTTCATCTAAGCGGCTGTGCGGCGCCCTGTGCGCCGCCAAAAAAGCCATGGGCGGCTTTGGGCATTCCGCACTGGCCGGGGCCGCTGCCGCCGCCGTTACCGCCGGGGGGCTGGCCGGCTCCCTGAAAGACAAGGCCGCTGGCTTTGGCGCCAGCATCCATGCCCCACAAAACAATCATCAGGAGGTCGTAACCATGAAAAAATCCACCCTCATTGCCCTGTTTGTAGCCCTGGCCGCAGTGGCCGGCGTGCTGGGCGCACTGTATGTGTATGTGCTGCGCCGCGAAAGAGAACTGGACGAATATGAGCAACTGCTGTTCAGCGAGGATTTTAACGACGACATTCCCGATGACCTGGCAGGCCCCGACGAGCTGGCCGCCGACGAGCAGGAATAGGCCCTCTTTCACCCTCCATTTTCCCGCACAGGCTTCCTGTGCGGGTTTTTTCATCTTTTTGCGGGGCCTAAAGTTTCCGCAAAGCCTACCGAATATATAGGCAAGAACAAAAGGAGGTGAACCGCATGACCACAGGCATCAACCCCGTGCAGGCTGCCAGCAGCAAGAAAACAGCCACAAAGCGCTACAATCATCAGGAAAATGCAGGCTTTGCCCAGGTTTTGCACCGCTACCTCTCCGGCGACGCCCTGGCCCCGGTTTCCCCCCGCCAGGATGGCTTTGAGCGCCACAAGGAAGCCCCCTCCCCCCAAAACAAGGTGCAGGGCTTTGAGGTGAAGGCCATGCAGATGCAGGTGATGCAGGTGAACCGGGAATTGTCTGCGCTTTTCCTCGGCGTGTTCTCGTACTAGTTCTTCAGTAATAATACAAACAACCGCCAGAAAGCCAGGCTTTCGGCGGTTGTTTTTCTGCCTGTGGCAAGCGGCGGCGCCCTTTGCAAGCGGGCGGCAATCCTGTATAATAATACTGTTTTCAAGCGTGAAACACAAAAATGCTCACCCATCCCCCAGTCAGGAGGCCCGCCCTTGAATCCCTTAACCGACCTTTCCTCCATCCGTGCCCTCTGCCAAAAGCACGGCATACGCCCCCAAAAAGGCTTTGGGCAAAACTTTCTGGTGAACCCCAGCGTCTGCCCCAGGCTGTGCGACGAGGCCGGTGTGGGGCCGGGCAGCAGGGTGCTGGAAATAGGCCCCGGCATTGGCACCCTCACGGCGGAGCTGGCCCGGCGGGCCGGGCAGGTGCTCTCGGTGGAGGTGGACCGCCGCCTTCTGCCCGTGCTGGAGGAAACGCTGGCGGAGTTTGACAACCTGCGCATTTTGCAGGGGGATATTCTAAAATTGGATGTCGCCCAGCTTCTGCGGGAGGAATTCGGCGGCCCGGCCATTCTTTGCGCCAACCTGCCCTACAACATCACCAGCCCCATTCTGATGAAGCTGCTGGAGGAGCGGCCCGGCCTTTCCAGCCTGACCGTGATGGTGCAGAAGGAGGCCGCCCAGCGCCTCACCGCCGCCACCGGCACCCGGGAGGCCGGGGCCGTGACCTATGCGGTGCATTACTACGCCCAGCCGCAGCTTTGCTTCACAGTAAAGCCCGGCAGCTTCTTTCCTCCGCCCAAGGTCACCAGTGCGGTCATCCGGCTGGATATCCGCCCCGAAACCGCCCTGCCCCCCGGCTCTCTGGCCGAAAAGCAGCTCTTTTCCCTCATCCGGGCGGGCTTTTCCCAGCGCCGCAAAACCCTGCCCAACGCCGCCGCCCAGCTGCCTGGGCTGTGCAAGCAGCAGGTGGAGGCCGCTCTTGTCTCGCTGGGGCTCTCGCCCGCCAGCCGCCCAGAGCAGCTGCATCTTGGGCAGTTTTTGCAGCTGCAGGCCCTGCTGTGGCCGGGCTGATTATGCCGTCCAGAGTCACCGGCCAGCCTCACAGGAAAAAACCACCCAAAGGCAGCTTATAACTGTCGAAGAAGGCCCCCTAGCAGGGAAGGGGGCTTGGGGGAGAGGGGCTGCGGCCCTCTCCCCCATTTTAACAATCACGCCTTTTGGCGATAACAGGACAATACTTCAGGCAGATGAAGTCTCTGCCAAAAGGCCGGTTCCGCTTGTCAAAAAAGTGTTCCACTTTTTTGACAAGCGGAAAGCCGCCCAAAGGCGGCTTTCCGTGTCACGCAGATTAGGCAGGTTGAACGTTGATTGCACGCAGCTTTTCACTGTTCTTCGGGTCCTGCTCCACGTCGTAGGTCACGTGTTGGCCTTCTTGCAGGGTCTTGAAGCCATCCACCATGATGCTGGAGAAATGTACAAAAACATCGTCTCCACCTTCGTCGTTCGAAATGAACCCGTAGCCTTTGCTCTCGTTGAACCACTTGACAGTACCTTTATTCATCCAAAGATACCTCCTGAAAGTTTTTAGCATTTCTCCTGCTGCGCACAAAAAAATCACACAGTGCCGTATCCATGAAACGAACTCATGATTTACAACAAGGTGTGAAATCAGGTCGTACATTCAAAACACTACCCAGATTATAGCACCCTCCCTAAAAAAAGTAAAGCCATTTTCCGCAAAATTTTTGTGCATAAGTTATAGCCGGGTTGGCGGGCTGCTCACATGACGGCAAAACACCCACGCCGCCCGGCTGAAAGGGGATTTTCCATGAAAAGTTACCGTAAGGAATTGCATTTTCATCTGCCCAGCAGGCGGGCACTGGTCAACATCACCCCCGATGTGGAGCAGGCCCTGCGTGAGAGCGGCGTGCAGGAGGGGCTGGTGCTGGTCAACGCCATGAACATCACCGCCAGCGTGTTCATCAACGACGACGAGGCCGGCCTGCACGCCGACTATGAGCGCTGGCTGGAGAGGCTGGCCCCGGAAAAGCCCTACAGCCAATACAGCCACAACGGCTTTGAGGACAATGCCGACGCTCACCTGAAGCGCACCATCATGGGCCGGGAAACCGTGGTGGCAGTGACGGGCGGGCGGCTGGATTTTGGCACCTGGGAGCAAATTTTTTACTATGAGCTGGACGGCAAGCGGGCCAAACGCGCCCTTGTAAAAATCATCGGAGAGTAGGGGCACCGCCCCCTCGTAAGCTGGCTCTCTCCGCCGAAAAGCGCCCTTTAGAGCCTACTGAAAAGAGCTGTTGCGGACGATTCTTTTGAATCGCTTTGCAACAGCTCTGTTTTATATCGGTTCATCGTCCTCGTTTTTGGGCGGGGCCTGGCTTATGTCCAGCAGTTCATACTCCTGCAATTCGTCAAAGCTATCCAGCGCTTCCAGCTCCCGCTCCATCACGGCCCCCTCCTCGTCCAGCATCCGTGCCGCGCCGGTGGCCATCTGCTCTTCGTCGATGCCCGCCTCGGCCAGCCACTCCTCCTCCTCGGCCTTGCGCTTTTCCTCCTCGGCCTTTTGCAGTTCCAGGGCCTCTGCTTCCTTCTGCGCCGCCAGTTCTTTCGCCTCGCGCCGGTAGCGTACCACGCTTAAAATGGCCGCGCCCACCAGCCCCGCGCTCACGGCCAGCAGCAGCCACTGCTCGCCTCCCCACTGGGAGAAGGGCATTTCCACAAGATTGCGCACATTGTTATAGGCCATGAAGACCAGCAGGGCCGCTACAATCAACTTCCACATAGGAGATTTCATCCAATTTCCTCTTTCCGGCGGGCAGGCCGCCTATCTATGCCGCTTCCCCACCAGACACGCTGGACGCCCCACTGGAAGAAGCCCCACTGGTAGACGACGCCGCGCTGCCGGGCTGGGAGGACGAGGGGGGCAGCGAGGAGGCCACAGACGCGGGCGGCAGCGAGCTCCCCGGCTCCGATTCCAGCCCCGATATGGCCGCCGCCAGGCTGGCCGGCTGGGCCGCCGAGCCCGAGGAGGACGAGGAGGACGCCGCTTCGGGCGGCACATAGCTGGTGTTGGCACGCAGCGCATAGAGATAATACTCGTTGCCGTCCCGGCGGAAGAAATAGTCCATATACTTGCTGGGGCGGCTCAAATCGAGGGTGGGAATCAGCTCATCGTTGCTGTTCATGGTGCTCACATAACCCACCGTCACACGCTTGATGCCGCCGCTCATGCGCTCTATCTGCACCACATTGCCCATGTACTGCGGGTTCAGGCCGGTGGCTGTGGCGGCATATACCTTCGCCACAGGGTCGTATTCATAGCTTAGAGACTGCACCGGGTCCTCAAAGGAGGCATGCTCCAGCTTGTAGTCCGGCCCAAACAGCTGCGCGGCAAACAGGTCCAGCTCTGCCGCGGGCACCAGGGGCCGCCCCAGCTCGTCATATTCCACCTCGCCGCCCAGCTCATTCAGCACCCCCCATACCACCGCCTGCTTGATGGCGTTTGGGTCGGCCGCCGAGAGGGACTCAAAGGGCAGCAGGTCAAACCACACCAGGGAGGACAGCCGCTGGTTGTAGGTGTCCACCTCACTGGTGTCGTTCATCAGGTTTTGGGCCAGGTCTATGCCGCCGCGCACAATGCTTACGGCGCCCACCACTATCAGCACCGTCAGCGCCAGGCCAATGAGCTGGCGCATCCTGCGCCGGCCCCGCCGGGCCTGCTCCTCCTTGGCTCTGCGTGTGGCCTCTTTGTCAAGCGCCTCGGTTTTTTTGCCGGTTTTTCTCTCGTTTGCCATGCTTTTCCTTTCCGTGCCGCCGTTCTTGTCTGCCGGGCAGCCGCCCGGTGCTAGCCCCGAATCTGCCCCTCACCCCGAATGGTGTACTTATAGCTGGTCATCTCATAGAGGCCCATGGGCCCCCGCGCGCCCAGCTTCTGGGTGGAGATGCCAATCTCACAGCCCAGGCCGAACTCCTCGCCGTCGGTAAAGCGGGTGGAGGCGTTCACATACACGGCGGCGCTGTCCACCAGGCGGGTGAATTCCGCCGCCGCCGCCTCATCCTGTGTCACAATTGCCTCGCTGTGGCCGGTGGAGTGGGTGTTGATATGCCGAATGGCATCGGCCAGGCTGTCCACCACCCCCACCGCCAGTATATAGTCGTTGTATTCGGTGTCAAAATCGCCCCCGGCGGCTGCCTTGCCGGGCAAGATGGCCCCTGCCGCTTTATCCAGCCGCAGCTCCACCTCGGGCAGGCTTTCGGCCAGCATGGGCAGAAACGCCGCCGCCACCTCGCGGTGCAAGAGGCACACCTCGGCGGCGTTGCACACGCTGGGGCGCTGTACCTTGGCGTTGCGCAGAATGCTGGCCGCCATCGCAAGGTCGGCCCCTTTGTCCACATACACATGGCAGATGCCGCTGCCCGTTTCAATCACCGGCACGCCGCGCGCACCCTCCACCACGGCTTTGATTAAACCCTTGCCGCCGCGGGGAATCAGCAGATCCACAAAGCCGCGGGCTTCCATCAGGGCGCGGGCGCTCTCATGGCTGGTGTCTTCCAAAAGCTGCACCGCATTCGCCGGTGCGCCTGCGGCCTCCAGGGCCCCGCGCAGAATGCCCGCAATGCAGCGGTTGGTGCCTATGGCCTCGCTGCCGCCGCGCAGAATGCACACATTCCCGCTGCGCAGGCATAGGGCCGCCGCATCGCTGGTTACATTGGGGCGGCTTTCGTAGATGATGGCCACCACCCCCATGGGCACCCGCAGCTTGCGGATGAGCAGGCCGTTTTCGGCCCGAAACTCCTTTTCCACCAGCCCCACCGGGCTTTCCAGGGCCACAACGCTGCGAATACCCTTGGCCATCCCGGCCACCCGTGCCTCATTCAGCATCAGCCGGTCCAGCATCACATCGGGAATTTTGCCCTTGGCCTTGGCAAGGTCTTCGGCATTCGCCTCCAAAATTTCGTCCAGGCGGGCCTCCAGAGCCTCTGCCATAGCCAGCAGGGCGGCTTTTTGCCCGGCCTCTTCCATGCGGGAATAGGCATATTTTGCCTCCACTGCATCCCGCAGCACATCCTGCACGTTTTTCAGCTCTGCCACCCTCTTTTACAAATTTTGTTCTGGCTGCGCGGGGCGCTATTCGTTGGCGCTTTTTTGCAGCCTGCCGTCCTTGAAGGCAAAGCGTGTGCCCACCGGGCGGCCCGCCACCACCTCGTAGAGGCATTCGGGGTTCTGCCCGCTGGTAATCACCATGTCGATGCCCACCTCCTCCAGCAGCTTGGCGGCACTCAGCTTGGTGGCCATGCCCCCGGTGGCAAACTGGCTGGCGCTGCCCCCTGCATGGGCCAGCATCTCCTCGGTCACACAGGTCACCAGGGGAATCAGCTTGGCGCCCTCCTCCTTGCGGGGGTCGTCGGTGAACAGGCCGGGGATATCGGTCAGCATCACCAGCAGGTCGGCCTTCGCCAGCACGGCCACCTCCGCCGAGAGGGTGTCGTTGTCTCCAATGACCCCGCCCTCCAGCTCGGCGGTGGCCACACTGTCGTTTTCGTTCAGCACCGGAATGGCCCCCAGTTCCAAAAGGCGAAAGAGGGCGGCCTCCAGGTTGTGCCGCCGCTCGGGGCTGTGGATGTCCTCCGCCGTCAGCAGCATCTGGCCCACCACATGCCCATAGGTCAGCAGCATCTGGTCATAGATATGAATCAGCTCGCACTGGCCCACGGCCGCCGCCGCCTGCCGCCCCGGGATATCCTGGGGCCGCTCCCGCAGGCGCAGCTTGCCCACCCCCATGGCAATGGCCGCCGAGGAAACCACCAGCACCTCATGGCCCGCATTTTTCAGGTCGGCCAATATTTTGCACAGCAGCTCCATGCGGCGGATGTTGAGCTGCCCGGTTTCGTGTGTGATGGTTGAGGTGCCGATTTTGATTACCACCCGCATGGGGAAAGTCCTCCTCTGGTTTGCAAAACGTATATTCTTCTCCATATAATACTAATAGGATATTTCTTATAGTATTTTATTCTGCAAATAATGCTATGCGTATATATCCCAGCCTGCGGGAAGGCCCTGGAGAACCCAGCCTGTCGCCCTCAGCCAGCGCAACGTATATACCAAAAGTATACTCTATCTATTGTTATACATATTTTCGTAATAGTCCATGTAAGCGCCCGAGGTGACCCCACGCAGCCAGTCGCCGTTGTCCAGGTACCACTGGATGGTCAGCTCAATGCCGTCCTCAAAGCAGGTTTCGGGGCTCCAGCCCAGGGCCTTTTGAATCTTCTCGGGGTCGATGCCATAGCGGCGGTCATGGCCCTTGCGGTCGGCCACGTATTTGATGAGGCCCTCGTCCACGCTGGCGTCCACCTTGCCGCTCACAAGGCCAATCACCCTTTTCACAATGTCGATGTTGGTGCGCTCGTTGTGGCCGCCCACATTGTATACCTCGCCCACATTGCCGCCGCGCAGCACCATGTCGATGGCCTTGCAGTGGTCCTCCACATACAGCCAGTCCCGCACGTTTAAGCCGTCGCCGTATACCGGCAGGTCTTTTTTGTTGCAGGCGTTGTGAATCATCAGCGGAATCAGCTTTTCGGGGAACTGGAAGGGGCCGTAGTTGTTCGAGCAGCGGGTGATGTTCACCGGCAGGCCATAGGTGTCGTGCCAGGCCATCACAAACATATCTGCCGCGGCCTTGCTGGCCGAGTAGGGCGAGTGGGGGCAGATGGGGGTGCTCTCGGTGAAGAAGCCGGTGTCTCCCAAGGAGCCATACACCTCGTCGGTGCTCACCTGCAAAAACTTCACCCCGTCGGGGTAGGCCCCGTCCTTCTCCCAGGCCTCGCGGGCACAACTCAGCAGGTTTACGGTGCCCATCACGTTGGTCTTGGCGAAGATGCCGGGGTCCTCAATGGAGCGGTCCACATGGCTCTCTGCGGCAAAGTTCACCACCGCCTCAATCTTGTAGGTCTCCATCAGGCGGCTCACCAAGGCGCGGTCGCCAATATCGCCGTGCACAAACACATGGCGGGGGTCGTCCTCCACGCTGCGCAGGTTTTCCAGGTTCCCCGCATAGGTCAGCTTGTCCAGGTTCACCAGCTTCACGTCCTCGTGCTTGTCCAGCATATACAGGATAAAGTTGGAGCCAATAAACCCGGCCCCGCCGGTCACCATAATATTTTTCATTCTTCAGCCGTCCTTCCCCATGAGAAATTCATGTACCGTTTTCAAGCATTTCTAGATGTCGTTTTTCCTCTCGGCCATATAGGCCGCCAGCGCCTCCTGCCAGGGGCGCATATGGTCGCCCACCGTGGCGCGCAGCATGGCATGGTCCAGCGCCGAGTAGGCCGGCCGCTTGGCCGGGGTGGGATATTCCGCCGTGGTGCAGGGCTTCACCTTCGCCCCCGTTCCGTCCAGGCGCACAATCTCGGCTGCAAAATCGTACCAGGAGCAGATGCCCTGCCCAGTGCCGTGGTAGAGGCCGTACTCCTCACCCTCTGCCAGCAGCAGCAGGTGATAGGCCAGGTCCTCGGCGTTGGTGGGGTTGCCCAGCTGGTCGTTCACCACTGTGATTTCCCCTTTTTCCCGGGTGATTTTCAGCACGGTTTTTACAAAATTGCCTCCCTCCCGGCCATACAGCCAGGCGGTGCGCACAATAAACCAGCGGCTGCAAAAGCCCCGCACGTACTCCTCGCCCAGCAGCTTGGTTCTGCCATAGGCCGAGCAGGGGGCCGGGGGCTGGGCCTCGCTAAAGGGCACATCCCCCTCTCCGCTGAAAACATAGTCGGTGGAGACATGCAGCAGCTTGGCCCCTGTTTTTTCGCAGGCCATGGCCAGGTTGCGCGGGGCCAGGGCGTTGGCCGCAAAGGCGGCGTCCTGCTCGGTCTCGCAGCCGTTTACGTTGGTGTAGGCCGCGCAGTTCAGCACGATGTGAGGCCGCAGCCCCTCCACCATGGCCAGGGTCTCCTCTTTTTTAGAGAGGTCGCAGTCCTCTATGTCCACACAGTGCACCTCGGCACCCAGCAGGGCGGCGGGCAGCGGGCCCAGGGCACTTTTGCCCGCCTGCAGCTGCCGGGCCAGCTCCTGGCCCAGTTGGCCCTTCGCGCCGGTAATCAAAATCTTCATGTGTTATACCTCGGCCGTATTTCCGGGGGCCACCGTCTCGGCAATGTGGAAAAGATACTGCCCGTATTCGGTTTTTTCCAGTTGCTTGGCCCGCTCCAGCAGCTTCTCCTTGTTCATGAAGCGCTGGCGGTAGGCTATTTCCTCCAGGCAGGCAATGTACAGGCCCTGCCGGGTTTGCACAGCCTCCACAAAGTTCGAGGCGTCCTGCATGGCGCGGTGGTTTCCGGTGTCCAGCCAGGCCATCCCCCGGCCAAACAGCTCCACCTTCAGCTCGCCCATGGCGAGGTAGGCGTTGTTCACCGAGGTAATCTCTATCTCCCCGCGGGCCGAGGGCTTGACATTTTGGGCGATGTCCACCACCCGGTTGTCGTAGAAATACAGCCCCGGCACGGCGTAGTTGCTCTTGGGGTTTTGGGGCTTTTCCTCCAGAGAGAGCACGTTCCCGGCCCCGTCGAACTCCACCACCCCGAACTCCCGGGGGTTCGCCACATGGTAGCCGAAGACCGTGGCCCCTTTCTCGCGCCCCGCGGCGTTTTTCAGCCGCTCTGTGAAGCCATAGCCATAGAAGATGTTGTCGCCCAGCACCAGGCAGACACTGTCGTGCCCGATGAAGTCCCGGCCCACAATAAAGGCGTCGGCCAGGCCCCGGGGCTCTGCCTGCACGGCATAGCTGAACTCCACACCAAGGTTCTCCCCGGTGCCAAACAGCCGCTCAAAGCCCGGCAGGTCGGTGGGGGTGGAGATGATGAGAATCTCCCGGATGCCCGCCAGCATCAGGGTGGAAACCGGGTAATAAATCATCGGTTTATCATAGATGGTCAGCATCTGCTTGGACACGGCAATGGTGGAGGGATAGAGCCGTGTTCCGGCGCCTCCGGCAAGCACAATTCCCTTCATACGGTCGCTCCTTTATTTTTTCTATTCAAAGGCCTTCATTTCCAGCGAAAGCCCCACTTCCGAAAATAGCGCCCCATGCTTTTCAGCTGCCAGAAAAACTGGCGGGGCCTGCGGTGGGCCGCCCGGTGCCAGGCGTGGGCCACCGTTACCTGCGGCAGGTACACCGCCCGGCCCCTTTGCAGGGCCTTCTGGGTCAGGTCGGCATCCTCCACATACATGAAGTAGCCCTCGTCGAAGCCGCCCATCTCCTTAAAAACCTCGGTGCGTATCACAAAAAAGGAGCCGCTGCAAAACTCCACATCGGTGGGGCGGGAGAGGTCCTCCCCCTCCATGAGGTAGTGGGCCTCGTAGGGTTTTAGAAAACCCAGCCCGGTTTGCCGGGCCAGCAGGGGCAGAAAGGCGGGCCGCCGCTTGGCAATGGCCTGGGGCCGCCCGTCCGGGTATACCAGCCGGGGAATGGTGATGGCCACATCGGGGTGTGCCTCCATCCAGGCGGCCATCTGGGAGACGGCATCATCCCACAGCAGGATATCGGGGTTCACCACCGCGTGGTAGCGGCTGTCCAAAAGCGGCAGCACGGCGTTGTGCCCCGCGCCAAAGCCCCGGTTCACCGCCTGGGGCAGGGCCTCTACATTCGGGGGCAGGCCCCCGGCTTCCAGGCTTTGCAGGGCGCCGTCGGGCGAGGCGTTGTCCACCAAAAACACCCGCAGGGCTTCCCCTTCGTGCTGCCACAGGCTTTCCAGGCAGGCGCGGGTCTCCTCCGCGCCGCCATACTGCACCACCGCTGCGCTCAGCTTCGGGCTCATCCGGCGGTGGCCCTGCCGGACTGGGAGGAAGACGAGGAGACGGCCGAGGTGGAGGAGGCTGCCGTAGAGGCACTGCCCGCCTCCGCCCCACTGCCCGAAGCGGCGCTTTGGACGGCAGAGCCGCTCTCGGCGGCAGAGGCGGCGGCACTTTCGGGCTGCTGGCTGGTCCCCGCGGTGCCCGGCTGGCCTTCCGCGGGCTGTGCCGGGGGTTGGTACTGGATGGAGAGTTGGTTGTTGCCGGCTGCGGTACGCACCACCTCCAGCGCACGCAGAATCTGCTGGTCGGCGCCGGGGTTCGGAGTATAAAGGTTCACGGTCTGGTTGTCCTCATCCACCAAAATCTCCACATCGGGCACGATGCCGGTTTTGTCAAAGCTCTCATCCTGCCCGGTGAGAAGCTGGGCGGTGGTGATGGAGATGGCCGAGCCGTCGGTGAGCTGCTGGGTGGCGCTTTGCAGCATGCCCTTGCCGGCGGTGGTGGTGCCCACCACGCTGCCGCCGCAGAGGTTCCGTATGCTGATGGCAAACAGCTCTGCCCCGGCGGCGGTGTTTTTGTCGGTGATGGCCACCATGGGCAGCCGCACCACATTCTCGTCGTCTGAGGTGGCCAGCACCTTCACGGTGCCGTTTTTCGCCACACTTTTGGCCACCGTGCCCCGGGGGGCCAGGTAGTCGATGGCATTGTACACCTGCTGATACTGCCCGCCGGTGTTGCCGCGCAAATCAAACACAAGGCCCTGGGCGCCGTCCGCCATGGCTTGCAGTACCGCGCCGTCCAGCTCGGTGCTGGTGTTCTTTTCAAACGAGCTGATGCGGATGTAGCCGAAATCTCCACATTTCAGATACTCCACCGTGGGGGCCGTGTAGTTGATGCGCTGCACCTCGTAGCTGGCCTCCTGGTTTTCGCGGCTGATGCAGCCCAGGGTGACGGTGGTGCCCTGGGCGCCGCGCAGCAGGCTCACCATGGCCTTGCTGCTGGTCAGGCTTTTCACATCGGCCCCGTCCACCGTAAGAATGCGGCTGCCCGCCTGCACGCCGGCCTTCTCGGCGGGGGAGTCTGGATACACACGCTCAATGTAGAACAGGCCGTCGGCGTTGCGGCTCACCTCCACGCCAATGCCCACCCGCGTGCCGTTCTCATACTCCTGCAGCTCGGTGTAGTCTTTTTCGGAATAATAGGTGGCGTAGGGGTCCTCAATGCCGCGCAGATAGCCCTGGGCCACCAGGTCATTCAGCACGGTGTCGTTCACCTCGCCAAAATAGTTGTTCCGCACATAGGTGTCCACCTCCAGCAGCTTTGTGTAGGTGGCCTGCTTTTGTGTTACCGACTGTACGGCGCGGTTAAAATAGTCGGTGGCCACCAGCCAGGTGATGGCAAAGGTGACCGTGACCGCGATGAGGGTGATGGTGAGCGCTACGCTCACCGTAACTTTTTTTGTCATTCAGTCCTCCATGGGGGAGTTTTGGGCCAGGGCGGGAAGGGGAACAGACCCAGGCTAGCCCTTCAGGTAGTTCAGCGGGTTTTGCCGCGCGCCGTTGGCATGCACCTCAAAATGCAGGTGCGGGCCGGTGGAAAAGCCGGTGGAGCCCACAAGCGCAATGGGCGTTCCCTGCTCCACATAGGTGCCCGCCCCCACCAAAAGCTGGGAGGCATGGGCGTACAGGGTTTTCACACCGTCGCCGTGGTCTATGATGATGTAGTTGCCATAGCTGGAATGGGTGGTGGCCGTGATGACCGTGCCCGCACCGGCGGCCAGGATATTGTCTCCGCTGGGCGCGCCGATATCCATGCCCAGATGGCCCCGGCCCGCAGGGTCGGGCGCGCCAAAGTGGCAGGTGATGCGATAGGAGGAGGGCACCGGCCAGATGAACACGCCGCCCACATACTGGCTGCCGTCGCCCGAGGAGCTGCCGCCCATATAGCGGGTGGCTGCCAGCATTTCTTCATAGGCCGCCTTGGCCGCGGCCACCTCGTCCTCTTTGTTTTCGTAGGCCTGCTCCTGCGCGGTCACCTCCGCCTGCGCCTGGCTGATGGCGGAATCCTGCGCGGCGATATTCCCCGCCAGCACCTGGGCGTTGTTGGCCAGCTCTGCGTAGGCGTTGTTCAGGTCCACCAGCAGGGCGTCAATCACCGCCTGCTCGGCCTCCAGGGCGGCGCGCTGCTCGGCCATCATGGTCAAAAGCTCGCTGTCGTGCTTCGAGATGCGCTGCAAAGCGTCCACCATCTGCAAAAGCTCGGAGAAGCTGTCCACTGAGAGGGCGCGGGACAGCATGCTGGAGTCATTCATCTTATAGATGGCCACCAGCCGCTGCTGGAAAAGCTGGTCATTCTCATAGATGAGCTGCCGTTTTTGGGCCACCTCGGCCTCTTTTGCCTCCAGCGCCACGGTGGTTTGGGCTATCTCCTCCTGGTTCAGGCGAATCATCTCGTCCACCACGGTTTTTTCCTGTGCCAGCTGGGCGCGCACCTGCTCGGCAGCGGCCTGGCTGCCCTTGGCCTCGTCTATGGCCTCGCCAATGCCCGCCAGCTCCCCTTTCAGCCGTTCATACTTCTCCTTGGGCGTCTCGGCATGCACCGGCGCCGCCAGGGTGAAGCCCATGAGCAGTGCACAAAACAGGCAGCCCAGGCGCAGCCGCAGCTCCGCCCTGGGTGCTTTCTCTGGCAAACGGTTGTGTTTCATGGCAGTTCCTCTTCTTCGGGCTTTTCCATTATGGGGGGAAAAGGTGTGTATTGTATGGAAATTTTGGGCAATGCCACTTTTGCGGCGCGGCCCACACGGCCTGTTTGCACCAGCCGCCCCTACACTTTCAAGTGCTTGCGCACGCTGGTGGCGGTGCCAAAGCCGCCTATAAACACCCCGAACACCGCAAACCCGGCCACCACATAGGGCCAGATGACATCCAGCGTGAAGATGTTGTGCATGATGCTCATAATCCAGGTATTGTACATATCCATGAGATAGTTGTACACAAAGTAGTAGCCCGCGCACACCAGCCCCGCCGCCAGCACGCCGGAAATCAGCCCCACCGTCATGCCCTCCACAAAGAAGGGCAGGCGGATGAAGGTATTGGTGGCGCCCACATATTTCATGATGGAAATCTCCCGCCGCCGGGCAAACACGGTGAGGCGGATGGTGTTGCTGATGACGATGACCGAGACCACCGCCAGAATGGCCACCAGCCCCAGCCCGCCGTAGGTAACGGCGTTCTTGATGGTGATGATGATGCCGGTGAGGTCGGTGGGCATTTGGGTGTAGTCCACCCCGGGCAGGGCGTCCAGAGCGGTGCCCGTCTGCTCCATCAGGGTCAGGTCCTCCACCGTCACAAAAAAGCGGGCGGGGAAAATCTGCTCATAGTTGTTCAGCACATTGCCGTAGGTTTCCAGCCACGCCTGCACCTGGGTGAAGGCGTCGGCCTTGGATTCATAGGTCACCTCCAGCACATTGGGCATGGCGGCTATCTGCTCGTTCATGGCGGCGGCCTGGTCGTCCGGCACCTCGGGCGAGAGATAGACCACAATTTCGTTCTGGTTCGCCATATAGTTCACCAGGCTGTTCACGTTGATGAACACCAGGGTGGCAATGCCGGTGATGATGAGACAGGCGGTGAGCACACCCACCGAGGCAAAGCTCATCAGGCGGTTGGCCGCCATGTTTTTCCAGCCCTGTTTAATAAGGTAACGGAGAGAGGAGAGCCTCAAAACGCGTCGCCCCCCTTCCCGGTGAAATCATCGGCCACCACTTCCCCGTGGTCGATGGTGATGATGCGCTCTGAAAAGCGCTGGGCCAGGTCGTGCTCATGGGTAACCACCACCACGGTGGTGCCCACCATGTTGATGGCTTTTAGCAGCTCCATGATTTCCACCGAGAGCTCGGGGTCGATGTTGCCGGTGGGCTCGTCGGCAATGATGATGGGCGGGGAATGCACCAGCGCACGGGCCAGGGCCACCCGCTGCTGCTCGCCGCCCGAAAGCTCGCTGGGCAGGCTGCGCGCCTTGCCCGCCAGGCCCACCAGGTTCAGCACATAGGGCACCCGCTTTTTAATCTCCTTTTCGGGGATATTGGTAACGCGCATGGCAAAGGCCACGTTCTCAAACGCCGTCATGGTGGGGATGAGGCGGAAGTCCTGAAAGACCACGCCCAGGCCCCGCCGCAGGTAGGGAATATCCCGCTGGCGGATGCGCGAAAGGTCGCGCCCGCCCACCGTCACCCGCCCCGTGGTGGCCACCTCTTCGCGCAGAATCAGCTTTAAAAAGGTGCTTTTGCCCGCGCCGGAATGCCCCAGCACAAACACAAACTCCCCCCGGCGAATCTCCAGGCTCACGTCCTGCAAGGCCGTTACCCCGCCGGGGTACACCTTGCCCACGTGTGTCATGCTAATCATCACCGAATCGTTTGAGACAATTGGTTTTTTTGCCATGCTACCAACCTTCACTTTACAGATAATATCCCCCAAAGCGCATGGCACTGCGCCGCACCGCTGCCTTTTGGGAATGGCCGCCCTCTTTGCCGCAGGAACAGTATAAGGGACTGCCGCTGGATATACGGCAGTCCCATGGTACCACGTTTTTGGGTTTTTATCAATATTTGGCCGCGCTGGAGTTCAGGTACTTCTTCACCATCAGGGCCACCTTGAACACGATGGCGTCATCGAACTCGCGCAGATCCAGCCCGGTGAGCTTCTTGATTTTTTCCAGCCGGTACACCAGGGTATTGCGGTGCACAAACAGGCCGCGGCTGGTCTCACTTACATTGAGGTTGTTCTCAAAAAAGCGCTGGATGGTGAACAGGGTCTCCTCGTCCAGGCTGTCGATGCTGCCCTGGTTGAACACCTCTTTGAGGAACATCTCGCACAGGGTGGTGGGCAGCTGGTAGATGAGCCGGGCGATGCCCAGATGGTTGTAGCTGATGATGGGCTGCTCATTGTCGAACACCTTGCCCACTTCCAGGGCAATCTGGGCCTCCTTGAAGCTGGCGGAGAGGTCTTTGATGTTGGAGATGGGGGTACCGATGCCCACCACGGCTTTGATATAGTGCTCGCCGTTCAGGGTATCCACAATGGAAGCCGCCAGCTTCTCCACGTCTTTTTCGTCTATTCCACGCCGTATTTCCTTCACCAGTACGGTGTCGGTTTCGCTGGCGTTGAAGATAAAATCCTTCTGTTTGTCTGGGAAAAGGCCGCTCACCACCTCAAAGGCGGAGATATCGGTGCTGCTGACCACCCGGATGAGCAGCACCACCCGGGCCACATCGGTGGCGAAGTGCAGCTCCCGCGCCTTGGCAAAGATATCGCCGGGCAGGATATTTTCCAGCACCACATTTTTGATAAAATTGGATTTGTCAAATTTTTCGTCGTGATATTGCAAAATATTTTGCAGGCTGAAGGCCAGCAGGGCCGCCGTTTTGGCCGCCGGGGCACCCTCTCCCTGCACAAAAGCCGCATAGTTGCCCCCGCCGTCGGAGGGGAACACATGGTAGCTGGCCCCATTTTTCACAAAGCCGCCGTCCTCGGTCTCGGCCAGCAGCTCCACCAGCTCGGCATTGGCCTCGCCCACGCGCGCAATGTCGGTGCAGGAGACGACCACGCCCTCCATGTCCACCACACCGGCCGTTTCGTCCAGCACATCCCGCATCTGATACAGAACACCTTGGAATACCCGGTTCGCCATTACATCAGACCCCTTCCGTCACCGCCGGTATGTTGTTCATTGTAAGGTTGAACAAATATCACTGCCCATTGATATCTATATTACACAATCAAATTGGCTTTTGCAACAGTTTTGTACAAAAAAAGTTGCCGTTTCTTGTGTAATTTTCAGAAGCACGGCAAGATGCACAAAAAAGGCCCCATTTATTGCACGAACGGTTTTGCTCTATTTTGCCCCGTCTTTATTTCTTCGCTTTTTCTTAAAATTTTCCATAAACAGCTCATCCTTCACCTCCAAATCCCGCACCCCGGCCAGAGACTCGATGTGATGGGTCAGCTCATGGCGCAGCAGCTCGGCCAGGCCCTGCTTTTGCTCCGCCCGGCTGTGCCCGGCATACACCTGCACAAAAGAGCCGTAATAGATGGAGATATAGCGCCCCATTCCATACGGCTCGTTGTGGTAAAGCCCCAGGGTGTACAGGTCCCGCCCCTCGGCCTCGGGCGATAGCTGCGCCTGCCGCAGCAGCACAATGCCGCCGTTCAGCTCGTGAAACAGCTCCTCGGGCAGGCTCTCGGCCACCTCGTCCAGCCATTCGCCCGCCTCGTCATAGCTCATCAGCCCCGGCCGTTCTTCCATGCCAGCCTCCTTTGCGGCGCAATGAAGCGCCCGCCTACATCCGCTCGGGCACCTCCACCTTCAGCATGCGCAGGCCATTGGCCAGCACCGTTTGGGCGCAGCGGCACAGCAGCAGCCGCGCCTGCTGCAGGTCGGCCGCCTCGCCCTTGATGCGGCAGCCGGTGTAAAAGCGGTGGAAGCCGGTGGCCAGCTCTATGAGGTAGCGGGTGACACGGGCGGGGTCGTAGTTTTCGGCAGCGGCCCGCACCTCCCCCGGGAAGGCGGCAATTTGGCGTATCAGTGCGCGCTCTTTTTCGTCCTGCAAAAGCGGCGTAAGCCCAAAGGCCCGGGGCAGGCTGAGGGCCACCCCCTCCTCCCCCAGTGCCCGCACAATGGAGCAGATGCGCGCATGGGCATACTGCACATAGTACACGGGGTTGTCGCTGTCCTCCTTCACGGCCAGGCCCAGGTCAAACTCAATGGCGCTGCCCGGCTCCCGCATATTGAAGAAGAAACGGGCAGAATCAATCGGCACCTCGTCCAGCAAATCCGTCAGGGTGATGGCCTTGCCGGTGCGCTTGCTCATCCGCACAGGCTCGCCGTCCTGCACCAGCCGCACAAACTGCATCAGCACAATGTCCAGCCGGCTGCCGTCCAGCCCCAGGGCGTCCATGGCGCCCTTCATCCGGGCCACATGGCCGTGGTGGTCGGCCCCCCATACGTCTATGGCCCGCTCAAAGCCGCGGGCAAACTTGTTGGCGTGGTAGGCGATGTCGGCGGCAAAATAGGTGGGAATGCCGTTGGCCCGCACCAGCACCTCGTCCTTCTCGCTGCCGTCGGCGCTGGCCTTATACCAGACGGCCCCCTCTTTCTCGTAGGCCATGCCGCGCTCCTTCAGGGTTTCCACCGCCTGCATCACCGCGCCGCTCTGGTGCAGGCTGCTCTCGCTGAACCACACATCGTAGGCCACCCGGTATTTGGCCAGGTCGGTTTTCAAACCCGCGATGTTCAGCGGCAGGGCATAGTCCACCAGCGCCTGCTGTCGTTCCTCCTCGCCGGTCTCTTTGTATGTTTCGCCATGCAGCTCATAGAACTCCCGCGCGCGCTGGCGAATATCCTCGCCCTGGTAGCCGTCCTCGGGGAATTCCACGGCCTCCTCACCCAGAATGATTTGCAGGTAGCGGGCCGAGAGGCTCTTGCCGAATTTTTGAATCTGGTTGCCCGCGTCGTTGATATAAAACTCCCGGCAGACCTCGTAGCCCGCCATGGAGAGCGCCTCTGCCAGGCAGTCGCCCAGGGCCGCGCCGCGCGCGTTGCCCAGGTGCATGGGGCCGGTGGGGTTGGCCGAGACAAACTCCACGTTGATTTTCCGGCCTTTCCCGCCGTCTGTGCGTCCATATTCCTCGCCGTTCAGCTGGGCGGCCAGCAAGACGCCCGTATTCCAGCTATCGGCCAAAAAGAGGTTTAAGAAGCCCGGCCCGGCCACCTCGGCTTTTTGAATCGGCCAGTTTTCACCGGTGCTCTCGGCGGTTTTCAGGTGGGCCAGCAGGGTTTCGGCAATCTTGCGGGGGGGCAGCTTGTAGGCCTTGGCCCCCACCAGCGCCAGGTTGGCCGCCAGGTCGCCGTGGCTGGCATCGGCTGGCACCTCCACCACAAAATCCGGCGGGGGCACATCGGGCAGCTCGCCCGCGGCCACCGCCCTGGCCAGGGCAGCCAGCAGTGCCGCGCGGGCCTCCTCCTTGGTCACCTGCACCATGTCGGCATGGTGGTAAACCTTCTTCGCCTCTTCCTGCCAGTTTTCCTCGGACGTAATGATTTCTATGGACATCAATCGGCCTCCTTGACCGTAATTTTCACTTTGTTGTGGGAGAGGTGGCTGCTGCCCGTGTCCAGCGCGTAGCTGAAGGTCAGGTCGCCCCCGCGTTCGGTGAGGTGGCTCTCAATCTCGTCGGCAGCCACCCCCAGGCTGATGACCCCGGCGCCGCTGTCGTAGTGGCAAACATGCCGCCGCCCGCGCTCTATCACAAGCTGGCTGGGCATGGTTCCGTAGCGCAGCATCGACACCTTTTTGCTGCTCTCCACCTGTACGGTGGTCACATTGCCCGCATAGCCGGTGGCCTCGCTCTCCTCATAGATGATGAAATAGCTGCCATCCTTATAGAGGAACTTGCCCCTCGTCATCAGGCTGATGGTGTCCACCTCGCCCGAGAGGTCAATTTCTCCGTCTATCTGAATCAAAAAATTGTCCATCTGGCTTCCTTTTTCCTTTCGGTGCTTCAGTCCACCCCGGGCATGGCCCCTTTCAATATCAAATCCAGGTCATACTTTTCAATGGGAATGCGCCGGGCCCCGGCGGCGGCATCCTCCGGCAGGAAGATGCCCGCCAGGGTGTTGAAGCGGGCCGGCTCGTCACTGACAAAATACCGCGCCTGCCCGCCTGTGCGGCGGGGGTTCAAAAGGCCGGTCTCGGCCATGCGGCGCTGCATGGTCAGGGCGGCCTCCCGCCCGGAATCGATGAGGGTGACGCCGGGGCCAAACTGCTTTTGCAGCACCCCGGCCAGCAGGGGATAGTGGGTGCAGCCCAGAATCACCGTGTCTACCCCAGCGGCCTTCACCCCGCCCAGATACTCCCCCGCGGCCAGGTGGGCCATGGGGTCGTCCGGGGCAAAGTGGCCGTTTTCCACCAGCGGCACAAACAGCGGGCAGGCCGCGGCCACGGTTTCCAGTTTTGGGTTCAGCGCATGCAGGGCGGCCTGGTAGCTGCCCGAGGAGACGGTGGCCTCGGTGCCCAAAATGCCCACCCTGCCGTTCCGGGTGGCCGCCGCCGCGGCTGCCGCCGCCGCCTGCAGCACCCCGGTATACTCCACTGGCAGGGCCTCGCCCTCCTCGGCCGGGTAGGTGCTGCTCACCGTGCCGCAGGCCGCAATGATGGTTTTGACACGCTGGGAGAGCAGAAAGGCGATGTCCTGCCGCGCGTAGCTCAGGATGGTATCCCGCCCGCGGGTGCCGTAGGGCACCCGGCCGGTATCCCCGAAATACACAATATCTTCCCCCGGCAGCAGGCGGCGCAGCTCCCGCACCGCGGTGAGGCCGCCCAGCCCCGAGTCGAACACCCCGATGGGGGCGCTTTGGGTTTGCTCCATAGGGGCCACCCCTTCCCTGGGAATTGACGCGGGCTACACCTCCGCGCGCTCCAGCGCCAGCTGAATGAGCTGGCTGCAGAGTGTGGCGAAGGACAGGCCGCTGTGCTCCATCAGCTTTGGATACATGCTGATGGCCGTGAAGCCCGGCATGGTGTTGATTTCGTTCAGCAGCACCGCGCCGTCACTCTCCCGCAGGAAGAAGTCCACCCTTGCCAGCCCGGTGCAGCCCAGCGCCCTGTAGGCCCTGGCCGCCATCTCCCGCAGCTCCTCGGCCTTCTCGGGGGGAATGCGGGCGGGGATGAACAGCTTGCTGGCATCCCCGCTCTGGTATTTGGCCTCGTAGTCATAGGCCTCGTTGCAGCTGCAAATTTCACCAGGGGCCGACACCAGCGGCGCCCGGTCGCCCAGCACGGCGCACTCCAGCTCCTGGCCCACCACGCCCTGCTCAAACAGCAGCAGGCTGTCGTGCGCGCTGGCCAGCTTCACCGCCGCGGCCAGCTCCTCGGGGTCCTTCACCTTGCTGATGCCGATGCTGGAGCCGCTGACCGAGGGCTTGACAAAGATAGGAAATTCCAGCTTTTCCCGCAGGCGGAACAGCAGCTGCTCAAAGTCTCCCACCTCGTGGCGGGGCAGGGCCATCCAGGGGGTGTGGGGCAGGCCCGCCGCCTCAAACAGGCGGTTGGCCGTCACCTTGTCCATACAGGCGGCACTGGCCAGCACGTCGCAGCCCACATAGGGGATGCCCGCCAGCTCCAGCAGGCCCTGCACGGTGCCATCCTCGCCGTTGCGGCCATGCAGCGCCGGAAACACCACATCTATCTTGGCGGTGTCGAAGCCGCCCTCGTAGCTGATGACCAGGCCGTGGGTCACCCTGTCTGGCGAGAGGATGGCGGGCACGTTATCGGGGTTTTTGTCCCATTCGGCACTGCGCATCTCCGCAAGGCCGCCGGGGTACAAGAGCCAGCGCCCCCGCTTGGTGATGCCCACCTTATATACTTCATATAAGTCCTCGCTGAGGTTCTGGGCGATGGCCGCCGCTGAGATGCAGGAGATTTCGTGCTCGGACGAAACCCCGCCAAACAGCAGGGCAACCCGCAATTTTGCCATAGTGAACTTCCTTTCCGGTGCCAGGCTGTGGTGCGCCGTGTTCAGCGCGGGCGTTTTTCGCCCAGATAATAGATGGCAATGGCACGGGGCCCCGTGTTGGTAGACACCGCCGAGCCCAGCTTGTATACCCCCTGCGGCTTGCGTTTCAAGCGTTTTTCGCTGGCGGCGGCCATCTCGGCCAGATACTCGTCCTTGGTGCCCGCCACACCAAATTCACTGCCTTCGGCCATATGGGCCACGGCGTAGTCCAGCATGGCGGGAATGAGGTCCTTGTCGCCCCGCACTTTTTTCTGCACCCGGCTCTCGCCGTCTATCAGGGTGATAACCGGACGCACCCCCAGCAGCTCCCCCGCAATGGCGGCGGCCGCGCTGATGCGCCCGCTTTTTTTCATGAAGCGCAGGGTATAGGCCCCCAGCACAATCTCTGTCCGGGCGTAGATGTCCTCCAGCCAGTCCACCACGTCGCGCATCTCGGCGCCGTTTTGCAGCTTCTGGGCCGCCTGCACCACAGGCCAGCCGAAGGGGATGGAATAGGCGTGGCTGTCCACCAGAAAAATCTCCATTTTGCTCTCTGGCCGCTCGCGGCGGAACTCCTCCACAGCCATGCAGGCCGCGTGGTAGCTGTTCGAGCCAGCCGCGTTCATGCTTACATACAGCAGCTGTTCTGTGCCTTTGTCGTCGTAGTGCTGGAACTTTTCTACAAAGCGCAGGCTGGTGATGTGGGCGGTGGCGGGAATGCCCTCGCAATTTTCCAGCATCTCGTAGTATTCGTCGGGGCTGAAGTCCAGCCGCTCCCAGTAGCTGTTCCCGTCCACGGTTATCTGCACCGGCAGAATGTCCAGGCCGGCCTCTTTTTCCATCTCAGGGGGGATGTCGCTGGCAGAATCGGTCATCACGGCGAAGGTACGTTTCGGCATCAATTCTCTCCTGACAAAATGAGTGTGGGCGTTTGGCAAACGCCTTACTTATGCACTACGAAATCCGCACCGGGTTTTCTCCGGCACCCTGGCCGGGAAGGGGCGGCACGAATGCCCGCAGCGCAGGGCCTTTCCCCCAGAGCGGCTCTCTGCGGGGGCTCAGAGCTGCCCCGCCCCCGCCAGGCCCGCAAAATCCTGCTGGCGCAGGGCTTCATACACCCCCACGGCCACTGTGTTGGAAAGGTTCAAGCTGCGCAGGCTGCCCCGCATGGGCAGCCGCACCAGCCGTTCGGTTTGGGCGCGCAGCAGGCTCTCCGGCAGGCCCGCGTCCTCCCGCCCAAACACCAGGCAGCAGCCCGGCGGGTAGTGTACGTCGGTGTAGCGCCGGGGGGCCTTGGTGGTGAAAAAGAAGCAGGGGCCGGGCGCGGCGGCCAAAAAAGCCGCCAAGCTCTCGTGGTAGCGGATGTCCAGCTTGTCCCAGTAGTCCAGCCCGGCACGCTTCAGCTTCGCGTCGGTAACGGTGAAGCCCAGTGGCTTCACCAGATGCAGGGCCGCACCGGTGCAGGCGCAGGTGCGGGCCACGTTGCCGGTGTTTTGGGGAATCTGCGGCTCCACCAAAACAATGTGCAAAGGCGTTTCGCTCATGGGGCGCACACCCCGCTGGCCTTGGTGAGCAGGGGGAGGCAGGGCTCGAACCAGGCGCCCTGGCGCACCGTGCCGCCTCCGGCCATGGTGCGGCGTATGGCCGCCTCAATAAACTGCGCCCCCGCCCTGGCGGCCTCCTCCAGCGGCAGTCCCGCCAGCATCAGCCCGGCCAGGCTGGCCGTAAACAAATCCCCTGTGCCGGGGTAGCTTTGGGGCAGCATCTGCACCGGGATGCTGAAATGCCGCTGTTCTGCGGGCAGGTAGCCCCGCATGCCAAGGCCCCCCGCCAGCGGCACACTGGTTACCAGCACCGAAGGCCCCCCCGCCGCCAGGCGCTCCAGCTGTCCGTCCAGCGTCTCCACCGTCCAGCCGGCCGGCTCGGCCCCGGCCAGCAGGGCGCTCTCGGTAAAATTCGGGGTGATGAGGTCGGCCAGGCGACAAAGGGCCTGCATGCCCGCCACCGTCTCCCGCGTAATGCCGGAATACAGCGCGCCATCGTCCCCCATGGCGGGGTCCACAATCTTATAGCTGGCGGGGTAGCATTCCAGGGCCTTTTGGGCCAGCTGAAACTGCCCGGGGCTGTTCAGGTAGCCGATGTACACGGCGTCAAAGTGGGTGTCCTCGGCCACAATATGCGCCAGCGCACGCAGGCCAAACTCCGATAAATCCAGAACCTGCACCCCTGCAAAGCCCC
Organism: uncultured Oscillospiraceae bacterium; assembly: GCA_964423365.1. Lineage (GTDB taxonomy): Bacteria > Bacillota > Clostridia > Oscillospirales > Ruminococcaceae > JAAYCI01. Next base: position 27,900 of record CAYRFC010000003.1, read on the forward strand.
CTGTGTGGGTGGAGAGCAGAGAGGCCGGAAAGGGGCAGCACTGCACCCCGCAGGCCGCCAGCACACAGGGTGTGGCCGAGAGGCTGGCCCGCCCCACAATGGAAAGGTCCATGATGCAGAGCACCCGCTTGGGCATTCCCATGCCGCGCCCCCTCTCTGTTCGGCCCGCGCCTGAAGGTGAATTTTGAAACAGCCTAAATCATCCAGCCGCAGCCAGATACTCTATTATATACTGTAGCCCCCGGCAAATGCAAGTTGCCCGCACTGCCAAGGCGGGCCACGCCCGGGGCATGCAAAGGCCCGGCGAGTCTCCCCGCCAGGCTTTCACTTGCTTCTCTATTGTCTAGGGCAACACCGCGCAAAGCTGACACAGCCGCATCACCGGCATCTTTACCCGTCATATTCCCCAAAAATGCGCGGGAATACACCCAGTATTCCCTGTGCTTTTTGGGAAATCTGCCAAGCAAATCTGCTCGGCGCTTCGGCTACGCTTCTTTGTGCGGTATTGCCTTAGTGCTTGGCCTCGGGCGGGGCCAGCGGCGCTTCGAACCAGAACAGGGCGCCCTGGCCCTCCTCGCTCTCCACACCATAGGAAAAACCGCTGGCGGCAAAAATGGCCTTGGTGATGGACAGCCCCAGCCCCGTGCCCGGCTTGCCTGCATCGGCACGGCTGCGGTAATATTTGTCAAACAGGTGGGGCAGGTCGCTTGCGGGAATGCCGGGGCCGTGGTCGCTCACCTCCACCCGGGCGCGGTTTTCCGGGCTGCGGTATACCCGCAGGCCCATGTACCCATCCTCGCCCAGATGCTTCAGGGCATTGCCCAGCAGGTTGTGCAGGGCGCGTTCCAGCAGGCCGGGGTCGGCCATCACGTCCAGCGGCTCGCCGCCCTCAAACACAAAGTGGTAGTTTTCCTGGCGGCTGGCCTCCACATAGCGCTCGCCCACCTCGTCACAAAGCTGGGTGAGGTCGAAGCGCAGAGGCTCCGGCTTTTCCACCCCGCTGCTCACCCGCGAGAGCTCCAGCACGTTGCCCACCAGGGCAGAGAGGCGGTTGCTCTCGTCCACAATCACGTTCAGCTGCTCGGTGCGTTTCACGGGGTTGTCTCCGGTCAGGTCTCGCACCGTCTCGGCATAGCCCTTGATGAGGGTGAGCGGGGTGCGCAAATCGTGGCTGACATTGGCATAGAGGTCGCGCTGCAGCTCATAGGAGCGCTGCACCTCCTCGGCCATCTGGTTGAAATCGTCCGATAGCTGGGCAATTTCATCGCAGCCATCCACCTTCACGCGGGCGTCGTAGTTGCCACGGCTCACCTCATGGGTGGCCGCAGAGAGCCGGGTGAGAGGCTTTGTGAACCAGTGGCTAAACACAAAGGCACACAGAATGGCAATGAGGATGAGCAGCAAAGCCACAAAGAACATCAGCTCGCTTAGCACCCTGGTGGCCTGCGGCACACGCTCCAGGCTCACCGAGATAATCACCGCCAATTGTCCACCGGCCGCCGTGCGGCCCATCACCATCTGCACCGGGGTTTTGTGGTAGCTGCTGCCATCGGCGAAAACCGTTTGGCGCAGGTTCAGCACCGTGTCGCCGTTGGGGCCGGCCTCCTCGCCCAGCATGCCGGTTTTGTCGTGCAGCACACACCGGGCCGAGAGGCTGTCCTGCAGAAAGACACTCCGCAGGTTTTTCCCCGAAATATCAATGCAGAGATGCTCAATTTGCATGCTGCCCTTTTCAATCTCCCCATTCAAAAGCTCAATGCTCTGGGGGGAAAGGCCCTCCACCACGCCGCTGTCCGTCACATAGAGGGCGGTGAGGGGCACGCCGTTCTGCTGGGCCTTGTCCAGCACCTGGGCAAACACCTCCATGGTGCTTTCCAGCTCATTGTGAATGGAGGCGTTGTACATCGGCTCCAGCAGCTTCACGGCAAACAGCCAGAACAGGCCGATGAGCAAAAGGCACACCAGCACCACAAAAAAGGTGAGCTTGCGGCGGATGCTGCCCGCAAACCATTTCCGTATGGTAAAATGCTTTTCTTCGCAGGCCACCGCTTATTTCGCCTCCGGTTCAAACTTGTAGCCCACGCCCCACACCGTGCTGATGCAGTTCCGGTAGGCCCCCAGATGGCCGCGCAGCATCTTCACGTGGGTATCCACCGTGCGGTCTTCTCCAATATAGTCGTAGTTCCACACTTTTTGCAGAATCTTTTCGCGCGAGAGGGCAATGCCCCGGTTGGCCGCCAGAAACACCAGCAGGTCGAACTCCTTCGGGGTCAAGTCTGCCTCTTTTCCGTCTATTTTCACGGTGTGAGACACGGTGTCTACCGCGAGGCCGCCAAACACATAGCTCTCCCCGTCCACCTTCTCTTTCGGCAGGGTGCGGGCCAGCACGGCCTTCACGCGGGCCACCAGCTCACGCGGGGAAAAGGGCTTCACCACGTAGTCGTCGGCCCCGCCTTCCAGCCCGGTCACCCGGTCATATTCCTCTCCCCGTGCCGTCAGCATAATCACCGGCACATCTATTTTGCGCTGGCGCATCTCCCGCAGCGCGGTCATGCCGTCCACAAAGGGCATCATAATGTCCAGCAGTACCAGGTCTATGCCGCCCTTTTGCAGGGCCACCAGTGCAGCCGAGCCATCCGCCGCCTCCTCGGCCTGGTATCCCTCATGCTCCAAATGCTCCCGAATCAGCTCCCGTATCCTCGGTTCATCGTCCACAATCAAGATTTTAACCATTGCCTTTCCTCCATCCTGTATTTCATGCAGGCAACCCGCCCCGGCGGGTAAGCTTCGTTTCTCTATTGTATCATAGGGCGGGGGTATGTTGTAAATGTGAAAAGGCCCGAAATTTGCCACAGCGGGCCGAACTGCCCCGGCAAGCGGCTCACTCCTCCCGTTTTTTGTATTATCCCTTTGTTATTATACGCTTTGTAAACTGCAAAAGGGTTTGTAAAAAAGCCTTTTAGGCTTTACAATGAGAGACAGGAGGATTGACTCTATGTTTTTGACCATTCTGACCCTGCTCTGTGCGCTGGCATTGCTGCTGGCGTTCCTGCTGCTGCCCGGCGAGAGCAGCCCGGAGCAGCGGGAGCCCTTTTGGCATGCCAACATCGCCCACCGGGGGCTGCACCGCAAGGACGGCTCCCTGCCCGAAAATAGCCTGGCGGCCTTCACCGCCGCCTGTGACGCCGGCTACGGCATAGAGCTGGATTTGCGCCTCTGCGGGGACGGCGAGGTGGTGGTGTTCCACGACGAGACCCTGGAGAGGCTGTGCGGCGCGCCCGGCCGGGTGGACGAAACCCCGCTGGAAAAGCTAAAACAATTGCCCCTGCTGGGGGGCGAGCAGCACATTCCCACCCTGCGCGAGGTGCTGGACAAGGTGCAGGGGCGGGTGCCGCTGGTTTTGGAGCTAAAAAACGGGGGAGACTACAAGACCCTCTGCGAAAAAAGCTGGCGCATCCTGCGCCGCTACGACGGCGATATCTGCGTGGAGAGCTTCGACCCCCGCATTCTGCGCTGGTTCCGGAAAAACGTGCCGGGCCTGCTGCGCGGGCAGCTGGCCGCCCCGCCCCACACGCTGAAGCAGGGCATACAGGGGCTGGCGGTGGGCTGGCTTTTCACCAACTGCCTCTGCCGCCCGCAGTTCATCGCCTACCAAAAGGGCCCCCGCAGCCCGCTGGTGTGGCTGGCCAGCCGCTTTGCCATGCGGGTGGTGTGGACCGCCCGCCCCGGCGATGATTTGGCCGAGCTGGAAGGGGACAACGACGCCGTGATTTTCGAGTTTTACACCCCCCAGCCCTACTATAACCCCGAGGACAGCAGCGGGGAGTTTTAGTCTACAACTGTTTTTATAGAATCAAATCCAGCTTATAGGCAATGCGCAGCTGCAGCTGCACCTCCACATCGTTCAAATCCAGCTCCAGCATTTTTTCCACCTTGGCCAGGCGGTATACCGCCGTGTTGTAGTGGGTGTGCAGCTGCTTTGCGGTTTGCAGGGTGTTGCAGCCGGTTTCCAGCCAGGTGCGCAGGGTGTCTACCAGGGCGCTTTTGTGCTGCTTGTCGTAACTTTTTAGGGGGCCCAGGCAACGCTCGCACAGGCGGGCAACAGCCTCGTCCTCCGGCAGCAGGGCCAGCAGGTAGAGAATGCCCAGCTTATCGTAGGTGATGGCCTGCTCCCGCAGGCCGCAGCGGCTGCTGATTTGACTGATTTTTTTGGCCTGCTGGTAGGCCTCCGCCATGCTCTGCACGGGGTAAGGGTCGCTGATGCAAAAGCTCATCTCCCCCTTGTCCATGATGTAGTTCAGCTTTTTGGTGAGGGTGGCCAGCTCCTGCAAAATGGGCCCGCCCGCCTCCCGGTGCTCCACCACCAAAATCAGCTTGCCCTCCAGCACATAGAACATGATGTCCGGGTTCAAATTACGAATGATATTTCGTATGATATTCACATCTCTCTGCACAAAGTCCACACCGCCCGGCTCGGTGTTCAGGTTCACAATGGCCACCCGGTACTTGCCCTCCGCCTGCAGGCGGTAGTCCTCGGCCTGGGCGGCCACGCAGATGCTCACCGCGTCACCCAAGCTGCCCGAGAGCCAGTCCTCCATGAACTGCATCTTGTATTTCCGGCGTATCTTTTTCACAGAGAGGGCGTTCTTCATCTCCAGGGCCAGAATGTGGCTGATGCGGCTGAGGATGACCTGGTCTATGTTCCGCAGCGGGCCGTAATATTCCAGCAGCACTATGCGGATATTGCTGTGCCCGCTGGCCCCAAAAAAGTGCACCGGGATGCGTTTCCCCTGCCCCAGGCTGAGGCCGTGGCGGCTGCTGCCGCGGTAGAGCTGCTTCATCAGCTCCTCCTGCATGCTCACCGAGAGCAGGCCCCGGCTTTTGGGGGTGACAATCAGGTCTCCCTCGCTGTCAAAAATCATCACCGGGTTGCCCATCATCTCCTCCACCACATGCAGGCACTGCTCGGGGCTCTCCTCCTTCCAAAGGGCGTCCAAAAGCTGCTCCATGCGGTCCTGCACATGGCGAAAGGCCAGGGTTTCACAGTTCAGAATGGCCTCCATGCTCTCGTGCACAATGTTGGCAAACACTGCCGCCATGGGCAGCTGAATGAGGGGAAATTCCAGCGCCTGGGCCTGCTGCACCACCCGCTGGGGCAGGCCGTCGCGGAAGCGGCGGGGCTTGAGGCAAAGCGCCACCGCCCCCTTTTCCTGCAGGCTGGCCAGCTGCGCCACCAGGGCCGCCTCATCCTCGCGGAAGGCATAGCCCGAGCTGATGACCAGCTCGTCCCGGCCCACCCAATTCACCAGATTTGGCTCCTCCACCACATTGGTGCGGGCCACTTTTTTTTGCAGGCAGCCCCCGCCCGCCAAAAGTTCCGCCCCGGCCATAGAGCCCAGGTGCAATAAATCATCCAAAGAGAAATACACATCGGCATCCGCGGTGGCCACGGGGGAAGGCTTTGGCATAAAATTACCTCATTACTTTCCTATATACGTTGTTTTTTTAATATTTTTTCCGGCCTGCAAAACCATATTTTTCTTTGTGCAATTATACTGGTTTTCCTTCTTCTCTGCAATGGCTTTTGTCCATTTTTAAAAATAATTTATAAACTGTTCACAATATACAGCTTGCATTATTGGTGTGGAGTCCTATTGTTTTGTGAGATAGCACTAGGTATAATGGCAACAGATGGAAACTGGCCCAGAAGCCCCGGCCACCGCGGGGAAAGCCGAAAAAAAGGGGAGGCGCGAGAGTGGAAAAGTATGAATATGTGGTGCAAAGTGAATTGGGCATGCACGCAAGGCCAGCGGGCCAGTTTGTGAAATTGGCCACACGGCGCCGCTCGGTGATTGAGATTTCCAAAGGGGAAAAGAAAGTGAATGTCAACCGCATTCTGGCTGTGATGGGGCTGGGAATTCACCAGGGCGACCGGGTGGAGTTCACGGTTACCGGCGAGGATGAGGCCGAAACGCTGGACGAGCTGAAGGCGATATGTGAGGAAAGCCTGTAGCCGTGTTGCTGTATATTGGGTAAACCTGTAGGCAACGGGCCTGGCCCGGGGCCACTTGATACAAATGGAGGGACCTTAGCTATGAGAAGGATGGGAAAAATTTTTAGACCGGACGGCAAGACCGTGATTGTGGCCATGGACCATGGCATGAGCATGCCCGTAAACCCCGCGCTGGACAAGACCGGCGAGATTTTGAAGGCCGTGGCCGCCGGTGGGGCCGACGCCATTCTCACCACCTTTGGGGTGGCGAAAAAGTACCAGAGGGAGCTGGACGGCATGGCCCTGATGCTGCGGGCCGACAGCGGCTACTCCTGCCTGGGCAAGGGCGATGAGGGCCCCGAGCTGTTCTTCACCGTGGAGGACGCCCTGCGCCTGGGCGCAGATGCCGTGGTGTGCATGGGCTTCCCCGGCATTCCAGACGAAACACACTGCATGAGCAACCTCTCTGCCCTGGTGGCCCAGGGCCGGGAATGGGGGGTGCCGGTGATGGCCGAGATGCTGCCCGGCGGCTTCTCAAACGACATCCCGAACTCGGTGGAGAACCTCACCCTCTCGGCCCGCATTGGCTGCGAGTATGGCGCCGACATCATCAAAACCTCTTACAACGGCACCCCGGAGGAATTCCGGAAGGTGGTGGAGGCCAGCTACCAGCCGGTGGTGGTGCTGGGCGGCGAGAAGACCAGCGACCTGGCCTCTCTGTTCCAGTGCATTGAAGACGCCATGACGGCGGGTGCTTCGGGCGTGGCCATTGGCCGGAACGTCTGGCGCCACAGCGACCCCGAAAAAGTAACCCGTGCCCTGGTGGATTTGGTACATGGCGGCAAAAAAGCGGCCGACATCCAGGGCCTGTAAGGGAGAGGCAGCATGATTCCTGAGAAAATGAAGGGCATTGTCATCACCGGGCCCAAGCAGGCCGAGGTGAGGGAGCTGAGCACCCCGAGACCCCAGCGGGGCGAGGTGCTGGTGAAGGTGGAGCGTGCACTCATCTGCACCTGGGAGCAGCGCATCTTTGGCGGCGGCGACGTGGCCCTGCCCTATGTGCCGGGGCATGAGATTTCCGGCACGGTGGCCGCCATTGGGGAGGACAGCTCCTGCAATGTGGAGGTGGGCCAGCGTGTGGTGGTGAAAACCTACGACAGCTGCGGCCAGTGCGAGGCCTGCTACCGCGGGGCCGACAACCTGTGCACCGGCCAGGCACGCAAGCGTTTTTATGACGGCATTCCCGGCACCGGCGGCTTCGCGCAGTATCTTGCCATTGGCAGCGAGCGGGTGTTCCCCCTGCCCGGCCAAAGCGCCAACCTGGACACCGCCGCCTTTGCCGAGCCCATCTCCTGCTGCCTGCACAGCCTGGAGCAGGCCGGCATTGAGATGGGCGAGGATGTGGTGATTGTGGGCGGGGGCATCATGGGCCAGCTGCACAACCTGCTGGCCAAGAAAAAGGGCGCCCGCACCATTCTGGTGGAGCTGGACAAGGCCCGCCGGGAGATGGCCCAAAAAATGGGGGCCGATGTGGTGCTGGACCCCGCCGAGGGCGACCCCATTGCCGCCATCATGGAGCTGACCGAAAAACGCGGCGCACACGTGTGCTTCTTCACCGTAAATGTGCTGCCCCTGGCCCAGAGCTACCTGGAGTGCCTGGCCAAACGCGGGCGGATGGTCTACTACGGCTCCTTCCACCCAAACGGCCCCATCGAGATGAACCCAAACCAGATTCACTACAGCGAAAAGGTGATTACCGGCTCCTTCAGCCCCACCGCCAAGGGCTTCTGGGCGGCAGCCCGTCTGCTGGGCTATGGCCTCATTGACGTGGAGCCCTTCCTTACAGAGCGCTATGCCATGGCCGACTGCCAGAGGGCCCTGGAACGGGCGTGCAGCCCCGAAACCTACCGTGTATTGATTGATTTGACCGAATAAGGCGGCAGGCCGCAGAAGGGAAGGAGTGAAATTTTGACGAATCTCATCCTCATCAGCCACGGCGCATTGGCGGCGGGTATGCGGGAGGCCGCCGAGATGATTCTGGGAGAGCAGGAGCAGATGGCCGTCTTTGGCCTCTACCCCGGCGACACCGGCGACAGCTTTTCTGAAAAACTGGAACAGGCCATAGACCAATTTGGCGAGCCCGGAAACACCCTGATTCTGGCCGACCTGCCCAGCGGCACCCCCTCCAACGCCTCCATGCTGATGGTTCTCAAGCGCGGGGTGCACGCCCTGTCGGGCTGCAACCTGCCCGCCCTGCTGGAAATTTTGACCCTGCGCGCCGAGGTGGGCATGGAAGAACTGCTGGCTGCCGCATGCGAGGCCGGAAAGCTGGGAATCGTAAGCGCCGATGACATCATCAAAGAAAGGGAGGCGAATGTATGAGTGCCGTATTTTTCCGCATTGATGACCGCCTGATTCACGGGCAGGTGATGACGGGATGGTCGAAGATTCACCAGACCAACCGCATCTTTGTGGTGGACGACAAGACCGCCAGCGACCAGTTCCTCTGCCAGGTGATGAAGATGTCGGTTCCCAAGGAATACGACGTGTCCATCCTCAGCGTGGCCGACGCCATCACCGCCATACAGAACGACCCGCCGGACAGGCGCACCATGGTGCTGACCAAGACCCCCTCGGTGATGCAGGCCCTGCTGGAGGGCGGCGTGGCCATGAAGGAGCTGAACCTGGGCGGCATGGGCTACCTGCCGGGCCGCAAGGTGGTGCTGCGCAACATTCAGGTTTCCCCCGAAGAGCTGGAGCAGCTCAAGCAGATTGCGGCAAAGGGCGTGCGCGTCTTCTGCCAGATTGTACCGGACGGCAAAAGCATTGAACTGGACAAGGTGAAGCTATAGGGTTTCTTCTGTTCTGTTGGCACCCGGATGCGGGGCATCCGGTGGCGATATCCGTATCTTTGTGTGTGTATCAAATTGTGGGAGGTATGTGTAAATGACATGGTGGCAAGCACTACTGCTGGGGCTTCTCTATTTTCTGTCAGACGCCCCCTTCTTCTTCGGCGAGGGCTATTACGTCCTCCAGCGGCCCATCGTGGCCGGTTTCCTCACAGGCCTTGTGATGGGCGACCCCGTCACAGGCACCATCATCGGCGCAACCATCAACCTGATTTACCTGGGGCACCTCAACGTGGGCGGCTCCATGCCCTCCGACATGGCGCTGGCCGGCTATATCGGCACCGCCATTGCCCTGGCCACCAACGTGAGCACCGAGGTGGCCCTGGCCCTGGCCGTGCCGCTGGGCCTGCTGGGCACCGTGTGGTGGGTGGGCCGCATGAGCATCGACTCGGTCTTCGTGCACTGGGCCGACCGCTATGCCGAGAAGGGCAATGTGAAGGGCGTGATGGCCATGAACTGGCTGCCCAGCGCCATCATGATGCTGTTTTTCAAGGTATTGGTCACCTTTGTCATCACCTTTGCGGGCATCGGCCTTGTGGAAAGCTTCCTGAACGTCATCCAAAACACCGGCATTCTGCACGGCTTTGAGGTGATTGGCGGCCTGCTGCCGGCTCTGGGCATCGGCCTGAACCTGCGCGCCATCCTGAAAAAGCAAACCATGCCCTTCCTGCTCATCGGCTTTTTGCTGGTGGCCTACTTCCAGCTCAGCATCATCGGCGTGGCCCTGTTCGGCCTGGGCTTTGCCCTCATCTACCTGTTCTACAACAAAGACAAAACAGACGACGGCGAGAAGGAGGAAGTAAGCTATGGCGGATAATATTGTGAAAAACGATGCCGGCGCGGGCAAAAAGCTGGATAAGAAGGACATTCGGAAAGCCTACTGGCTGTGGCAGTTCTTCTCTCACGCCAACTACAACTACGAACGCATGCAGGGCGGCGCCTTCGCCATGTGCATGGCCCCCCTTCTGCAAAAGCTGTACCCCAAAAAGGAGCAGCTGGTGCAGGGCCTGCAGCGGCACCTTGTGTTCTTCAACACAAACCCGAACGTGGGCACGGTTATCCACGGCGCCACCATCGCCATGGAGGAGGAAAAGGCCGCCGGGGCCGAAATTTCCGACGAGGCCATCAACGCCATTAAAACCGGCCTGATGGGCCCCATGGCCGGCATTGGCGACGCGCTGGACCAGGGCATCATCATCCCCCTCATGGTGGCACTGGGCATCAGCCTGGGCGCCACCGGCAACCTCTTTGGCCCGCTGCTGGTTCTCATAGGGCTGCCCATCATCCTCATGGCCATTGCCTACAACTGCTGGATGACCGGCTACCGCCTGGGCAGCAACGCCATTGGCAGCATGCTGGCGGGCGGGCGGATGAAGCAGATTATCGGCGCAGCCGGTATTCTGGGCTGCACTGTGATGGGCGGCCTCATCTCCTCCTTTGTCAATTTCCGCACCACCATCGTGTTCAACATCGGCCAGTCCACCTTCGATTTGCAGGCCCAGTTCTTTGACGCCATCATGCCGAACCTGCTGCCGCTGGGCGTCACCCTGCTCGCCTTCTTCCTGATGAGCAAGAAGCAAATCAGCTCTATGAAGATTCTGATTGGCCTGGTCATCATCGGCTTCCTGGGCGGCCTGGTGGGCATTTTCTAAAAACAGGCAACACTGCCCGGCACGGGAACGGCCCGCCCAAGCAAAATTTTGAGTCCTCATCATTTTGCTTGGGCCTTTCATTTCCCGCCACACGGCGGCAAAAAAGGTGTGATACCATTTGACAAGCCTGCAAGGAAAAGGGGTGAGCCGGGGCATTGCCGTGGGCCCCTTGCGGTTTTACCGCCGCAGCCAGCTCTCCATCCAGCGCCAGCCGGCAGCAGACAGCGGGGCGGAAATCCGGCGTTTTGAAGCGGCCTGCCGGCAGGCACAGGCCGACCTAAGCGTTTTGTATGCCGAAACACGGGAGAAGCTGGGGGAGGAAAACGCCGAGGTCTTTCAGATACACCAAATGATTTTGGACGACCCCGACCTGCGGGAGGGGGTGGCAGCCATCATAGAGGCGGAATCCGTGTGCGCCGAATATGCCATGGAGCAAACCGCGCAGGCCTTTGCCAGCGGCTTTGCCGCCCTGGACGACCCCTACATGCAAAGCCGGGCCGCCGACGTGAAAGATGTGGCAGGCCGGGTGCTGCGGCTGCTCTGCGGGGCGCAGGAGAGCGCCCTGGACGGCGGAGAGCCCTTCATTCTGGCCGCAGACGACCTGGTGCCCAGCGAGACGGCCCGGCTGGACCGCAGCCGGGTGCTGGCCTTTGCCACCTGTGGCGGCAGCGGCAATTCCCACACCGCCATTTTTGCCCGCACCATGGGCATTCCCGCCATCACCTGCCTGGGGCCCGGCCTGTTGCAGCAGCCCGAGGGCGCTTTAGCCGGGGCGGATGGAAACACCGGTCTTTTGCTGATAGACCCCGACGCCGAACACCTGGCCCGGCTGCAAGAGGCCGCCGGGGCCGAGGCCGCACGAAAGCGTGAGGAGGCCCTGTTCCGGGGCCGGGAAACCCGCAGCAAAAGCGGCCAAAAGCTGCTGCTGTGCGCGAACGCAGGCTGCCTGGCCGATGTGGAGCTGGCGCTGGCCGGGGACGCGGAGGGCATTGGGCTGTTCCGCAGCGAGCTGATTTACCTGGAGCGGGACGACTACCCCGGCGAGGAGGAGCAGCTGGCCGTGTACCGCGCGGTTTTGGAAAAAATGGAGGGCCGCCCGGTGGTCATCCGCACCCTGGACATCGGGGCCGACAAGCAGGCCGGCTACTTCGGCCTGCCCGCTGAAGAAAACCCCGCCTTGGGCCTGCGGGCGGTGCGGCTCTGCCTCACAAGGCCGGAGATTTTCCGCACCCAGCTTCGTGCGCTCTACCGCGCCTCCCCCCACGGCAAGCTCTCCATTATGGTGCCCATGATAACCTGCGCCGGGGAGCTGCGGCGCTGCAAGGCTCTGGCCGCCGAGGTGCGGGCCGAGCTTGCCCGCGAGGGCCTGCCCTACTGCGAGGAGGTACCCATCGGGGTGATGATAGAGACCCCCGCCGCCGCCCTGCTGAGTGAGGAACTGGCCCAGGAGGCCGACTTTTTCAGTGTGGGCACCAATGACCTCACGCAGTATACCCTGGCGCTGGACCGCCAGAACAGCGCCGTGGCCCCCTTTGCCGACCCAGAGCACAGAGCCGTGCTGCGGCTGATTGCCCTGGCCGCGGAAAATGCCCACAAGGCCGGCATATGGATAGGCATCTGCGGGGAGCTGGGGGCCGACCCCCGCTTTACCGAGGCCTTCCTCGCCATGGGCATCGACGAACTCTCGGTGGTGCCCTCGGCGGTGCTGCCCCTGCGGGCCAGAATCGCCACCTTATAAGCATTCGTCCCAAAACGCAAAAAAGAAGCTCCCCTGGATGGGGGGCTTCTTTTGTTGTCTTGTACAGAACAAGAGCAAGACCGCGCTTTTCGGGAAACGCGCCCCAAAAGCTGCGGCAAACGGGCTGCACCGGCCTCTTGTGAAGACGGACATCCCGGCCAATAGGCTTTTGGGTCAAGGTTTTTTTGGGGCCCCTTTTGTTCACAAAAGGGGCGGCCCTGCCTTTTGGCCGAAACGGCTAGGACTCATGCTGGCAGCCACAGTCGCAGTCGTCAATCTCTATCTCAATCTTCTCGCCGCAGCTGGGGCACACCACGTCGCCGCCCAGCAGCATCTCCTCGTCCAGCACCACGGTCTCCTGGCAGTTCGGGCAGGCAATTTCGTACACGTCGTCCGAGAACAGGTCGTCCCCGTCGCCGTACACTTCCTCCTCCACCGCGCCCAGGTCCTGGTCCAGCTCCTCAAACGCGTCATACAGCTCCACCATATCCGCGCCAATGTCCTCCACGTCCGAGGCCATTTCGGAAACCAGCTCCAGCAGTTCTTTTATCACACGCACTTCTTTTTTGTCGGCATCCAAATCCAGCCCCTCGGCCAGGCCTTTGATGTAAGCCGCTTTTTCTGAAAGGTTCATTGCTTGCCTCCTGTTTTGAGAAAGCCGGGTTAGGGCTTTCTGATGAAATGTGGTTACGCGCGCTCCATATACTCGCCGGTGCGCGTGTCCACACGGATTTTCTCGCCCTCATTGATGAAAAGCGGCACGCGAACCTCGGCGCCGGTTTCCAGCTTGGCGGGCTTCAGGGTGTTGGTGGCGGTGTTGCCCTTGATGCCGGGCTCGGTCTCCACAATTTCCAGCACCACAAAATTCGGCACCTCCACACCAAACACCTTGCCCTTGTAGCTCAGCACCTTCACCGTGTCGTTCTCCTTCACAAACTTGAAATCATCGGAGAGGTCGCTCTGGTTCAAAGGGGTTTGCTCGTAGGTCTCGCTGTCCATGAAATAGTGCAGCCCGCCATCCTCGTAGAGGTACTGCATCTCGCGGCGCTCTATCTGGGCCGAGGGGAATTTATCCGAGGGGTTGTAGGTCGTCTCGGTCACGGCCCCGGTCATCACGTTTCTGGTTTTGGTGCGCACGAAGGCCGAGCCCTTGCCCGGCTTCACATGCTGGAACTCCACCACCTGCAAAACCTGCCCCTCTTGCTCAAAGGTGACGCCGTTCCGAAAATCGCCTGCTGATACCATGTCCATTCCTCCAAAGGCAGCCTGCTGCCCGCATTTTCATTCTTCTATACATTATACATATATACCGCTATTCATTTTACTGGATATGCCCCATTTTTTCAAGACTTTTCTGCATTTACACCCCCTGCATTCGCCTAGAGAACCAGCAGCCCCTTGGGGCTCACGGGTAGTGCCTCGCAGCCCGCCGGGCCCACCAGCACCGTGTCCTCAATGCGGCAGCCAAACTCCCCCGCCAGGTAGATGCCGGGCTCCACCGTCACCAGCATGCCGCTTTCCAGCAGGTCCCGGCAGCCCGGCGCAAGGCGCGGCTCCTCGTGAATCTCAATGCCCAGGCTGTGCCCCAGCCCATGGCCAAAGCGCCCCTCAAAGCCTTCCTCATAAATCATCTTCCGGGCCACCCCGTCCACATCGGCCGCCGTTTTCCCTGCCTGCACGGCAGCCATGCCCGCCAAATGGGCGCGCAGCACCAGGTCATATACCTGCCGCTTCCTCTCCCCCGGCTCGCCCAGCGCCACCGTGCGGGTCATATCACTGCAATAGCCCTTGTACTTCGCGCCAAAATCCAGGGTGACGAGGTCTCCGCTTTTCAGGCGATACTCCCCCGGGCGGCCATGGGGCAGGCTGGTGTTTGCCCCGCCCAGAAAGATGGTCTCAAAGGCCACCTGCTCGGCCCCGCCCGCGCGCATAAAACGCTCCATTTCCAGCATCAGGTCAATCTCGCGGGCCCCCTCCTGAATACGAGGGAGAATATGTGCAAAACAATCGTCCGTAACCGCTTGCGCTTTGCGTATTCTGCCTATTTCTTCTGCATCCTTGATGCGCCGCATCCGCTCTATCTCCCGGCTGAGCGCCGGCGAGGGAGAAAGTGACAAACCCGGCATTTTCTCCCTGTTTTTGTTCAACTGCTCAATTGTAATATGTGTTTCCAGCGCAATATTCTGCACGCCGGCTTCTTTGCATAAATCGGCAATCTGCCGGTAGAGGTCGCCCTGCAGCACCACCTCGGCGCAGTCCACCTCTCGTTCCGCACTTTCCAAATAGCGGGAGTCGATGATGTATACCGCCCTGTCGGGCAGCAGCAACAGGGTGCCTGCGTCCCCCGCGTCAAAATCCAGCAGGTAAAAACGGCTGGCTTCGGTTTGAAGGAGCGCCGCCTCAAAGTCCGCCGGCAGAGCCTCTCTCAGCCTTGTGTGGCGGCTTTGTAAAAATTCCCTCATATTCGTTTGCCTCCCTTTTCTCGCCGCTACAGGGCTTCGTAATACTGCCGCATGCTGCGGGCGTCCTCCGCCTGGCGCCCGGCGCTCTCGCAGATAACAACCGGGGCCAGATGTCTCTCTTTTAGCAGTTCCAGCAAACTTTCCGGCTGCGGTCCCCAGTCGTCTTGGTCAAAATTGTGGTGTTTCTTTTCCCCGGCGGGTCCATACTCAATTTTGGAGAAATGGACGTGGAAACCACTGGCCCGCTCGTCCTGCAGGCCCTCGGCCAGCCTGTCCAAAACCTCCGCATAGTCGGCCTTTGCGGCAAGGCAGCCCTGGCCACGTGCATTCAGGTGCCCAAAGTCAAGGCAGGGAATATGGCGCTCGTCCAGGCGGCAGAGGGCCAGCACCTCGTCCAGGCTGCCCACCTGCCCCAGCTTTCCCATGGTTTCTGGGCACAGAAGGATATCGCCATACCCCTCGTTGTCCAGCAGTTCCCGCGCTCTTTGCAGGGTGTCGCCCGCTTTTTGCAGGGCCTGCTCCCTGCTCTGCCTGCCCAGGCTTCCGGGGTGAAAAATCACCCGGTTTCCCCCCAGCATGCGCACCGCACGGGCGCTTTCCAAAAAATAGCGCAGGCTGTTCAGCCGCTTTTCCTCCTCCATGCTGGACATGGAGATGTAGTAGGGTGCGTGCAGGCTGAAGCGAAGCCCATGCGCCGCCGCACGCCCTGCCAGATGCACGGCCATCTCCTCCTTCAGCCGCACCCCATGCCCCGCCTGGTATTCAAAGGCGTTCAGCCCAAAGCTGCAGGCGTGCTCCACCGCCATAGCGGCATTTTTGCAGCCCGTTTCTGCGTAGGAGTCACCGAGGCCCGCAGGGCCAAACCGGGGCCTGGCCGCCGCGCTCACAGCAGTTTCCCGCCCTTGCGGTAGTACCGGGCCAAAAACGGTGCTTCCAAACGCCTTTTCAGGCGAATGGTAAGCTTGAAATCCTCTGCCAGAGGCTTCACCAGCAGCACCTTTACCCCGGCCAAATGCCCCGCCAGTGCATCGGTAAAAATTTGGTCGCCCACCAGCGCCATGTCCGCCCGGGGCAACTGCCAGCGCCGCTTGGCCGCCAAAAACCAGCGGGGCGAAGGCTTGCAGCAAAAGCTGGCAAAGGGCAGGCCCAGGCGCTCGGCAAAGGGCTGCACCCTCTCCTGAAAGTTGTTGCTGGCCAGCATCAGCTTCACCCCGGCCGCCTGCATCAGCGCCAGCCATTCCAGCACCTCGGCGCTCACCTCCTGGCTGTCGTGCCGGGTGAGGGTATTGTCCACGTCCAGCACCAGCGCCCGGATGCCCTGCGCCTGCAAAAATTCCAGGGTGATATGCGTCACATCGCGGAAGATATGCTCCGGAGTGAAAATACGCATTGAATTCTCCTTTACTACATTTCTATGGAATGCCGCCCCAAGGCCGCCGCATAGAAAAGGAAAGCGGGCCCCTAGGGAGCCCGCTTGGGTGCCGCTATGCGCCCCGGCAAGCGTAACTATTTAAACTTACGCTTGCGGGCAGCTTCGGACTTTTTCTTGCGCTTTACCGAAGGTTTCTCGTAGGCTTCGCGTTTGCGAACTTCCGCCAAAACACCCGATTTCGCACAAGAACGCTTAAAACGGCGCAGCGCGCTGTCCAGCGATTCGTTGTCCTTCACTCTGATTTCCGACATCTTTGTCCCTCCCTAATGCCGAAGCAAGAGTAGGAGGCCCAATTTGTAAGCCTCTCACATAAGAAAACAGCCGCCATTTGTGGCGGGCCATCGTCCTCTGATGCAAAGACATTATACACCAGCGCGGTAAGAAGTGTCAAGTTGAGAAGACGGGGAAATTGAACCCATTGCTCTACAAAAGAAAAACTGGCTGTGCAGAGGTGCCGCCTGCATGCCCAGCCCCGGAATAGCAGGCAAGGTTTTTTGGCAGAAGTAGACAAGTGCAGCGCCCGGCCCGGGAAAGCAGGCGTGGATTTTGACAAAATATTCCAGCCTGAAGGCCGCCAAATGGCTCCGCTTTTCCGCAGCCGCCGCTATCCCAAAGCCCCCTGCGCTCAGGAGGCAGAAGACCGATTCTATATATCTCCTTTGGCAGCTGACAAGTGA
>CAYRFC010000003.1:44861-47769 GCA_964423365.1 uncultured Oscillospiraceae bacterium
CGAAACAGTACATGAAACACAATATATGGCAAAACACCTGCCTCTGAGTTTCCCTGCATTCCCCCGCCTAAGAGCTGTAAAAAGCCTCCTTTTTCTGTTCGCCCAGAACGACCCAGCCGCTCTCTTGCTTAGACATTGTCATGACACAACCTTCGGTCTCTCAATCCCCTATTTAAATATGGACACTTGTCAAGCCTTTTGGTTTTAAACAGGCTTTCAACCGGTTGTTCACATATCCAAAATTGCCCCGCCCGGAATAGTCTTTGCATTTCCCTTCGCGCTGCTGTATACTGTAGGGGAAGAGACAGAAACAGGTTTATTTTTTCTCGGGATGCTGATTCGTCTTGTCATGTCAAGACCCACGATTCAAACGCTGAAACAGCATCGGAAAGGGGAGGTTCCATATGCAATATTCTTGGCTGGTTTGGCTCATTTTGTTTGTTGTCTTTGTCGTAGTAGAGGCCTTTACTGTCAGTTTGGTCAGCATCTGGTTTTGCGCGGGTTCCCTGGCGGCTCTGGCCGTTTCCCTGGTGTTTCCAAACGCATACCTCGTGCAGGGGCTGGCCTTCCTGGTGGTCAGCGGGGTCAGCCTGCTGGCCCTTCGGCCCCTCACCCGCAGGTGGGTTGACACCAAGCGGCGGCCCACCAACGCCGATGCCAACATTGGCAAGATAGGACAGGTCATCACCGAGATTCAACCGGAGCATTTTGGCCGGGTTCGACTGGAGGGTCTTGACTGGACGGCTGCCTCCAGCACCACCCTTCCGGTGGGCGCCAGGTGCAGGGTGGTGTCCTTGGATGGTGTGAAGCTGATTGTGGTTCCTGCCACGGCAGAGGATTCGTAAAATTGTACACCCTGGAAATTCACTTCTAATGGAGGGCATTATGGCTACGAGCGCGCTGATGGTGATTGTGATTGTTTTGGTTCTTTTCCTTCTGGTACTTGCCCTAAACGTCAAGGTAGTTCCCCAGTCCAAATGCTATGTAGTAGAGCGCATGGGGGTATATAAAACCACCTGGCAAGCTGGGCTGCATATGAAAATCCCCTTCTTTGACCGCATTGCGAAAAAGGTCTCTTTAAAGGAACAGGTGGTAGACTTCAAGCCCCAGCCTGTCATCACAGGTGACAATGTTACCATGCAGATTGACACGGTGGTCTTTTTTCAGGTAACCGATGCCGCCCTGTTCACCTACGGCGTGGAAAAGCCCCTCTCCGCCATTGAGAATCTATGCGCCACCACGCTGCGCAATATCATTGGTGAAATGGAGCTGGACCACACCCTCACCAGCCGGGATGTCATCAATACCAAAATTACGGCTACCCTGGATACCGACACCGACCGCTGGGGCATCAAGGTGAATCGGGTGGAGCTCAAAAACATCCTGCCTCCCGCTGAGATTCAAGACGCGATGGAAAAACAGATGAAGGCGGAGCGGCAGCGCCGTGAATCCATTCTGCGGGCCGAGGGCGAAAAACGCAGCGCCATTTTGGTGGCGGAGGGCGAAAAGGAAAGCGCCATTCTGCGCGCCGATGCGGTGCGTGAGCAGCGCATCCGCGAGGCGGACGGTGAAGCGCAGGCCATCTTGAGTGTCCAGCGTGCCAACGCCGATACCATCCGCATGCTGAATGAGGCCAATGTGAGCAATGAGGTGCTGAAACTGAAAAGCCTGGAGGCCCTGGCCCAGGTGGCAAACGGTAAATCCACCAAACTCATCATCCCCAGTGAAATTCAAAATCTGGCCGGCTTGGTGGGCAGCATCAGCGAAATTTCCAAACGAGATGAGCCAAGCTCCACCTAATTCTGCACTGTATTTTGCAATACCGCCCTTCTTCTGTTCGGGGAAAAGCTTCGGCAAAAACAGGGCTTTAAAAAATTATTGGGAAAATTTAAAAAAAGGGCTAAAGTTTCAGTTTTTTTGCCGTAGTAATAAGTAGGTTTAGTAGTTGGATGCTTAGAAGGGCTTGCTCGCCCCTGTGCCGCAAACAGCAAAATTTTCCGGCTACTTGGCAGGCGCCCCGGTGGGCGCGGTGACGAAGGAGTGGACATTATGGCGATTGGCATCGATTCTTATCTCAACTCATATTTAAGCCCCTATTCCTTGGGCAGCGGCTCCTCTTCGGTGAGCTCGGTATTCGACTATGCCGGTGTGAAAAAGAACGCCGAGGCGGAAGCCAAGGCATTGTTGGACGCCTACAAAAGCAACCAGACCAGCACCAGCGCCCTGAAAAAGGACACCGCTAAGTTTCTGGATGATTACACAAAGAGCCTCAAATCTCTGGAGCAGGCCTCCAGCAACATCCGCTTGAACAACCTGGACAAGCTGCTCTATGACAAAAACGGCCAGATGACGGATGCCACCATCAAAAGCACGGTGGACGCCACCCAGAAATTTGTGGACCAGTACAACAGCACCCTAAAGCTACTGAATGACAACGCGGACCGCGGCCCCGGTGTGATGAAGCAGCTGGGCCGCATGGTGCAAGACCCCGCACCCGCTGCGGGCATGGCCATGGTGGGTGTGACGGTGAACAAGGACGGCAGCCTGGCTCTGGATGCGGAAAAGATGACCAAGGCATTCAAAGAGGCGGGCCCGGAAAACCAAAAGCTCTACCGCGACATTTTGGGTGGTTTTGGCGGTATTTCGGAAAACACCTACAAAAATACCCAGTACGGCCTGAATACCTCGGCGCGGAATCTGGTGCTCAACGATTTGGCCAACATCAAAAGCGTGCAAAATGAAAACCCCTTTAGGGAGATGTACGATTCCTTCCGTGGCAACGCCTATGGCCTGAACAGCATGGCCGCCGGTGCCATGATGAACCTGCTGGCCTAAGGCAAATTCTCTTCTCTGTATTTTATGCAAAATTTACACATAATAGAAAGATGCGGGCCTGGTTTTTTGCCAG
>CAYRFC010000004.1:0-41833 GCA_964423365.1 uncultured Oscillospiraceae bacterium
CCATCCATGGCTTCCTGCAGGCTGCTTTGCCCCGCATACAGGCGCTGCGCCTGCTCATACAGCTTTTGCTGCAACACCTTTTCCGTATTGGCCGCCCCGGTAAAGCGGGCCACCAGGCCGTCCCAGTCATAGTCGGCCGGGCTGCTGCCATCGGGAGCCGGGCTGCGTTCAAAGCTGGCTGTATACCCCGGCAGGTGCTGGCCAATCTTCACAGAAAAGCCCTGGTCCATATGCAAGGTCTGCACCTTCTCATTTTGTATCATCTCCTCAATAAACGCCAAGGCGGCTTCTTTGTTTTGGGCGCCTTCGGGCATAGCCCCTGCGCACACCGGAATAAAGCTGCCGCCCGGCAAGGGGCTGAAGGCTTTTTCCCCACTCATCGTATACATTACGCTGACATTGATGGGCTCCCACAGAATATCGGCGGCGTACTGCGCGTTTGCCTCTATAAAGGAGGCCAGCCCCTGCCGTTGGGGAATACCCGAATTGCCCACCCCGCCGTGTACATAGTCATTTTCATCGGTCAGCTTCAAGGCATCGGAAATGCGTTTTGTGTTCTCCAGAAAGTCTTGCAGCGCCTGCTCGTTCACACCGGCTGCGCCGGGAAATATTTCGTTTCCATAGGCCATATACAGGGCCTCAAACATCTCCAGGTAGCTGCCATAGTGCAAAGCGCCGTCTCTCTCGGCCAGGTCTGCCAAATCGGCCAGGCTCTCCACCCCGGATGCATTTTCATCACCGGCGTTTGCCATAAACAGCGGCATCTGAAACAGCGCCGGATAGGCGAAGGCTTGGCCGTCCACGGTGTAGGCCTGCATGATGTTCTCGTAGCAGCCACTTATGTCCACCTGCCCGGCCAAATTGGCCAGCAGGCCATGCTGCATATAGTTGTTGGCCGAGAGGCCATCCAGCATCAGCACGTCCGGCGCATCGCCTGTAAGCAGACGGGTGTTTAGGCTGCGGATGATATCCTCGTCGGTGGCGCCTGTGTCAATGGCGCCGCGGCCATATTCTACCGTCACATACACATCCGGGTTTGCCTTTGAAAATTCAGAGATGGCCGCCCGCAGCACATGGCTTTCGGCCAAAGCCCACACCCGCAGAATATTGCCCTCCTCTATGCGCGCGTTTTCATCATACACAAAGCGGTAAAGGCCGCTGGACTGCCCATCTTCTGCGGCCAAATGCAAATAGCTGCCGTCCCCCATGGCCAGCAGGCCCATGCCGTAGTACTCTGGGCCCGCAAACACAAACTGGGTGCCGTTCACCATATCCTGCACCAGCGTTCCGCCCTGCTCCACGCGGTGGATGCCCCCGGCGTCGGCATAGCAGAAGTCGCCATTTTCGGCTATGTCAAAGCTCAGGCTCTCCTCTCCGAACTTCAGCGGAGGAATGGTCAGGCTTTCCAGTTTTTGCCCGTTTTCCGTCGAGAACACATCCAGCTGGCCGCTGCTTATATTCGGCACATACAGCTTGTCCCCTTTAAAAATCGCATTGTAGGCATAGTGTACGCCCGGGTTCATGGGCACCTGCGCCAGCACCTCGCCCGTTTCTCCGTCAAAGACCATCCAATAGATTTTTTCATAGTTGTATACCTCCGTGAGCAAGCCATACACACGCCCGCCCACGCCCGGCACCAGTATATCCATTGTATAGTGCTCGCCGCTCTCCGCGTCTTCCAAGGGGACGTCGAAAGTCTCGGCCTCCTGGCCTTCCCTCACCCGCACCAGCCTGGGTGGGTCCAACTTCAGTTCTTCCTCGGTTGCCGACGTCGGGTCTCCTATGTAGTATTCGCTGAGCGCAAACCACCAGCTGCCGTCAGAGCCGACCGTGAAGCTCGGCACCTCTCCGTTTTGCTGCTGTTGCAGCGCATACTCAGCGGCGGCAGGGTTTGTCTGCTCCTGCCACTCCCCCAGCCCGTCCCCGGTGAAGGCGCGGGGCAGTCTGTCCTCGTCCCGCCCAAGCAGCAGCAGGCTGCCGTCCTCCTGCTTAAACAGGTTGAAATAGCGGATTTCCTCCTCTGTGGCGGGAATTATGTCGCTTTGCACAAACATTCCCTGTACGCCGGGCACGGCCTCTGCCGAACTGCCGCCCAAGGGCTGCCCCCCGGAGCTCACCCTCTGCCCGCCGCCCGCACAGCCGGTACACAGCAAAAGCCCGGCCAGCGCCAGCGCCGTCATGGTTCTTATGGTTTTTTTCATACAAATTCTCCTTCCATGCAGTTTTTCCGCTCTCAGTATACCCGCCCAATTATGGAAAAATGATGGAAAATTCAAGAGATTTTCCATACATATTGCGGTATAATGGGCAAAAGGAGGAGCGGTACATGAAAATACTGTTGGTAGAGGACGATGTCTCGCTTTGTGAAAACATTGAGAGCATTCTGAAAACCGAAGGCTATGAGGTGCTTTGCACCCACGATGGCGATGAGGGACTTTACTATATTGAGAACAACAGCTGCGACCTGGTGATTCTGGACTGGATGCTGCCGGAGCTGGACGGCCTCTCCCTTCTGCAAAGCATGCGCCGCCGTCGCATCCCCACCCCTGTTTTAATGCTGAGCGCCCTGGGCCAGGTGGAAAACCGAATCAGCGGCCTGGACGCCGGCGCAGACGACTACCTGACAAAGCCCTTTGAGATGGGAGAATTGCTGGCCCGGGTGCGGGCCCTGGTGCGCCGTCCCGCTGTTATAGAGGCCTCGGACACCCTGCTTTACGCCGATTTGACGCTGGAAAGCCACAGCCGCAAGCTAACCGGCCCCAAGGCCTGCGTACACCTCTCTGGAAGGGAGGCGGCCATGCTGGCTTTGTTTATGCGCAGCTCTGGGGATGTGCTGACAAAGCACACTCTCTTTGGCCGTGTATGGGGGCCGGATTCCGACACCAACGAGAGCAACATTGCCACCTACATCCATTTTTTACGCAGACGCCTGGTGGCCGTTGGCTCGTGCCTGCAATTTAGAAACCACCGGGGGGTGGGGTTCAGCCTGCCAAAGCCCCAGAGATGAGGAAACCGTCATGCCTGCTATTCTGCGGCTGAAAAAACGAATTATGCTGCTGCTCTGCCTGTTGACCGGCACGGTTTTACTGGCGGCCTGCCTGCTTGCCTGCCAGCTTTCCGTCCGCCAAATCACCGATGGCTTTGACGCTGTGTTTGAGGCCCAGTTTTCCTCTTTTTTGCGCCAAATTCAAAACCGCAGCGCCATAGACCCGGTGGAGCTGCGCCACTTTGAACAGGAGAACGGCGTTGTTTTGCAGATCTATGAAAATGGCGCGGCCGTGGTGCCCGCTTTGCCACCCATCAGCCTGGAAACCGGTGAGCTGCTTGCGCTGGCCGAAGCCAATTTTTTAAAAGCGGGCAGCTTTGGGGAAATGGCGGGCCGGTTCACCGTGCAGGATGGAAAAAAAGGAAGCTGGCGGGGGGAATATCAGGTGGTGCAAGGTGGTGCACGGGCCTGGTATGGGCTGCTTATGTTAAAAACGGAGGCCGCCCAGGAACAGGCACTGCAGAAGGCACGGCTTCGTTATGCGGGCATATTTTTGGGCGCCCTGCTGGCTTTGTTATGCATCAGCTATGTTTTGGCCCGCATGGCGGCCGGGCCCACACAGCGGGCCTATCGCCGGCAGCTGGAGTTCACCGCCGCCGCCGGGCACGACCTGCGCACCCCTGTGGCCATCATCAAAAGCAGCGCCCAGCTCATCTGCCAAAACCCCGCACAGGCCCCGGCCGGTGCAGAGAAAATTGTGCAGGAGGCCGACCGCCTGGCCCGGCTTGTGGACGATTTATTGATGCTAGCCGCAGGAGAAGCCGGGCGGCTGGACATAAAAACCGAACATGTGGATATGGAATCACTTCTCATTTCCCTCTATGAGCAATTCACGCCGCTGGCCACGCAAAATGGCCTTAGCCTGCGGCTGCTGCTGCCCGAAAACATCCTTCCCGCCATAAAAGGGGATGCGGATAGAATCACACAAATTCTCTCGGCCTTTCTCAGCAACGCCTTTGAGTACGGCAAGGACGGAGAATGCGTGGAGCTGGTGGCCCAAACCGAGCGGCGTCACCTCCTGGTGAAGGTGGTAGACCATGGCGCAGGCCTGAAGCAGGAGGACAAGCAGCTTGTGTTTCACCAGTTTTACCGGGCCGACAAAAGCCGCAGCCAAAAGGAGCATTTTGGCCTTGGCCTCTCGATTGCACAGAAACTGGCCCTGGCCCAAGGGGCGGTCGTTTTGGCCGAGGACACGGTGGGAGGCGGCGCCAGCTTTGTGCTGCGGCTGAAACGACCGTGAGACAGATGCACGGGTGCCTCCATGTGTTTACCCGGCTTTGATGTGCGCCCGGAAGCCTCTATACAGCATTTCTGGCCGGGCACTCCCCTGCCCTTCACCGCTTTCCCACGCCAATAGTTGCGTTCACAACTAGTAAGGTGTATAATAGCATATAGTTAGTTGCAGGCGCAACCAATAGGCTGGGAGGATGCTATGCAAGAGCAGTACATCACGAAATACATCTCGATGATAAGCCGCAGTGGGTCCCGTTTTTTTGGTTCGGCGCTGGCCCCCTACACCATTGGCAGCGGGCAATATTATTTTCTCACGGCCATTCGGGACCATGAGGGCATCAGCATGTACGACCTTTCACAGCACAGCCACTGCGACAAGGCAACCGTTACCAGAGCGGTGCAAAAGCTGGGAGAGGCCGGGTATATCACCTGCCAGATGGACGAACGCGACCGGCGCATCCGCCACCTGTATACCACAGAGGCGGCGAAGCCTCTGCTGGAGCATATTCAAAACCTGAGCCGCCAGTGGGCCGGTATTTTGGCAGAGAACCTCTCGCCGGAGGAGGTGGCGCTGGCCGATGCCCTTCTGGAAAAAATCGCGCACAATGCAATCCATTATAAAAAAGAAGGAAACTCTGTAAATGAATAACACATCCGCAAAAGAAACAACGAATGAGAGCTTGCAAAATCCACTGGGCTACAAGCCCATAGGGCGTCTTCTGCTGCTGTTCGCCGTGCCCTCCATCATCTCCTTTTTGGTGAATTCCGTCTATAACATTGTAGACCAGATTTTTATTGGGCAGGGAGTTGGCTACCTGGGCAACGCCGCCACCACGGTGGCCTTCCCCATGGTCACCATCATGTCTGCCTTTGCCGCCATGATAGGCGCGGGTGGCTGTGCCTATGCCTCCATAAAGCTGGGAGAGGGCGAGACGGAAAAAGCCCAGGGAACACTGAATAACCTGCTGCTTCTCTCCATAGGCACCGGCATTCTCTTCGCCATTTTGGGCCTGATTTTCCTGGAGCCGATGCTGCGTGCCTTTGGCGCCACAGACACCGTTATGCCCTATGCCAAAGAGTATGCCTCTGTCATTTTACTGGGCGCCCCCTTTGCCGTCATTTCCATAGGCCTGTCCGGCATGGTGCGTGCCGACGGCAGCCCCCAGCTCTCTATGTATGGCATTTTAATTGGCGCCGCCCTGAATACGGTTTTAGACCCCCTCTATATTTTTGTGTTCCATTGGGGCGTCCGGGGCGCCGCCATTGCCACCATCACCTCACAGCTCATCTCCTGCATCATACTGGGCCTGCATTTTACCCGCCGCACCGGAAAACCCGGCCATATGCGTTTTGAAATGCGCCTTTTGAAAAAGCCAAACCTGTTTTTGATTCGCCGTATTGTCACCTTTGGAATTTCTGCGGGTATTACCAGTGGTGTGGCCACTTTAATGCAGGTTGTGATGAACAATTCCCTGGTGTATTATGGGAACCGAAGTGAGGTGGGCGGAGATGTGGCCCTAAGTGCCATGGGTGTGGTGATGAAAATTGCCATGATTCTGGCCTCGGTGGCCCTGGGTATTGGAACAGGCGCCCAGCCCATTCTGGGGTTCAACATCGGCGCCCGGCACTTTCACCGTGTGCGCCGCACCTATATTATCTCCGTTCTGGCCGCCACCATCTCCATCACCCTGTGCTGGGCCTTTTGCCAGCTCTTCCCCGGCTTTGTGCTACAGCTGTTTGGGAACAGCGGCCCCGCCTTCACCACCTTTGCCATCAAATGCCTAAAAATCTATCTCTTTGGTATCTTCTGTGCCGGGTTTCAAATCGTCTCTACCAACTATTTCCAGGCCACCGGCCAGCCGCTCAAGGCATCCATTCTCTCCATGCTCCGCCAGCTTCTGCTTTTAATTCCCCTGCTGCTGATTCTCCCGCTGTTTTTCGGGCTGGACGGCGTGCTGTTCTCCGCCCCCATCGCAGACATCGTCTCGGCTGTTATCGTCGCCTTCTTCATTGTGCCCGAGATGGGCCGGCTGAAGGTCTCCTTGCATCAGGAGGACAAGGAGCTGGCCGCCCACATATAACCAGCCGGCACCGGCCACAGGGGCCCTGCGCTATAGCGCCCTGCAGTCCGAACACATGGTATCTACGGGGGCTGGGCCCCGTCCCTGCGCATCCTTGATGCGCTTTCCGCCCCAAGGGGCGGGGTATTTTCCCTGTGCCTGCCTGCCTCGTTCGGTCATGGCCTGCACACATGCCGTGCCCCTCACTTCGCTGCCAATAAAACAGGCAAAGCCTCCCAAAGGAAGGCCTGCCTGTTTTTGGTTTTCGGGCTTTTACGGCAAATCAACCAATTGCAGCGCATACATACGGGGAACACCATGCGCTGCATAACAGTTCCCAGCAAAAGCTTGCCGCGCAACCTTTTGAGAAGCTGCTCTATTGGGCAAAGATGAATGCAAAATAGCACATGTATTTCGCTAAAGTTTTATTTAGCGCATCCGCACTCCGTCGCTCACCTTCCCACTTCCGGCCACTTTGCCTCCTGCTGGGCCAGGCGCAGAAAAACCTCCCGGATATACTCCGTATTCTTAAACTTCACCGGATACTGCCGCAATTTATCCTCGCACAGCTCCGCCGACATATTCACCAGGGCCACATCATCTAAAAAAACAAGAGAATTTTCCTCCGGTGTTGCCATGCCGTTCAGCCCAATGGTCCAATAATTCCGTTTTATCCAGGCACAGGCCATTTTTGCGTCATACTCTCCCCCCTGCACCGCCTGCACCCGTATATTTTCATGCTCTGCCAAATAGTCCGCTGTCTCTTGCAGGTGCCGTATGTACTGCTTTCGGGTTAGCAATACAGATTTGTGGCTGAAAACCGTCAATTCATGCTGCACAAGAGAATCGAACTGCACATCCTCTTCAATGGCCTCCATATCCACATACAGGCCGCCAAAGCTTTCTTTCGGAGAATGGAGCAAAGCGTCTTGCAAAGTATGGTATAACAACATACAGTGGCTTCTATCTGCCGAGGAGAGATAGTTTTGGTCTACAATCTGCCGCACCAGTTCTTCGCTCATGGTGGCCAGCGGCAGGGTTTTTCCAAAGAAATATACCGGGCTCCGCTTTTCCCTGGTATATTGCATCTGTTGAATAATCTTCTCCTTTTCCTTCGCGTCATCGGTAATATTCAGCGGCGAGGCATGCATGGCAATCATTTTGTCCATCACTGCCGTGTATTTTTGCAGGGTGAATTTATCGTAATGGATGATGGTATGAATGCTTTTCGGGTTGTCTTCGTAGTTCACACTCACCGCCACACATTTCCCCTCCACGGCATACATGCTGGGCACAATATAGCCGCTTTCATCGCTGTCAATCAAATTGACCCGGAAATTCTTATTGTAGATGAGAGAGGATAGCGCCCGGTAAAACTGCCTGAACCCTGAGCTGGTTTTCTCTGTAGCATAGCTAAGCTCAAACTGGTGCCCTTTCTTTTTCAGCACCTCTATTTTGTGAATGAAGCCCTTCATATAGGCCATATCGCGGCTCATCCACTCGAAGGAATCCAATTCCAGCAGCTTGATGACACAGGGGTGCGGGTACACCTCGGCAAGGTTCAGCACCATGTTCAGCGCCGTCTTTCTTCCCTCCACACCGCGAAACACTGACACGGTGGTTTGGTACAGGGCCTTCTGCCTGTCCTCCACATACTGCCCCAGCAGCTCAAAACTCCTGTCATCCTGAAGATATTGGGCCACCAGAGCCGCCACCTCCTCCTCTGTGCTTTGGGGGCTGCTGGGATACACGCCGGAGAACAGGCGCTGAAGCACCACCTTTCCTGTATGTTCGTTTTTTTCCATGAATATGCGCACCAGCTTTTCAAAATAAGGCGAGTTCTCATTCAAACGGCGCGCACCGGAACGCCACTTGCTTATGGTGGTTCGGTCGATAAATAAATCCTGGGCCAGCTGCTGCACAGGCACATCCAAGAGATCCATCAAAAAACCGATGGGTGATAGTTTCTTTGCCATTTTTTCACCTCATTACAATGCCACATTTTAAATGTGGCAATTTTCCTGTTTTACACCCGGCATACATCCCCTCGGCTGTATGTGTTTTCTATCATAAACCCTTGTGGTATCTTTGTAAAGTCATTTTATTTTTTCTGTTTTGCTTTATTTTTCCAGAGTAAGCCGCCATTTTGCCACATTTTTTTGCCACATATAAATGTGTCAATATGCCACTTTTTATTGACAATAGTTTACCCGTTCCTATATGTTAAGAACAGGCGAACTCCTCACAGCTGCCTTGCACAAGGCACACGATGCCGCGACAGAATGGGGAGAGCCAAATTCAAACGGGCACGCGGATGCGATACCCAAAGGAACACGGGGGGCAATACAGATGCAAGACACGACGACAATATATAAAATCAGCGATGAAGCCTGGGCCATGCTGGAGCCGCACCTGCCCGGAAGAAAGGGAACCTGGGGCGGCAACGCAAGAGACAACCGCCAATTTATAGACGGTGTATTTTGGGTGCTGCGCACCGGTGCCCCCTGGCGCGACCTTCCCGCCGAATATGGGGACTGGAAGAACACCCACCGCCGTTTTTGCCGCTGGCGGGACAGGGGTGTATGGGAAAAGCTGCTGGAGCTGCTGGTAGACCAGCCCGACTATGAGTGGCTGATTTTTAACCCCAGCCATTTTCATCTGCTGGCGCCGGCCCCGCAAAGCAAAACCCGCTATGCAAAACCCGGGCGGCCCAAGCGCGGGCCCTCCTCGCGTTACCTGTGGCCCTGGATGCGTATGATTTGCCGCTCGGAGACCCTGTCTCAAAAAGTGCCGGACCGCATTGCCCGCCAGCTGCTGATGAGCAGCCTGGAGCAAAACCAAAAAACGGCACAGTAGCTTCGCTGCGGCCATAAAATATAGGAATAAGCAGACAAGTGGACGGCCAGTTTGTCCATCAAGACAAAAACGGTTTTGCGTTCATCTATGTCAATGTGAGCAAGGAGACCGCCTACCGCCTGAGTGCCTACTATGTGGAAAAAATCCACGCCGCCCACGCCCTCACCCTGGACGGGGCCGACAGCGGCCTCGCCTGCGCCTCGCACATCCCATAAAAAGCGCCTAAGCTGTGCAAAATCCCCCGGAAACCGATGGTTTCCGGGGGATTCTATGTGCCGTGGGCGCAGGGGCGCTGCTAGGCCTCTTCCAAAAAGGCCCTGATGACCTCATAGGTGTTGTACACATCCAGCTTTGCCGTAATTTCAAAGGGGGAATGCATGGAGAGCACCGGCACCCCGATGTCCACCACATCCACATTCCGCCCGGCGATGAACTTGGCCACCGTGCCGCCGCCACCCAGGTCGATGCGGCCCATCTCCCCCAGCTGCCAGGGGATGTTTTTGCCGTCCAGCAGGTTTGTGATATGGCCCATAAATTCAGCGCTGGCGTCCGAGGTGCCGGACTTGCCCCGCCCGCCGCCATATTTGGAAAAGGCCGCCCCCTGGTTCAGAAACACGGTATTTTTCTTGTCGTAAGCGTCCGAAAAGTTCGGGTCAAAGGCGGCGTGCA
Organism: uncultured Oscillospiraceae bacterium; assembly: GCA_964423365.1. Classification (GTDB taxonomy): domain Bacteria; phylum Bacillota; class Clostridia; order Oscillospirales; family Ruminococcaceae; genus JAAYCI01. The sequence continues at coordinate 9,865 of CAYRFC010000004.1, forward strand.
CGTCGGCCGAAAGGCACTGCGAGGCCCGCAGCATGGTGTTGTAGTGGGCGTTTTGGCCCTCGGCCAAATCCTGCAAAAACTGGAAGAGGAAATCCCCCGCAAGGCCGGTGTTTCCGTCAGAGCCGGTCTCCTCCTTATCCGCCAGCACCAGCACGGTGGTGTGGGGCGGCTTTTTCTGGTCCAGCTCGGCCATCAGCGCGGTATAGCAGCACACCCGGTCATCCTGGCCATAGGCCCCCAGCAGGCCCTTGTCAAAGCCCACGTCCGCAGCCTTGTGGGCGGGCACAAATTCCAGCTCGGCGCGGGTGAAATCCCGCTCGGTTATCCCGTATTTCTCGTTCAGCAGCCGCATGGTTTCCAGCTTCACACGGTTCTTGTCGTCCTTGCCGCCAAAGGGCAGAGAGCCCACCAGAATGTTCAGCTCCTCGCCCTTCAGCCCCTCGCCCAGGCTGCGCTTGTTCTGCTCGGCGGCCAGGTGGGGCAAAAGGTCGGTGATGGTGAACACCGGCTCGCCCGGCTGCTCGCCAATACAAATCTCCACGGCGCTGCCGTCGGCCCGCAGCACGGTGCCATGCATGGCCAGCGGAATGGTGCCCCACTGGTATTTGCGGATGCCGCCGTAATAGTGGGTTTTAAAGTAGGCCAGCTCGCTCTCCTCGTAAAGAGGCTTCGGCTTCAAATCCAGCCGGGGGCAATCGGCATGGGCCGCGGTGATGCGCAGCCCTTCCTCCAGCGGCTGCTTGCCCAGGGTGGCCGCCACCAGGGCCTTCCCACGGTTTTGGTAGTATATTTTATCCCCCGCTTTATACTTCTGCCCCGCCTTCACCGGCTTATAGCCCGCTTTTTCCAGCATAGCCAGCGTGGTGCGGTTGCATTCGCGCTCGGTTTTGCCCGCGTCTAAAAAGGCCTTATACCCCTCGCAAAAAGCCTGCGCCTTCTCATTGGCCCTGGTGTCATGGTCGGCCAGGTGGGCCGGCTGATACAATAATTCCTCGGCCAGTTGGGCCGCCTTGCTCTTTTCCTTCGCCATCGTTCTCATCCTTTCACGCATTTTTATCTGTTTGCTCTATGCTAAAGTTACAACACTGCTGTCCGCCTGTGCATAAATCTCCTGGTACTTTTTATAGCTGTCGTTTATTTTTCGCACATAGTGGTTCATCTGGCGAAAGGGGAAGCTGTCCAGGGTCAGCCCGTTGTTGCTGTGTTCTGCCTGCTGCAGCAGCTTGTCCACCGTGCCCATGCCGCTGTGGTAGGCCGCCGCCGCCGTAGAGACGTCCCCCTCGTACTTCTCCATGCAGTAGGCGAGAAAATAGCAGCCGAAGCGGATGCTCTGGGATGGCTCAAACAGCACGTCAAAGCGCAAATCCTCGTCGGGTGCAATCTTGGTCTTTACCCAGTCGAAGGTATCCTCGGTCATCTGCATCAGGCCTATGGCCCCCGCGTCAGATTCCGCCTTCTCGTCAAAGCCGCTTTCGGTACGGATAACCGCGTACACCAGATAGGGGTCCAGCCCATAGTCTGCGGCCCAGCGCTCCACCTCGTCGCGATACGTCAGCGGGTAGCTGCTTTGGTTGGCCGCCTGGCTGCACCCCGCCGGCAGGATGCACAGGCAGGCGGCCAGCAGCACTCCCACTATCATTTTTGCCTGTTTCTTGCGCATTTGTTCTCCCTTTACCAGAGGGTACTTACACCTGGCCTGCCGCCCGTGCCAGCAGGGCCTCCAGCACCTCGTCCGCCTTTTGGCGCAGCTGTGCCTCGGTGCCGTTGTTTTCCATGATATAATCCGCCGCCCGGCGCAGCTCCTCGGGGCTTTTTTGGGCGTTCAGGCGGCTGTGGGCCGCGGCCTTGGAAATGCCGTCGCGCAGTATGATGCGGCTGATGGACAGCTTTTTTTCGCTTTCCACCAGAATAATGGCCTGGCAGTGCGCCTCGAAGATGCTGCCCACCAGCATGGCGCCATCCAAAAACAGCAGGGCCGCGCCCGCCTGCCGTGCCCTCTGCTCTCGCTCCTCCAGCTCCCGCATCACAAAGGGGTGCACAATATCCAGCAGCTTTTGGTTCTGCCCGGGGCTGGCAAAGGCCCTCTCCCCCAGCTTCCGGCGCAGAAGGGCCCCCGTCTCGTCCAGAATGTCGGCCCCAAACGCCGCCGAAAGCCGGGCCAGGCAGGGGCTGCCTGGCCGGCAGACAAAACGGGAGAGCGCGTCGCCGTCCTCCACCGGGTAGCCCCGTGTGGCATAGTAGCGCGCCAGGCTGGACTTCCCGCTGCCCGAGCGCCCGGTGATTCCCACAACCCACATCATAGCTGCACCACCCGAAAGGCCGCCGCGCGCAGCAGCCGGTTGTAAACGGCCAGGCTTGGCCCATTGGGCGCCTCGCAGTGGGCCAGCACCTCCGCTGCACCCACCTCATCCAGCCTGCGCAGGGCGGCAAACAGCCCCGCGCTTTGGGAGGCGCTGTCCCCTTGTCGCCCGTAGGAAATGGCCGGCACCGGCAGGCCTGCCTCCTCCCCGGCGAAGCACAGGGCCCAAAGGCCGGGCCGGGCCTCGCGCGCCAGCGCCTGCCTGTAGCGGTCTCCGTCCCCCAGCAGCAGGCTCAGCCGGGCCCTGGGGGCGTAGTGCCGGTACTTGGTGCCGGGGCTTTGGGGGGCCGCCCCCTCCGCCAGCGGGGCGGTCACGGTTTTGGAGTAGCGCACCGCCCGCCCCAGCACCTCGGCTATCTCCTCGGCCGTTACAAAGCCGGGGCGCAGCACCACCGGCTCCTCTGTAAGGGCCAGCACGGTGGACTCCACCCCCACCGGGGAGGCGCCGCCGTCTAAAATCAGGGGGATTTTCCCGCCCAAATCGTCCAGCACATGCTGGGCGGTGGTGGGGCTGGGCCGCCCCGAGAGGTTGGCCGAGGGCGCCGCCAGCGGCAGCCCCGCCGCCCGAATGAGGGCCCGCGCCCCCTCGTGGGCGGGCAGACGCAGCCCCACAGTGGGCAGGCCGCCGCTCACCGCGGGGGGTATCTGCTCCCCCTTGGGCAGAATGAGGGTGAGCGGCCCCGGCCAGAAGGCCTCGGCCAGCCGCAGGGCCTCGGGGGGCACCGTGGCGGCCACACGGGGCAGCTCGTCCACCTCGGCAATGTGTACAATCAGGGGGTTATCCTGCGGGCGGCCCTTGGCGGCAAAGATGCGCGCGGCGCTTTGGGCCGAGAAGGCGTTGGCCGCCAGGCCATACACCGTCTCGGTGGGCATGCCCACCAGCTCCCCGGCCCGCAGCAGGGCGGCGGCCTCTTGCAGAGCCTCCGGCCCCAGCGGCAGCAGCCTGGTCTCCACTTAGCCCTCCGCCGAGGCTTGCAGCTTCTCGGCCTGGTCGGCGGCAATCAGGGGGTCAATCAGCTCGTCCAGCCCCCCGGCCATAATATTGTCCAGCTTATACAGGGTCAGCCCAATACGGTGGTCGGTCACCCGGCTTTGGGGGTAGTTGTAGGTGCGGATGCGCTCGCTGCGGTCGCCGCTGCCCACCTGGCTGCGGCGGGCCGCGTCAATCTCGCTCTTTTGCGCCTCCTGCTTCTGGGCCAGCAGGCGGCTGCGCAGCACCTTCATGGCCTTGTCTCGGTTTTTGTGCTGGCTGCGCTCGTCCTGGCACTCCACCACCAGCCCGGTGGGCAGGTGGGTGATGCGGATGGCACTCGAGGTTTTGTTGACGTGCTGGCCCCCCGCGCCCGAGGAACGGTAGGTGTCCACCTTCAAATCCGCGGGGTTTATGTCCACGTCCACCTCGTCCGCCTCGGGCATCACGGCCACCGTTACCGCCGAGGTGTGAATGCGGCCCTGGGCCTCGGTTTCGGGCACACGCTGCACACGGTGGGTGCCCGCCTCAAATTTCATGCGGCTGTACACGCTGTCCCCTTCCAGAGAAAACTCCACCTCTTTCAGTCCGCCCAGCTCGGTCTCATTCTCATTCAGAATTTCCAGCCTCCAGCCCTGCCGCTCGGCATAGAGGCTGTACATGCGGAACAGGCTGTGCGCAAACAGGGCGGCCTCATCGCCGCCGGTGCCGCCGCGTATCTCCATAATCACGCTGCGCTCGTCATTCTCGTCCTTGGGCAGCAGTAAAATACGCAGCTCCTGCCCCAGCGTCTCGATTTTCTCACGGTTTTCCTCCAGCTCCTCCTTGGCCAGCTCCTTTAGCTCGGCGTCCAGCCCGCCCTCGTCCAGCAGGCTGCGTGCATCGTCAAAGGCCCTCTGGGCCGCCGTGAAGGCGTCGTAGGTCTCCATCAGCGGGGTAAGCTGCTTATACTCCTTCATCAGCGCCGTATACTTGGCATTGTCCTGCACGGTGGCGGGGTCTTGCAGGCGCTGGTTTACTTCCTCATAGCGGTTCTTCACCGCACTCAAATTATCGAACATACTGCCTTCCTTTTTCGTCGTTTTCTCTATTCTCCGGCGGGGGCCTTTTCACCCTCGCCCCGCAGAACCTGCTTGATGTTCTTCTCGATTTTGGCGCGGGGCAGCATCACCTCGCGGCCGCAGCCCTCGCAGCGGATGCGGAAATCCATGCCCACCCGCAGCACCAAAAAGCGGAAGCTGCCGCAGGGGTGGGGCTTACGCACCAGCAGGCGGTCTCCCACCTGTACGTCCATCCCATCCCCTCCTCATTTTCATAGAGTTTTATTATACCGCATGGCGGGCTTTTTCGCAAACCTTTCCCGCGCCCGCCCGCCGCCGCGTTTTGCAGAAAATATGACAAAAGAAGATTCCGTCATATTTCACAAAAAATGTTTGCTTCTCCTCCGGCACTCCCCCGGTTTATTGCGCATTCTGACGAAAATATTTTCCCGGCTCCCCCCATTTTGCCGCGCGGCTCACCGCCACTGAATTGACAATTCCCCCCCGCCCTTGTTATACTACCCTATAGTATTACAGTTTCTCAAAGGGTTGCGCAGCAGGCTTTTGCTAGAAATTGTTATGCAGCGCCCGAATTTTCCCGTATTTGTGCGCTGCCGTTTGTTCATTTGCTGTAAAACCTGTGATACAGGAAAATGTGCTGACGGAGAGGACCTTGGGCAGAACGCCTTTGGCAGAGAGCCACCCCACGGCAACCGGGCCTTCCGGCTTGCCCCGGCTGAAAGGGTGGCAGAGGCGGGCACAGGGTTGTCGCTCCCGAGCAGGCAGGGTGAACCGAGTAGCCCCGCCCGTCTCCTCCGCGTTACTGGAGGGCAGAGAGGCCGGTTTTCCGGCAACTTGGGTGGTACCGCGGTTATTTCCGTCCCATTTTGGGGCGGTTTTATTTTTGGGTTTTTTGCTGGATGTGCCTTTCTGCCTACGGCAGAAAAGCAGAAGAACGGACGGTTTTTGATTTGCCAACAAAGGGAGACCTTTACTTTTCAGGAGGAAGCTATGAGAGAACTGGACAAAGTGTATGACCCCGCGCTTGTGGAGGACAAAACCTACCATTTCTGGACCGAGGAAAACCTCTTTCATGCCGAGCGCGACCCCGATAAAATCCCCTACACCATTGTCATGCCCCCGCCCAACATCACCGGGCAGCTGCACATGGGCCATGCCATGGACGAAACCTGGCAGGACATCCTCATCCGCTACAAACGGATGCAGGGCTTTTCCGCCCTGTGGGTGCCCGGCACCGACCATGCCTCCATTGCCACCGAGGCCCGCATTGTGGCCGAGATGAAAAATGAGGGCCTGACCAAGGAGGACCTGGGCCGCGAGAAGTTTTTGGAGCGCGCCTGGGAATGGAAGCGCCAGTACGGCGGGCGGATTGTGGAGCAGCTGAAAAAGCTGGGCAGCAGCTGCGACTGGGAGCGGGAGCGCTTCACCATGGACGAGGGCTGCAGCCGGGCGGTGAACGCGGTGTTCCAGCGGCTGTATGAGGAGGGTCTCATCTACCGCGGCGAGCGGATTGTGAACTGGTGCCCCTACTGCCTCACCACCATCTCCGACGCCGAGGTGGAGCACGAGGAGAAGGCGGGCAGCTTCTGGCATGTGCGCTACCAAATTGCCGGCAGCGAGGACTATGTGGAGATTGCCACCACCCGCCCCGAGACCATGCTGGGAGACACCGCCCTGGCCGTGCACCCGGACGACCGCCGCTACACCCACCTGCAGGGAAAAAGCGTCATTCTGCCTCTGGTGGGCCGGGAAATCCCCATTGTGGCCGACGAATATGTGGACGCGGAATTTGGCACCGGTGTGGTGAAAATTACCCCCGCGCACGACCCGAACGATTTTGAGGTGGGCCGCCGCCACAACCTGCCGGTGCTCTGCGTGATGAACGAGGACGGCAGCATCAATGCCGAGGGCGGAAAATACGCCGGGCTGGACCGCTTCGCCGCCCGCAAACAGATAGTGGCCGACTTGGATGAGGGCGGCTATCTGGTGAAAATTGAGCCTCACGCGCACAATGTGGGCACCTGCTACCGCTGCGGCACCGTCATAGAGCCCATGGTGTCTCTGCAATGGTTTGTGAAGATGGAGCCGCTCTCCACCCCGGCCATTGCGGCTGTGAAGGACGACAGCATCCGCTTCGTGCCGGAGCGCTTCGCCAAAACCTACCTGCACTGGATGGAGAACACCCGCGACTGGTGCATCTCCCGCCAGCTCTGGTGGGGCCACCGCATTCCCGCCTGGTACTGCGAAGACTGCGGCGAGGTGACCGTGAGCGCCGAGGCCCCGGGCGGCTGCGCCCACTGCCACGGCACCAAGCTGCGGCAGGATGAGGACACCCTGGACACCTGGTTTTCCAGCGCCCTCTGGCCCTTTTCCACCCTGGGCTGGCCGGAGGACAGCGAGGACATGCGCTACTTCTACCCCACCAACACCCTGGTCACCGGCTACGACATCATCGGCTTCTGGGTGTCGCGCATGATTTTTTCAGGCCTGCACTATACCGAAAAAGCCCCCTTCGACACCGTGCTCATCCACGGCCTGGTGCGGGACGCCGAGGGACGGAAGATGAGCAAATCTCTGGGCAACGGCATAGACCCGCTGGATGTGATTGCCGAATATGGCGCCGACGCGCTGCGCTTCACCCTGATTACCGGCAGCACCCCCGGCAACGACATGCGTTTTTCGGATGAAAAGGTGCGTGCCTCCCGCAATTTTGCCAACAAGCTGTGGAACGCCGCGCGCTTTGTGCAGATGAACCTGCCCGAGGGCTTTGAGCCCGGCCTGCCCGAGCCCGAGGATTTTGAGCTCAGTGACAAGTGGGCCATTTCGGTGTATAATGATTTGGTGCAGCAGGTCACGGAAAATTTAGAGCGCTACGAGTTTGGGCTGGCCGCGCAAAAGGTCTATGAGTTCGTGTGGGATATCCTCTGCGACTGGACCATTGAGATTGCCAAAACACGCTTTGGCTCTGCGGATAAAAAGGATGCCGACACCGCCTGCCGGGTGCTGGTGTGGCTGCTGGCCGGGGCACTGAAGCTGCTGCATCCCTTCATGCCCTTCATCACCGAGGAGATTTACGGCACCCTGCCCGGCAGCGAGGGCAGCATCATGACCCAAAAGTGGCCCATGCGCCGCAAGGAGCTGGACTTCGCCGCCCAGCAACGGGACTTCGGCGAGGTGATTGAGCTGGTGCGGGCGGTACGCGCCGTGCGGGCCGACATGAACGTGCACCCCGCCAAGCGTACCCGGCTTATTATAGAGAGCCAGCGCCCCGAGGTGTTCCGCCAGAGCGAGGGCGTGCTGCAAAAGCTGGCCTGGGCCGAGAGCGTGGAGCTGATTCGTGAAACGCCGGCCGATACCGCCGGTATGGTGCAGGTGGCCACCACTGCGGCCCGCGGCTTTATTCCCATGATGGAGCTGGTGGACAGGGAAAAAGAGCTGGCCAGGCTTTCCAAGGAAAAAGGAAATGCGCAAAAAGAGATAGAAAACTTCCAAAAAAGGCTGGAAAACCAGGGCTTCGTGCAAAAAGCCCCCGCCCATGTGGTGGAGGAGCTGCGCGAAAAGCTGCAAAAGGCCCAGGAAAAAAGCGAGCGCCTGGAAGACAGCATCCGCGCGCTGAACTGACACAATCCTTCCCTTCCTCCAGTGACACAGAGATAAGGCGGGTGCAGCATGAATAAGCAACTCATCCGGGAACACATTGAGCGCCTTGGCATTGTGAACAAGCGGGAACTGATGCGTCAAACCGGGGCGGCCTCCGGCCTGCTGTGGGAGCCTGTGGTGCGCCTGATAGAGGAGAAAGAGGCCCTGTTCTGCCGGCTGGACCACGGGGCGGAAACCCTTCTCTCCCGCCACCTGTTTCTCTGTCTCTACCGTGTGCGGGTGGAGCCTCGGCTCTCCCCCCATGCGCAAGCGATGTACGACTGGCTGAGCGACAATGAAACCGCCACCACCAAAGAGCTGAGGCTGGCTCTGGAAGACCTTGCCCCCGGCGGCTTCTGGCCCGCTCTGCGGGAGCTGGAGGAGGCCGCCTGCGCGCTGCCCATCCGCATCTCAGGCCACAGCGGGGCGGTGAAGGGGCTGGATGTGCAGCAGGTGGATGAGCTGTACGAGCTGGTGTGGGTAACCGATGATTACTGGGTGCAGGGGGTGCCCAGCTCGCCACGGTACCGGGATTTGGACTACGATGTGAGCGAGGTGCGCAAGCTGCTGCGCGGCCATTACTCCACCCGGGAAATTGACGACTTGCTCTACCATGCCCCGGTATACCCCTGACGAAGAAGACGAAAATTGCTTTTTATACAAAACAAAACCAATGGTAAGGCCGCAAACCCAGGTTTGCGGCCTTACCGTTATTCTGTTTGAATTTACTTGGCCTTTTTCCCCTGGCTGTGGCGCTGCAGGGCACGCCGGTACACCTTGCAAATCTCCTCGGTAAATTCCTCGGGGCCGTAGCGCCGCGCATAGTCCGACACCATCTTGTGCCGCTCGGCCCGGCCGGCGGCGTCCAGCGCGGCATATTCCTCCACCAGGGTCTTGAACTCCTCGGCCGTGGTGAAGAAGTCTCCGTTTTTGCCCGGCACAATCTGGTCGCGGTTCAGCACATCCAGCCGCTGCAGCACATACAGGCCGCTGGCCATGGCCTCCAGCATGGAGATGGAGTTCATCTCGGTGAGGGAGGCTGTGGCAAACAAATCGCAGGCGCGGTAAAAATGCGGCACCTGGTCGTGCTCTATGCGGCCCACCAGCTGCACCTGGTCTCCCATGCCGCCTTTGTCAATCTCGGCTTGCAGCAGCGTGCGGTCGGGGCCGTCGCCTGCAATAAACAGGTGGAAGCGTTTGTCCCCCTGGAACCCCTGCCGGAAATAGTCTATCAAAACATCAATGCTTTTTTCTTTGCCAATCCGCCCAATAAAAGCGATGGCCACATCCCCCGGCTGGATGCCCAGCTTTTGGCGGAAGGCCTCGGTCTCGTCCTCTTTTGCATTTTCGGGCAGAAACTGGGTCAAATCCACCGTGTTGGGCACAATATTTACCTGCCGGTTCACCCCGCAGCGCCGCAGATAGTCGGCCACCTTGTTGGAGGGCCCTATGATTTCCGTGGCCTTTCCCGATACACGCCGGATGTAGGAATGCGCCAAGGGCTTTGCCATCGTTTTCATCCTATCGGGCGCCTTTTGGGGAAAAAGGTAGAAAACGTAGTCATCGTACATGGTGTGCAGGGTATACACCACCGGTTTTCTCATCCAGTCGGCCGCCAAAAGGGCGAACAGACCCATGGAGAATTCTGTATGCAGATGGATAATATCGGGTTTAAAGCCCTGTAAAATCCGCATGCGGTACAGGTTTACCGGGCTGGATACCCCTGCTCCATAGATTTTTTTCAGCGGAATGGCCGGGCAATATAATACATTGTCTTTCACGTAATGGCGGCGGCTCCTTGGGTCCAGCGTCACAATCAGCACGGTGTGGCCCTGCGCCTCCAGCCCCTGCCGCAGGGTTTCAATGTGGGTTACCACACCACTGATATAGGGAAAATAGGTCTCGGTAAATATGGCAATCCGCATATGATACCTCCTGCTGGCTTCTGCGCTGTGGCTGTGCCTCTTTTCCATTTGTAAATATTATATGTATTATGGTAATTTATATCTGTATCATACCATGACTTGGAGGCAAAGGCAAAGAGATTTATGCGCTATTTTCAGCAAAATTCTTCCCCATTTTTCATCAGCACTTTTTTTCTCACAATTTTTGCCCCATGGGGCGGCAGAGAAAAATGTGTCTCTAAAAAATGGGTGAATAAAAAAGGGTTAATATTTTGCTCACTGCCCGCCGGAAGCACCACAGAAAAGGCACCCTCTTTTTCTGGAGGATTTATTTTTGCCAGATTTTTTAAATCCACGGTTTCCTCGGTTTTTTTGCGTTTTACCAGTACCGGGGCCTCGGGCATTTGCCTGTAATTTTCCAGTATTTTTTGCATTTCGTCCTGGGTTCTCTCGTAATCCATACGATATTCGGCGCTCTCAATTTCCGCGGGCTTATGCAGGGGTGCGGCAATGCGCTGCGCCCGGATGCCCCGGGGCAGAGCCCGATTTAAATTCTCTAAATAGGCGGAAAAATCCGTCTCCTCACTCTCGGTCTTGCAGTCCACCGCCTCGGTCTCGCTCTCCTGCCCCAGTGGCAGCGGCAGGGCAAAGCTCATGTAGATATGGGGGTTAAAGCCCTGGGAATACCACACCGGCAGGCCGCTTTTTCGCAAAGCCCTCGCCATCACCCGCTGCAAATCCAGGTGGGAGATGTAGGCCGCCTCCCCCATTTTGGTGAAGAAAATCCTAAGCATCTGCAAAGCAGGCACCCCCTGTCATCTGGCTCACCCCACAGCCTGCACACTGCTGCCGGCAGGGCGGCGTCACCTCGCCGCGCATGGCCTTTTCATACTCCGCCTGCAAAAAGCGGCGGCTCAGCCCATAGTCCAAATGGCCCCAGGGGCGGGCCTCCTCCGGCTGCAGGGCACGGTTCGCGTAGAAGTGCGGGTCAATGCCCTTTTCCGCAAAGGCCTCCAGCCACACGTCGTAAAGAAATTGGTCGTCCCAGCCGTCGAAGCGGCAGCCCTTTTCAAAGGCCAGCTCAATCACGTCGGCCAGGCGGCGGTCGCCCCGGGCAAAAGCCGCCTCCAAAAAGCTGATACGGCTGTCGTGGTAGCTCACCGATATTTTCCTGCTTTGCACGCATTGCAGCAGATATTTCTGCTTTTCGCGCAGGGTCTCCTCCCTGTCCTGCCCCCAGCACTCAAAGGGGGTGAAGGGCTTTGGCACAAAGCAGGCCACGCTGATGGACACCCGCACCCCCTGCCCCTTCCGCTTTTTGGGGCTGGCGTAGTACAGCTCCACCACCCGCTGGGCCGTTTCGGCTATCCCCGCAATGTCCTCCATGGTCTCGCCGGGCAGCCCCATCATAAAATAGAGCTTCACCGCCGAATAGCCCGCGTCAAAGGCCATGCGGCAGGTGCGTTCAATCTCCTCGTCGCTCACATTTTTGTTGATGACATCCCGCAGCCGCTGGGTACCCGCCTCGGGCGCAAAGGTCAGGCCGCTTTTCCGCACCCGGCTCACCTTTTCGGCCAGGCTTTCGGTAAAGTTGTCCACCCGCAGCGAGGGCAGGCTGAGGTTGATTTTTTCCTGGCTGGTCCAGTCCAGCAGGGTGTCCAGCAAAGGCTCCAGCTCGCTGTGGTCGCTGGTGGAAAGGCTGGTCAGGCTCATCTCCTCATAGCCGGTGTTTTGGCAGAGCTGACGGGCCGCCCCGGCCAGCATTTCCCCGGGGCGCTCCCGCAGGGGGCGGTAGATAAAGCCCGCCTGGCAGAAGCGGCAGCCCCGCTCGCAGCCGCGCATCACCTCTATCTGGGCGCGGTCGTGCACCGCCCCCACCATGGGCACCACAAATTCCTCGGGTGGATAAAAGGAGGAAAAATCCCCCAAAAGTGCCTTGCGCACCGGCAGAGGGGCGCTCTCCTCGGTTTTGTGCATGCCCGCAAAAATGCCATCGGCCCCGTACTCCGCCTCGTAAAAAGCGGGGATATATACCCCGGGAATTTTGGCCAGTTTTTTGAGAATTTCTTTTTTGGGTGTTTTTTTCTCTTTTTCCGCCATCACCACCCGGCAGACCTCGGGCAGCTGCTCCTCTCCCTCGCCCAGAAACAGGGCGTCAAAGAAGGCCGCCATGGGCTCGGCGTTGCAGGCGCAGGGGCCGCCCCCCACCACCAGCGGCATGCTTTCCTCCCGCTGGGCGGCCCGCAGAGGAATGCCCGAGAGACGCAGCATGGCCAGCACATTGGTGTAAGAGAGCTCATATTGCAGGGTAAAGCCCACGATATCGAAGGCAGAGAGGGGGCTGCGGCTTTCCAGCGCATACAAGGGGTAGCCCGCCTCTTGCAGCGCATCCGCCATATCCACCCAGGGCATGAAGGCCCGCTCGCACCACACACCGTCCATTTTGTTCAGCAGTTCATACAAAATTTTCATGCCGAGGTAGGACATGCCCACCTCGTAGGTGTCGGGGAAGCAGAAGGCAAAGCGCAGGGCGGCGTCCTCTTTATACACACACCCGGGCTCTCCCCCGGTGTAGCGCCCGGGCTTTTGCACCCCGGCCAGAATTTCCCGCAATTTTTGTTCCAAATAAACTCTCCTTTATCTTAGGGCAACACCCTTATGGCCGTTTTTTCGCAGCATGGCAACCCTAGAGGGTGTCGGCACACGTTAGCTGGGGGCGGCTTCACGATACAGATACTTGTCCCCAAATAAAACATCATATTGCAGCATCCAGTGCTTGGCCAGGCTTTCGCGCCGTGCCTCGTCCACAGTGTTTTCCAGAATGCTGCCGTCGGGATTCACAATAAACCCTTTGTTGCTGGCCCGCATCACCTGCATCTGTTGGGCCAAAAACTCGAAATATACGGGCTCTTTCAGGTCATACAGCTCCATCATGGTGGGGGTGATGTTGTAGGCCGCGATGGTGCCAAGCTGGGTGGGGGTGGTGTTCTGGTTGCTCCAAATCAGCAGGGGGGTCTGATACAGCGCCGGGCTGGCCGTTTCATCCTTCTCAATAAACCCGGTTTTCTCAAACATGGTATAGCCATCGCTCATGGGGTTCATATGGTCGCCCCAAAACACCAGTATGGTGGGTTTTTCCACACCGCGCAGATACTCCGTCAGGCGGCCCAGGGCGGCGTCCATCTCATAGATGCCGGTGGCGCAGTCCTCCAGCTGCCCTATGGTCTCATCCGGTAAACCTGCTTCATTCTGGGTCACCCGCACCAGCTCGTCGGCAGGGTAACGGCTCCGGTCATAGGTGGTGTGGTTCTGCATGGTTACCGCGTGGATAAACACCGGCTGGTCCTCCGCCACACGGCTCTGGTGCTCCTCTATGATGCGGTCCACCATCGCCTCGTCGGAGATAAAGCCCCGGCGGAGCACCGGGTCCACAAAATCATCCTGCGCGATGAAGGTATCGATGCCAAGGCGGGGATAGGCCGTGTCGCGGCTCCAAAAGCGGCGGCCATAGCCGTGAATGGCCAGCGTCTCGTAGCCTTCGGTTTTCAGCACCTGCGGCAGAGAGAAGGTGTCCTCGGTGATGTATTGCTGGAAGGGCTTGCTGCCGGCGGGCAGAAAATCCACCGAAAAGCCCGTCAGTGCCTCAAATTCCACGTCGCAGGTGCCCCCGCCAAAGCTGGGGGTATACACCATGCCGCGCGCACCCTCCTGCGATAGGGCGCTGAGGTTCGGCAGCAGCTCACGGTCATAGGCAATGCCCGGCAGGCTCGTCACGTCCCAGAAGCTCTCGGCCATCACATAGATGATGTCCGGCTGCTCCTCGGAATAATCGGCCACCGGGGTGCCCTCCAGCAAGAACGGCGTCTGGTTGTTCTGCACCTCGTCTGCTATCGCCTCCACCGCCTCGGGGCTATAGCCTTCGGGCGGGGCGATATTCATGAGCTGCAGGTTGGTGAGAAAGCTGGTGACAAGGCCGTTGGTGCGGTAATACCTGTCCTGCATCCACATGTCGGACTGCACCCCAATGGCCGCGGTGCCAATGGGGTTTAAAAAGACGCCGAACAACAGCAGCAGTGCGCCTGCAAGCGACACACCCGAAAGCAGAAGACGGCTTTTCCAGCGTGGTTTTCCATTTTCCTTTTTGGGCAATATCACAAAAAAGGCCGCCGCCGCAAGCACGGCAAAAATACATATTGTGGCAATCATGGAGGGCTGAACCACCAGCCTGATGTCCTCGCTCACCCCCATCAAATCCCCTATTTGCTGAAAATCCCAGGGGAGCAGGGGCTCGCCGCGCATGGTGAGCTTATAGTAGGTGGCCACGGCCGGCACATTACCCAGCAGCCCAAGCAGCAGGGTGGCCACCATATGGCTGCCCACCAGATAGGCCACAAAAATATAGACAAAAACCAGGAGCAAATACGAGAGGAAAAAGCCGAGCAGATGGGTTTGCAGGGCCAGGAAAAAGCCATAGTCCTTTTGGTGGGGGCCCAGGGTGCCACGGGCAATCCACTCCATGGTCACCAGGGTAACCAGCGGCACCAGCAGGCAAAACAGCAGGTTCAGCCATTCGCTTTTCCGCACCTTCAACGCGCGCGGAGAGGAAAATAAGGTTTTTCTCTGTTTTTGCAGCGGGCTATTTTCCGGCCCCTTGCCCGGGGCATTTTCGCTTGATTTTATTCCCTTGTTTTCTTTGGAATTTTGGGGTATATTTCGGGCTGTATCATCCATAAGAAACATGCTATATCCTTCTTGGTGAGAGGGCGCCGCCCACCCTCTTGAATTAACTCTGTAGAAAACCCGCCCGGCCCATAGAGGCCGGGCGGAATATAAAACGATTCCCTACCAATATTCGTTCCACTTTATTCTGAAATTCGCCAAAATGGCCTTGGCATTTTTACCGGAATATCCGCCCGGAACGCACGGCGCTATCAGTCCAGCAGAATCTCACCCTGGCTGGGGCCCCCGGCCGCATTGGCCTCGTCGGTATCCAAATGCACCGCAGCCGCGTAGTGGCTGCTCACGCGGGCCACCACATCCTCAAACACCACATTGCGCCCGTTGGCGCCGCAGGCCACCTTCACGGCCTGCTCGTTTTCAATGCCATAGCTCTGGGCCGTGGCGGGGTCCAGGTGTACGTGGCGCTTGGCCACGATGCAGCCCTGGCTGAGAGAAATTTCCCCCTTGGGGCCCACAATTTTTATGGGGGCCGAGCCTTCAATATTCCCGCTCTCCCGCACAGGGGCGTTCACCCCCAGGCTGCGCGCATCGGTGAGGCTGATTTCCACCTGTGTGGCCCTGCGGGTGGGCCCCAGAATGGAGACGCCGGGCAGCTCCCGCTTCGGCCCCACCAAAGTCACTCTTTCATCACTGGCATATTGCCCCGGTTGAGACAAATCCTTTTTCGGGTGCAGCTGGTAACCCGGCCCAAACAAAATCTCTAAATCATCCACATTCACATGCACATGGCGGGCCGAGGTTTCCACTATCACTTTTCTTTGCACGATATCCTCCCAAAAACATTTCTTGTTTTTTGATTGCACTTGTAAAGATATTCGTTGTTTTTTACCACAAATATTGTACCACAAAAAAATACCCGTGCAAAGGGGCCAATACTCACAGAATATGGTATACTAGCAAACAGTAAACCATGCAATTGCACTACTATTTTGGGGGGATGGAACCATGGGAGATTGGCAAAGCCTGCGGGAGGAATGCCTGAATTGCCAGCGCTGCGGCCTGGCGGAAACACGCCAGCATGTGGTGTTTGGAATGGGGAACGAAAATGCCGAGGTGATGTTTGTGGGCGAGGGCCCCGGGCGGAACGAGGACGAGCAGGGCCAGCCTTTTGTGGGCCGGGGCGGCCAGCTGCTGGATGTGTATCTTGAAACCATTGGCCTAAGCCGGCAGAAAAACATCTACATTGGCAATATTGTGAAGTGCCGCCCGCCCCAAAACCGAGACCCCCTGCCCGAGGAGCAGGAAGCCTGCATTCCCTGGCTGCGGGAGCAGTTCCGCCTGATGCGGCCCAAAATTGTGGTCTGCCTTGGGCGCATTGCCGCCAAAATTATGATAAAAAACGATTTTGCCATCATGAAGGAGCACGGCCAGTGGTTCCCAAAAAACGGCATCTGGTTCATGGCCACCCTGCACCCCGCCGCCCTGCTGCGCAACCCCGGCAACAAGCCCCTCGCCTTCGAGGATTTTGTGGCCCTGCGGGAGAAAATTCACGAGATATGCGAGCACACCTATTAGGGCGATGCGCAGAGGAAAGCAGCGGCTTTTTGTTCTAAAGGCCAGCGTTTTCCGGCATTTTCGCAATATCCACCCAGCCACGGCTGGCGGCCACCTCCGCAAGCTGCGGCAGGCTGAGCTCTATGGCGCTGTTCCCGCTGCCACAGGCGGGGAACACCGTCTCGAACCGCCGCAGAGATTCATCCAGATACACCGCCACCCCTTCCTTCACGCCGAAGGGGCAAACGCCCCCGGCGGGGTGGCCCACCAGCACGGGCAGCTCCCCGGGCGGCAGCATGGCTGCCTTGGCCCCGAAGGCAGCCTTATATTTTTTGTTGTCGATGCGCACATCCCCAGCCAGCAAGATAAGCTGAACCTGCTCCCCCAGCCGGAAGGACATGGTTTTGGCAATGCGCCCCGGCCGGCAGTTTAGGGCCTGTGCCGCCAGCTCCACCGTGGCGCTGGAAACGGGGAACTCCATCACCCTGTCTTCCAGGCCAAATTGCTTCAGATATTCCTTTGCCTCTTGCAGCCCCATTTTGCTTTGCCCCCGTGTTTTCTCCGGCTTTTTTTAACACTAAAACAGTGAAATCTGGTTGCTTTTGGGCAGCCCGCCCAGCGCGCCCATGGCGGCCAGGGTTTCCATCACCGTGTTGTTCACCCCCGCCGCGCTTTGCAGCTCGTCCATAGAGAGGTATTGCTGCCCGGCCAGCGTGGCGTTTTCCAAATCCCGCGCGGCGTTCTCCCCCACCCCTTTCATGGCAAGGAAGGGCAGGCGGATTTTCCCGTCCTCCACACAATAGGCCGCGGCCCGGCTGCGGCCCAGCTCTATGGGTAGAAATTCATAGCCCCGCAGCAGGTACTCGTACACAATTTGCAGCGAGGTGACCACACCCTCGTTTTTGGCGCTTTTTTCGTTTTTGGCAAGCTCTGTGGCCGCCGCCAGCCGACGCTTGGCCACAGCCCTTCCCCCCACGGCTGCCTCGTAGTCAATGTCCTCGCCGCGCACCGTAAAATAGGTGGCGTAAAAGGCCAGCGGATGGTAAATTTTGAACCACATCAGGCGGATGGCCGAGATGAGGTAGGCCACGGCGTGGGCCTTGGGGAACATGTACTTGATTTTCCGGCAGCTCTCTAAATACCATTCCTCCACGCCATTTTGGCGCAGAGAATCCTCCACGCCGGGGGGGAAGCCCATCTTCGCCACCTTGCCCTTTCGGGTCAGCTCCATCACGTCAAAGGCCACCTTGGGCTCCACCCCCTTGTGGATGAGGTCGGTCATGATGGAGTCACGGGTGCCGATGACCTCGGAGATGGTGCACACCTGCTCGCGTATCAGGTCCTGCGCGTTGCCGTTCCACACATCTGTGCCGTGGGAGAGGCCGGAAATCTGAATCAAATCGCCAAAATTGCGCGGCTGGGCCTCTATGAGCATCTGCCGCACAAAGCTGGTGCCCAGCTCCGGTATGCCAAAGGTGCCGGTTTTGCTGCCCAGCTCCTCGGGGCTGATGCCGAGTGCCTCGGTGGAGGTGAGCAGGCTGATGACCTTCTCGTCGTTCATGGGCACCTCCTCCATCTTGATGCCCGAGATTTTTTCGAGATGATGGTACATGGTGGGCACGTCATGGCCCAGCTCGTCCAGCTTCAGCAGGGTGTCGTGCAGGTATTTGAACTCGAAGTGGGTGGTCACCACCCCTTTGTCCTTGTCGTCCGCCGGGTGCTGCACCGGGCAGAAATCGGTAATCTCATAGCCGGAGGGCACCACCACCATACCGCCGGGGTGCTGGCCGGTGGTGCGCTTCACGCCCTCACAGCCCTTCACCAGGCGGTCCACCTCGGCCGAGGGCAGGCTGCGCTCCCGCTCAGAAAGGTAGTTTTTCACATAACCATAGGCGGTTTTGTCCTGCATCCCGCTCACCGTGCCGGCCTTGAACACATAGTCCTTGCCAAACAGCTCCTCGGTGTAGCGGTGGGCCTGGCTCTGGTACTCGCCCGAGAAGTTGAGGTCAATATCCGGCTCCTTGTCCCCGTCGAAGCCGAGGAAGGTCTCGAAGGGAATCTCGTTGCCGTCCCCCAGCATTTTGGTGCCGCAGTGGGGGCAGTTTTTGTTTGGCAGGTCAAAGCCGCTGGCCACGCTGCCATCGGTAAAAAACTCGCTGTGCTTGCAGTTTTCGCAAAGGTAGTGGGGCGGCAGAGGGTTTACCTCCGAAATGCCCGCAAAGTTTGCCACCGCCGAGGAGCCCACCGAGCCGCGGCTGCCCACCAGGTAGCCGTTTTCCTCGCTGTTCTTCACCAGCTTCTGCGCTATGACGTACAGCACCGCATAGCCATGCTTGATGATGGAATCCAGCTCTTTTTCCAGCCTCTCTCGCACGAGGTCTGGGATGGGGTCGCCATAGCGGCGGCGGGCGTTCTCCATGGTGGACTGCCGCAGCATCTCGTCCGAGCCTTCAATCACCGGGGTAAAGGTGCCCTTGGGAATGGGGCGGATATCCGCCTCAATGCTCTCGGCAATTTTATTCGGCCAGTCGATGACCACCGCCTTGGCATCCTCCGGGGAGAGGTAGCGGAACTCCGCCAGCATCTCCCCGGTGGTGCGGAAATAGAGCGGGGCCTGGTTGTCGGCATCGCTAAAGCCCTGCCCGGCCTGCAGCACACTGCGGAACACCGCGTCCCGCTGGCGCAAAAAGTGCACGTCCCCGGTGGCCACCACGGGTTTGCCCAGCTTCTTTGCCAGCTCTATGATGGTTTTGTTGAACTCCTGCAGGGTTTCCAGGCTCTCCACCTTGCCCTCCCGCAGCAGGAACTCATTGTTGCCCAGCGGCTGCACCTCCAGGTAGTCATAATAGTCCGCAATCCGCTCCAGCTCCTCGGCCCCCGCGCCGCCCAAAATGGCCCGGTACAGCTCCCCCGCCTCGCAGGCAGAGCCCAGCAGCAGCCCCTCTCGGTGCTGGTTCAGCAGGCTGCGCGGCACCCGCGGCCCCTTGCTTTTGCCGCTGGCAAAATGCTCAATGTGGCTTTTGGAGACAATCTTGTAGAGGTTTTTAAGGCCCGTGAGGTTTTGCACCAGCAGGATGAGATGGTGGTTGCGGCGGGAGAGCACGTTTTTGGCCTTGAGCCCGGTGTTCAGGCCCTCCAGTGTGGCAATCTCCCGTTCGGCCAGCTCCTCCAGCATGTGCAAAAAGATATCCGCCGTGGCCTTTGCGTCGTCGGCGGCCCGGTGGTGGGAAAAGGGCGGCACCTTCAGGTGGGCGGCCAGCGTGTCCAGCTTGTAGTTTTTGAGGCCCGGATAGAGAGCCTGCCCCAGGGGCAGGGTGTCGATGCAGGGCAGGGTGAATTCCAGACCCTCCCGCTCGGCGGCGGCCCGCATAAAACGCATATCGAAGCCGTGGCCGTTGTGGGCCACCAGCACACAGTCCCCCGCAAAGTCCAAAAAGCGGCGCAGGGCCTCCCCCGGCGGCGGCGCATCGGCCACCATCTCATCGGTGATGCCGGTGAGATGTGTGATGTGCGGCGGAATGGGCTTGCCCGGCTGCACAAACTGGGAGAAGCGGCCCACCACCTCCCCGTTTTGCAGCTTCACCGCACCAATTTCCGTCAGCCGTTCGTCTTTGGGGGAAAGCCCGGTGGTCTCAATGTCGAAAACCACAAAGCAGGCCCCGGGCAGGCTGCCTTTTACATGCCTGTCCAGCACCGGCACCATGTCATCCACAAAATAGGCCTCCATGCCATAGATGACCTTAAAATCGGGGTAGTCCTTGCGCAGGCTATCCCAGGCCAGCATGGCCTCCGGGTAGGCCTGCACCACCCCATGGTCTGTGATGGCAATGGCCTTATGGCCCATCCTGGCGGCTGTTTTCACGGCCTCGCCGGGGTCGCACAGGCCGTCCAGCGCGCTCAGCTTGGTGTGCAGGTGCAGCTCCACCCGCTTTTCTTCTGCCTCGTCTGTCCAGGGTTTGCGCTGCACCCGCAGCACGTCCGCCGGGCGCAGGGTGTATTCATTGGTAAAGCTGTCGTAGTAGTATTCCCCGCGGATGATGAGGCTGTCCCCCGGCTTAATTTCTCCGAGTTTTCCCATTTTTGCATCCGGGAAAAGGCGGTATTTTACGGAAACCGATGTCTCATAGTCGGTGAGGCCAAAGAGCAGAATCTGCCCGCCGTTCCGCAGCTCCCGCCAGTCCACCTTGAATACATCGCCAAACACCGTGCATTTCCGGCTGCCCTCATCCAGGCTGGACAGCGGGTCGATTTTATCGGGGGTGAAGGCGGCGCCAAACAGGCTTTCGGCGGGCTTCTCGTCCAAATCCAGCCCGGCCAGCTTTGGCAGGGTGATGCCCTTGCTCACCGCGCGGGGCGGCGGGGCCTTCTGGGCAAAATGCTCCATCACGGCCTCGGCGTCAAAGGGCTTGCTGGCCGAGAGCCGCACCTCTGCCGCCTGCCCGGTTTTTTCCTCCACCAGGGCGGCCAGCGCGCCGGGAAAGCCCATGTCTTGCAGCAGGGTGCAGCCCCCCTGCACCTCCACCTCTACCACAGCGCCCGCCAGGCGGATGCTGGCGTTTTTGAAATACCCGTTCAGGGGCATGCCCTGCATTTTCAGCTCCTCTATCAGGCAGAGAATCCCGGCCTCGTCCAGCGCCTCATAGGCAAAGCGGCCCGCCAGAATGAGGTCATAGGAGGGGAAGCGCGAGGTGATGCCCGCCTGCACGCACTGGCTTTCGCGCAGGGATAAGGCCCGCTTACTTTCAAAGCGGACCTTCACACGGCCATTTTTTTCGTCGATGCCCACACCCTGCACCAGAATGTCCAAATCGCTGGAAAAAGCAGGGTCTTTGGCAAGCTCCGGGCAGAGCTCCAGCAGAGGAAGACCCAAAATAATTCCTTTCTAAAAGCAA
Source organism: uncultured Oscillospiraceae bacterium (assembly GCA_964423365.1). Lineage (GTDB taxonomy): Bacteria > Bacillota > Clostridia > Oscillospirales > Ruminococcaceae > JAAYCI01. The sequence goes on from CAYRFC010000004.1 coordinate 30,924, forward strand.
GTCTAAAATCAAGAGAATAAGCAAGAGAAAAGACCACCACTTTTTTGAAAAAAAGTGGCACAAAAAACTTTCAAAAAAAACGGCAAAAATTATAATAAATCCATTGGACTATGCCGGGCTAAAGCGTCTCAATTTCCTTCAGCAATTCTTCCAAAAAATCGCCCCGCACGGTGCGCACTTGCTCACCCTTGCGGAAAATCACCGCGCTGTCCTTCCCGCCGGCCAGGCCCACATCTGCCTCTTTCCCCTCGCCAATGCCATTCACCACACAGCCCATCACAGCCACCTTGATGGACTTTTCGCAGCCCTTCAGCCGCTCCTGCAGCTGGTTGGCCAGCTCGGCCACCGGCACACAGGTGCGCCCACAGGTGGGGCAGCTGATGACCTCCGGCCCCGGCACCTTCTGCCCGGCGGCCCGCAAAATGTCATAGCCCGCCTCCACCTCCTTCACCGGTTCATCGGTGAGGGAGACGCGCAGGGTGTCGCCAATGCCGCAAAGCAGCAGGCTGCCAATGCCCATGGCGTTTTTTACAAGGCCGCTGCGGTAGGTGCCCGCCTCGGTAACACCCAGGTGCAAGGGGTAGGCACAGCGGGCGGCCAGCAGGCGGTAGGCCCGCACATTGGTGGGCACATGGCTGCTTTTCAGCGAGATGACAATTTGGGAAAAGCCGAAGTCCTCCAGCAGGGCCGCCTGGCCCAGTGCGCTTTCCACCAGAGCCTCCGCGCAGGGGCTGCCATATTTTTCCAGCAGATGCTTTTCCAGGCTGCCGCCGTTCACCCCGATGCGGATGGGCACCCCGGCGCGCTCGCAGGCGCGGGCCACCTCCCGCACCCGCTCTTTTCCCCCGATGTTCCCAGGGTTCAGGCGGATTTTGTCCACCCCGGCCTCCACGGCGGCCAAGGCGATGGTATAGTCAAAGTGGATGTCGGCCACAATGGGCAGAGAAACGGCATTTTTTAGGGCCGTCACCAGCCGCACATCCTCCCGGGTGGGCAGGCTGACCCGCAGGATGGCGCAGCCCGCCTCCTCAAGCTGGCGGGCCTGCCGCAGGTTGCCCTCCACATCCCCCGCCGGCACGCTGAGCATGCTTTGCACCGCCACAGGGTTGTCCCCGCCCAGCAGCACCCGGCCCAGCTTCACCACATTCGTTTTTCGGCGTTCTATTTCCATATCCCCTACCTCACCAGCCGCAGAATGTCGTTGAAGGTGACCAGCACCATCAGGCCCATCAGCAGCACAAAGCCCGCCGTGTTCACCGCAATTTCAAAGCGGCGGTTCAGCGGCTTGCGGCGGATGCCCTCCACAGCCAGCAGCAGGGCCTTGCCGCCGTCCAAGGCGGGCAGGGGCAGCATGTTCATCACACCCAGGTTCACCGAGATGAGGGCCAGCAGCTGCAGCACATTCCGCCAGCCGATGATGGCCGCCTTGCCTATCTGCTCCACAATGCCCACCGGGCCGGAGAGGTTGTTGATGGGCACCCGGCCCAAAATAAGGTCGAAGAAGGTGAGATAAATGAGCCGGGTGTAGGAAAGGGTGGTGAAGAAGGCCTGCTGCACCACCGTCCAGGGGTTTTTGGCCAGCGGCAGCACCTTGAAGCTGATGTCGAGATAGGTATAGGGTTTTCCCGTCGTCTCATCGACGACCGTCTCCCCGGTTCCCTCGTCCACCGCCTCCGCCACCGGGAACTGTACCTCGCGCAGCTCCACCTTTTTGCCATCCCTCCGCACCTGCAAATCAAAGGTGCCGTTCTGGGTGCGGGCAAATTCATACAGTATATCGCTCATGGTAAAGCAGCTGCGGCCGTTGATTTTGAGGATGGTGTCGCCCACCTGCAGGCCGGTGGCGGGGTCGCTCACCTCGGCCACGGTGCGGCTGGCCATGGCCCCGCCGCTGGCCACCAGCAGCACCAGCACCAAAAAGCCCAGCACCATGTTCATAAAGGCGCCCGCGATAATCACCAGCATCCGCTTATACACCGGCGCGCGGGTGAAGCTGCGGGGCTCGTCGCTGTCCTCGTCCTCCCCCTCCATGCTTACAAAGCCGCCAATGGGAAACAGCCGCAGGGCATATTGCGTCTCCCCTTTTTGAAAACGGAACAACACAGGCCCCATACCCATGGCGAATTCGTTCACCTTGATGCCGCTTTTTTTGGCCACCAGAAAATGGCCCAGCTCGTGCACAAAAATCACGGTACCAAACACCAATATGCCCGCCACAATCATCAGTACAATGTTCATCAGGGTTCCTTTCCAAGAAAAGCCGGGGGAAGCAGAGCAAGTAAGCGCGTAAAGCAGCCGCCGGAAAACAGGCAAAACAGCACCATGCTAGGCATTTTCGCGGACATACCGGCGGGCCGCCGCGTCACAGTCGTACACGTCCAGAAGGTCATAGCCGCCCGCGAAGCTGTCGCTGTCCACACAGCCCTCCACCAGGCGGCCAATGTCCAGAAAAGAAAGCGTCCCGGCCAAAAACATCGCCACAGCCTCCTCGCCTGCACCATTGGCCGCACAAGGGGCCAGCCCGCCCTTGGCCGCCGCCTTTTTGCAGGCCGCCAGGCAGCGGAAATTTTCCTCGTCGGGCCTGCCAAAATCCAGCCTTTGCAGGGTGCTGAAATCCAGCCTGGGGGCCGGGCCGGGCAGCCTATCGGGCCAGGTGAGAGCATACTGGATGGGAAGGCGCATATCCGGCACGCCCAGCTGGGCCAGCACCGAGTTATCCTCAAATTCCACCATGGAGTGGATGATGCTCTGCCGCTGCACCACAATCTCAATCTGCCCGGGTGGCAGGCCGAACAGCCACATGGCCTCTATCAGCTCCAGGCCCTTGTTCATCAGGGTGGCGGAATCGATGGTGATTTTATGCCCCATGTCCCAGTTCGGGTGGGTCAGCGCCTCTTTGGGCGTAATATTCTGCAGCTCTGCGCGGGTTTTGCCATAGAATGGCCCGCCCGAGGCCGTGAGGATGATTTTTTTGAGCGCCCGGGCCGAGCGGACATCCTGCAGGCACTGAAAAATGGCGCTGTGCTCGCTGTCCACAGGCAGCAGCTTACCGCCCTTGGCCTCCCTCTCATCCAGCACCAGTTGGCCCCCGGCCACCAGGCTTTCCTTGTTCGCCAGGGCCACGTCCAAGCCGCCCGAAAGCGCCGTCAGCGTGGCATCCAGCCCCGAAATGCCCACGATGGCGTTCAGCACAATGTCGGCGTCCGCCTCGGCCACGGCGTTGCGGGCGGCGTCCCTTCCGCGCAGCAGGCGCGGCGGCTGGGGCAGGGCGGCCAGCTCGGCCGCCAGTGTGTCGGCGGCGTCCTCGTCGGCCAGGGCCACCAGCGGCGGGCGGAACTCCCGCACCTGCTCCATCAGCCGCCGGGTGTTCCGCCCTGCCGCCAGCGCCGCCACCCGGTAGCCCTGCTGGCGAATCACCTCCAGGCTCTGCCGGCCAATGGAACCCGTGCTGCCCAACAGGGCCACTTTTTTTTCCATAGTCTCTCCGTCTGCTTGTTACCGCAGGTAAATATAAAAGAAAATGCGAACCACAAACACCACCAGGGGGGCCACAAACATCACGCTGTCGAAGCGGTCTAAAATGCCGCCGTGCCCGGGGAAAATGGTGCCGTAGTCCTTGATTTCACACTGGCGCTTCACCGCCGAGGCAAACAGGTCGCCCACCATCCCCAGAATGGACGCCGGGATGCCAAACAGAGCCACCAGCAGATAGTAGATGTTGCTGACGCCGCTCCAGGGCATGGAGTTCCGCCAGATGCTGATGTAGATGAAGGTGATGAGCACCCCCACCAGCATGCTGCCCAGCACCCCGCCTATGGCTCCCTCCACGGTCTTATTGGGGCTTACCCGGGGGGCCAGCTTGTGCTTGCCAAAGGCGCGGCCCACCAGGTAGGCGCAGGTGTCGCCCCCCCAGGCATAGCCCAATATCAGCAGCAGAAAGTAGTTGGCGTCCAGGCCATATTCTGCGCGGGGCAGCAATGATTTTAGGGCGATGAGCGAGTAGAAGCAGAAAATCATGATGAAGGACAGCACCGCCATGCCGCTGAGCTTGGCAAAATTGACGCTTTGGCTGTGCAGAATGACGCAGAGGGCCAAAAACAGGGCAAACAGGTAGCCCACAGGCTGTAGCCAGGCCCGCACGCTGAGATAATCCGACAGCATGACGATGAGCACAAAGGGGATGTAGCCGATGAAAATATACAGGCTTTTGGGGCCAAAGCCAAAGGCGGCATACACCTCATGCACCGCTATGAGGCAGAGCGCCGCGAAGACTAAATTGAAAAAAATGGTGTCGAAAAAGAACAGCACCAAAGCCAGCAGCGCCACCAGCACCACCGAAGTGATGACCCTTGTCTTCATGCGGCTTCCCCCTTTTGCAGTTTTTGGCTAATGGACAAAACCAGCTTGTTACAAGCCCCCAAAGCGGCGGTTGCGGCTGAGGAAATCGGCCACGGCCGCATCGAAATGCTGGCGGCGGAAGTCTGGCCAATGGAGGTCTGTATACACAAATTCCGAATAGGCCGACTGCCACAGCATGAAGTTCGACATCCGTTTCTCCCCAGAGGTTCTTAGAATAAAATCGGGCATAGGTTGTTTTTTAGTGTAAAGGTAATCAGCTATACAGCTTTCGTCGATGCTTTCCGGCGTACGCTTTCCCTCTTTCACCTCGTCTGCCAGCAGGCGGGCGGCCCGGGCAATCTCCTGCTGCCCGCCATAGTTCACCGCCACATTCAGCACCATGCCGGTGCGCTGGGCCGTTTTGGCCTCAATGTCGTTCATCATCTCTTGGTGCTGGAGCCGCAGTGGGCTGCGGTCTCCCAAAAACACCACCTTATTGTTTTCATGGATGTAACGGTACATCCGCTTGAGGCTGGCGCCGAACAAATCCATAATAACGTTCAATTCCTCAGAGGGGCGAGACCAGTTCTCGGTGGAAAAGGCGTAGAAGGAGATGGCGGCCACACCTTGTTCATTGGCATAGCGTGTGATATCCTCAAAGACCTCGGCACCTTTTTTATGGCCCGCCGTGCGGGGCAGGCCCCGTTGCTTGGCCCAGCGGCCATTGCCGTCCATGATGATGCCGATGGACAGGCCCTTTGCGGACGCCTGGTGCGGCTGGCTCATTGGCCTCTCCCCCTTCTCCCACACAAAATGCCGCGCAGGCGCGCGGCACCCTGTCGTATTTCATCCTAAATTTCGTTAAAAACTTCATTTTGTTTTTAACAGAAATTTTGCATGAGACGCGTTGCAGCGCCTTTTGCTGCAACATCAGAATAGAAACTTTATTCGGTTTCTATTCTGAAATAGTATCAGATGATGAAAACCTAAATTTCCATAATTTCCTTGTTTTTTTCCTCACACACCTTGTCAATCTCCACCGTGTGCTTGTCGGTCACCTTCTGCACCTCGTGCTCCAGCTCCTTTAGGTCATCCTCGGTGATTTCACTCTTTTTCTTCTGCGCCTTGAAATCATCTATGGCCTCCCGGCGGATATTCCGTACCGCCACCTTGGCCTCCTCGCCCAGCTTCATCACGTCCTTGGTCAGCTGCTTGCGGCGCTCCTCGGTGGGCGAAGGGAACACCAGGCGGATGAGCTTGCCGTCATTGGTGGGGTTTATGCCGATATCGGAGGATAGCAGGGCTTTTTCAATGTCCCGAATCAGCGAAGAATCCCAGGGGGAGATGGCCAACACGCGTGCCTCCGGCACCGACACCGCGGCCACCTGCTGCACCGGCGTGGGGGTGCCATAGTAGTCCACCATCACCTTGTCCAGCACGGCGGGGTTGGCCCGGCCCGCCCGAATCGCCCCCAGCTCCTTGATGAGGTGCTTCAGGGCCTTGTCCATTCTCTCTGCAAATACCTTGGTTTGTTCACTGGACATATCACTCGCTCCTTTGTATTTACTGTTCTTTCACCAGGGTGCCAATGGCCTGCCCCGTCACTGCACGGCGGATGTTTTGGGGGTCTTGTAAATCGAAGACCAGCAGGGGCAGCCCGTTGTCCCGGCAGAGGGTGGCCGCCGTGGAGTCCATCACGGCCAGCTTCTTTTGCAGCACCTCGCTAAAACTGAGGCTTTCATACTTCACCGCAGCGGGGTTCTTCTTCGGGTCACTGTCGTACACGCCATCCACCATGGTGGCTTTCAGCACCATATCGGCGTTTATCTCCGCCGCACGCAGGGCGGCGGCGGTGTCGGTGGAGAAGAAGGGGTTGCCAGTGCCACAGGCCATGATGACAATGCGGCCATGCTCCATATGCCGAATGGCTTTGTTCCGGATATAGGGCTCGGCCACGGCCTGCATGGTGATGGCCGTCTGCACCCGCACCTCCAGGCCCATCTTCTCCAGCGCGTCGGCCACGGCCAGAGAGTTCATCACAGTGGCCAGCATGCCAATCTGGTCGCTGCGGGTGCGCTCCATGTCGCCGCCGCTGCGGCCGCGCCAGAAGTTGCCGCCCCCCACCACAATGGAAATCTGCACCCCGGTCTCATGGGCCGCGGCAATGCCGCCACAGATGGTTTTCACGGTTTCCACATTAATTCCGAAGCCCTGGTTTCCCGCCAAAGCCTCGCCGGACAATTTCAGCAGGATGCGTTTGTACACACTTTCCAAACCCTCACCCCACTTCTTTCACAGTCACAATCTTGCCTATCATTTTACAATAGTTTCCCCGCAATGTAAAGCCGCCCCGTGTCGATTCTGCACGGGGCGGCCGGTTATCTGTTCACCTTTTCGGCAAAGGCAGGGCTTTATACCGGGTTTTCGGCCAGCTTGCCCGCCTCTCCGCCATTCTCTTGCTCTTTCTCTGTCTCTTCGGTCTCGTCTTTGGTATCAGCCGGGTTTTCTTCCGGCGCCTTCTCTTCTAGCTTTGCCTCTTTGCCTTGCCCAGCTGGAAGGGCCTTACCCTTTTGGGTTTTCCCTTTTTTATCCTTGCGCTCGGCAATGGCCACCCAGAGCGGGCCGGAGATGCAGATGGTGGAGTAGGCACCCGACACCATACCCACCATCATGGGAAAGGCGAAGGTGAAGATGCTGTCCAGCTTGTAGACCATTGCAAAGATGCACACACAGCCCAGCGCCGCTACGGTGGTGATGGTGGTGTTGATGGAACGGGTCATGCTCTGGTTGATACTGTCGTTCATCAGCGTGGCAAAGGAGGTCTTTTTGCTGTAAAGCCCCCGGTTTTCACGCACACGGTCGTAAATGACAACCGTGTCGTTGATGGAGTAGCCCAGAATGGTGAGCATGGCCGCTATAAAGTTGCCATTGAGCGGGATTTGCAGCACCACAAAGGCGCCGTAGATAATGACGAGGTCGTGCAGCAGGCCGATGACAGCTGTGATGCCGCCCATCCAGCCCCCTATTTTACGGAAGCGGATGGCAATATAGACCAGAATGAGCACCGAGGCCGCCAGCACAGCCACCACACACTTCATCAGGAAGGCGTTGCCGATGGTGGAATCGATATTGCTGACTTCCAGTTGCTCGAAGTTGTTCCCCGGCAGTTTTTCCTGCAGGGCCCCGCTGAGAGCCTCCAGAGAAGGCGCATCCACCGTCTTGTGGCCCGGCAGGGTGATGGTGAGGGTGGAGCCTGCACCCGCCGCGTTTTCGCCTATCTGCAGGGTGGCCCCGGCACCGATGTTCTCGTCCACCAGCTTCTGTGCCTCGGTCAGCTCAAACTCGCCCTGGTAGGAGTAGGTGATAAGCGCACCACCGCTGAACTGCACATCCAGCTTCACCCCAAACAGGAAGGAGCAGGCCAGAATCAGCACCATGAGAATGAGGGAGAAGCCAAAAAATTTCTTCCGCCCGTTCACAATGTTCAGGTTGAGGGGCTTGGGCGCGGCCTTGCCCTCCGGCAGGGCGCCATACCAGGTGGGCTTGCGGAAGGCTTTGAAACGGGAAATGGAGTAGATGAGCACCCGAGAGAGCCCTACCCCAAACACCAGGTTGAGGATGACGCCCACGAACAGGGTGTAGCCAAAGGAGTAGATGGTGCCGGTGGTGGCCGGACCAAAGGCGAAGAAGATGGGCCGCAGCAGCATGGCAAAGATGTTGTCCGAGGGGCCAAAGGCACCCATCAGAATGGCCGCCACAATCAGCACCGTAACATTGCCGTCGATGACCGGCGCAAGCCCGCGCCTAAAGCCGGCACGCAGGGCGGCGTCCAGCTTCTTGCCGCCGCGCAGCTCCTCCTTAATGCGCTCGGCCGTGATGACGTTGGCGTCCACGCCTATGCCTATGGACAGTATGATGCCCGCTATGCCCGGCAGGGTGAGGGTGAAGCTGTTGAACACCGCAAAAAAGCCAGACACGCATGCAAGCGCACCCGCCACCTGCCCCAGCAGGGCCAGGGTGGCCATGGCGCCGGGCAGCCGGTAGGTCACCATCATAAAGCAGGCAATAAGCAGGAAAGCCACCATACCGGCAATGGTCATGGCGCGCAGGCTCTGTGCGCCCAGGGTGGGGCTGATGGTAGAGAAGCTGTCTGCCTTGAGGGCAAAGGGCAGAGAGCCCGCGTTGATTTTGTCCGCCAGCGCCTGGGCGCTCTCGGCGTCAAAATTGCCGGTGATTTGGGCGGTGGTGGTGCTGATTTTCTCCTGCACCGTGGGGGCGCTAATCATCTGGTCATCCATCCAGATGGAAATTTGCCCCTTTTCCTCGGCCAAACGGGCGGTGGCCTCGGCAAACTTGGCCGCGCCTCCCTCGCTGAGGGTGAGCTCCACCAGATATTCATTCTGCCGGGTTTGGCTTTGGTTGGCCGGGATATAACGGGCCGCCGCCTGGGTCACATCGGTGCCTTGCAGAATGACAGTCTCGGCGGTAACCCCGGTGGGCTGGCCGGTGGTCTGGTCGGTCTCAGCCCCCTCGCGGAAGGTGAGCAGGGCCGTGGCGGCCAGCTCCTGAATGGCGGATTCGGGGTTGAACTCCGTCTCCCCCACCTTCCAGGGAAAACGCAGGATGATACGGCTTTTGTCCACGTCCTTGTACAGTTCGTAATCTGTGATGCCAAGACCCACGAGGCGCTGCTCGATGACTGCCTGTGCCGCAGACATCTGCGCATCCGTGGCCTCGGTACCGTCGGCCGGGACGAAGGATACGTCCACACCACCACGGATATCGATGCCAAAGCGGATTTCATTCACGCCTTTGACAATGGGGGTCACGGTGTCTCCATACCGGTTGCTGTAGCCAAACACGGTGCTGGCGGCCAGCAGCAGAATGAAGATGGTGACCACAAAAAACCATATCTTCCCTTTTCTTTTCATGGCTTCCTCCAAAAAATGGCCTGCGTCTGCGGGCTACACAGGTACTACGGGTTCCAAGGGCCGGGGGGCCGCCAGTTCCCGTGTGGGGCAGGCAGGGCTATGCTTCCAGCAGCTTTTCCGCAGCAGCCAAGCGGGTGGCCACGCAGAGCAGCTTTGCCGCTGTTTCCAACTCGTCTATGGGCGGGAAGGACGGGGCCACACGGATGTGCTCATCCTTCGGGTCAATGCCGTAGGGGTAGGCCGCGCCCGCCGGGGTGGTAACCACACCCGCCTGCTTGCACAGCTCCACCACGCGGGCGGCGGTGCCGGGCACCACATACAGGCTGACAAAATAGCCGCCCTTGGGTTTTGTCCACTGCGCGATGCCAAGACCGCCCAGACCCTCGGTGAAAATCTCGTCCACCTTTTCGAACTTGGGCCGCAGAATGGCCGCGTGCTTTTTCATATGCTCGCGCATCCCCTCTTTTTTAAGGTAGCGCACATGGTGCAGCTGGTTCAGCTTGTCCGGCCCGATGATTTGTGCCGACATGTATTTCAGATACTGCTTCACCATCGATTCACTGGCCGCCAGGGCCGCAATGCCCGAGCCCGCGAAGGTGATTTTGCTGGTGGAGCAGAAGGTGACGGGGCGGTCGGCATGGCCGGCCACGCGGCAAGCCTCCAAAATATTCGGCACCGTCTCCTCCTCCTCAGTAAGGTGGTGGAAGCCGTAGGCGTTGTCCCACATAATTTTGAAATCGGGCGCGCCGGTATCCATGGCGGCCAAACGCTGCACCACTTCGGCGCTGTAGGTATAGCCGTCTGGGTTTGAGTAGACCGGCACACACCAAACACCCTTCACAGTGGGGTCCTGCGCCAGGTCCTCCAGCACCTCCATATCAGGGCCATGCTCGGTCATGGGCACCATCACCATCTCAAAGCCAAACACCTCGGTGACACGGAAATGCCGGTCATAGCCCGGCACCGGGCAGAGGAACTTGCGCTTTTCGTCGTCCTTCCAGGGGCCGGCGCCCCCCTCGAAGCCGTACTGCCAGCCCAGGTTGATAAGCTGGTACATCATTTGCAGGGTGGCATTGTTGCTCACCACCGTCTCCTGGGGCTTCACACCCAGCAGCTCCGCAAAATAGGCACGCGCCTCGGGCAGGCCTTCGGGCTGGCCATAGTTGCGTGCATCCACGCCGGTATCGTCCTTATAGTCGGTATATTCCAGCAGGCCCAGAGACAAATCCAGCTGGTTGGCAGCGGGTTTGCCCCGGGACATGTCCAGCTTCAGGCCCATCTGCCCATAGCGGGCCAGCTCTGCTACCAGGGCCTCTTTTTCCGCCTGCAAGGCGGCTTTATCCATCGCTTTGTACTCCATTTTGACTTTCCTCCCCATTTTCCAAAGGGCGGCGCCAGCCTCTATTCCAGCCGCCACCCCATTGCGTGAAGCGCCTGCCAGCGCAAGCACTAAAACATTATAATATAGTTCTTCGTATAAAACAAGGTTTTTGTCTTGACAAGCAGGGGCACTTTCCTTTAAGATGGATGTTGCGGCACCGCCATGGAGAAGTGGCTGAGTTGGTCGAAGGCGCACGACTGGAAATCGTGTAGGCCCCATAAAGGTCTCGAGGGTTCGAATCCCTCCTTCTCCGCCAGTAC
>CAYRFC010000005.1:0-24933 GCA_964423365.1 uncultured Oscillospiraceae bacterium
GAGTGGTATTAGCCGGGCAAATCCAGCGCCTCAAACGGCAGCGGCACAGAGAACAAATACCCCTGGGAATAGTTGATGCCAGTTTGCACAATCAGGTCTTGTATCGTTTGATTCTCCACAAACTCTGCCACAATTTCCGCCTTGAACAAAAGCCCCATATGGGTGATGACCTCCAAAAGCCTGCGGTTGCATTCATTGCTGGGCAGGTTCCGGATGATACCGCCGTCCACCTTGATGATGTCGAAGCTGATGCTGGATATCTCATAGAGGTTCGAATACCCGGCGCCAAAGTCATCTATGGCCACCTTGGCCCCCAGCTTTCGCACCTCCCAAATAAATTCCTTCAGCGGTGCAAAGTCCCGGTAGGCCTCGTCCTCCAGTATCTCAAACACAAAATTTCCAGGGCTTTGGCAGTTTTTCAGCCTGTCGAAAATCATCTGCACCGTTGGCTCAGACTGGATGTCGAAGGCGGAAATGTTCATGCTCACCATCTCATTGCGGCCGGAAAACAAATCAAAAACCTTGTTCAGCATCTTGGTGCTAAGCAGGGTGTACATGTGGTATTTTTTGGCCACGCTGATGAACTGGGCGGGCGGATACACCGTGCCATCCACATCTTGAATCCGCATCAGGGCCTCATAATGGGTAATCACCTTTTTCTTGTTGCAGTAAATGCCTTGGAAATAGGGCACCACGCCATCATTTTCAAAGGCACGGTTCAAAACGCCAATCATGGCAAATTCGTCGCTGGAGGACACCCCTTCATCGTCATTTTTGCACACCAAAAAGGAGTTCTGGGTGTTTTTGCTGGCGGCCAAAGAGTTCAGCGCGCTCTCTATGGGATCCTTCTGGTTCAGGCACACCACAAAGCGGTTCACCAGCACCTCCTCCCCCTCTGTGTGGAAGAAGTGGTATGCCTCATGCAGGCTTTCACAGATGCGCATGAAATGGCTTTCACTCATGCGCTCATCGGCGGCGATGAAGAAACTGCTTTCGTTGAAGATATACAAATCTAAAAGTGTATGCTCACGGCTGCACAGCTCCTGTATAAAGGCCTGAATCTGCTCCAGGGTTTTGCGGGTGAGCTGCTGATAGGCTGTGTGGCCGAGATGCGTGATAAGCAGCTCGGCATTTTCAATTTTGGCTATGCACAGCTTGTCAAAATGGCTCTCCTTCAAATCCTCTTTGTATTTCAGATAATTGGCCATGCCCGTGTTAAAATCTATATAGATATGCTTTTGGTGGCTTTCCTGCTGGGCCAGCAGGGTTTGCATAAGCTGCTCGTTCTGCCGGGAGGTGGCCTCTTGCTGGCGTTTTAGCACAATGTTAAGCAGGTCCTTGGTGTCGTCCTCTATTCCCTTCAGCTCCCGGAAGGCCTGGATGTCCGGGCGGATATACACCTCGTTTTCCGCAATGCCCACCAGGCAGCAGGAGCCGTTGAGAAACTCATTGACGCCGTTCACACTGGAAATTTCCCCCATCATGAAGGCGCCGCAGAGCTCCACGTTTTTATAGGGGCTCAGCTCCCAATCGGCACAGTTGTGCAGGTAGAGGCGGCGAAACAGGCAGGTGTAGCAAAACAGCTCCTCTATGGGCTGCTCCATAATCTCATTACACAGGCGGAAACTCTCCTGCACACACTCCGAGGGATTCACGTAGCCAATGCGAAATTCGGTACCCAGGGGCACCTGGCTGAAATACTGGGTGATGCCGTCCTGACTGAGGTCATAGCGCAAAAAGCGGCTGGCCCCCGGGTAGCTTTCCAGCATCATGGGAAAACGCACCAGCTCATCGTTCGCGCAGAGCACCTCCCAATCTGTGTAGCTCTCCAGCTTTTCCAGCCCAAGCTGCTCGAACAACCATTCGCGGATATCCTGCCCGTTGATGTGCGTCCAGGTATCGCCCTGCATGCCGGTGAGCTTGTGCTTTCCGCTGATGGGCTCGTGCGAGGTATTCACCCCATTGTAAAAGCTGAAGTCATGGCCACACAGGGAGGCGGTCACAATCCCGTTTTTCAGCACCCCCTCCGGGGTAAGCACAAAGCCCTCTGTATTGTCTTGCCGAATATCTCCCGCTACGCCGCCCACCAGAATGGTGCTGCTGTTGCGCCTGTTAAATTCCTCCACAAAACCATGTACGTCATAATAATGGTTGCCGCAGATGACATGCATCAGGCGGGCCGGTTTGTCTGCAATGGCGTCCGCCACCTCGGCCGCCACCTCGGCCGCCGATTTCCCTTCCCAGGTAAAGCAGGCCGGGAAAACACTCGTTTTCTCAAACAGCTGAAACAGAAGCAGGGTTCCCTCGGGATGCTGCACCCCTTTATAAATAAGGCCGCTGGCACTAAAGCCAATGATGACGGCGGCGGGGAACCGCGCCTGCACAAACTGGGCAATGGCCAGGGTTTCCTCCGGCCCCTGGCTGGCGGTTGCAAGCTGCACAAAATAGGGCAGATGGGGAGAAAGCTCCCCCTGCTCCACCAAGCGTTCAATGGTCACTTTGCCTTCATACAAGGTGCTGACAGTTTTCATCGGATTTCTGCCTCCTGTGAACCCGAGCGGTTTTTCTGGTATGGCCTCACTATACAGACAGGGGATTCAGTGTGGAAAGCCCAATGCGGGCATGGGGTGAATGGCAGCCACAATTTTGACGACAATAACGCCCCAAGATATAAGACCTCTACAGTATAGCAAACTTGGGGAGAGAATTGTAGCCCTCACCACGGTAAAATTTCCCACTCTTTGAGAAAATTTTTGTACCGATACGCCTTCCGCCCCCTGCCGGCGTGCTCTGGGCACCGCCTTCTCCATCCATGACAAATAAATCTTTTCAAGTGCGGTTGGCTCTGCTATACTAATACATGGTTAAACGGGGAAAAGATAAGTTTTTTGCTGGCGGGCCGCCACTTTGTGCCAAATGCGCGGCGCCAGAAACAGGAGGAAGCCTACATGGATGGAGAAAAATTGCTCAAATCGAACTTGATAGCCCTGGGCGGCGTGTGTGCCGGGTTTTTGCTGATGGAGCTGGTGATGGGAAATTTTGCCGCCGCCATTACCATTCTCATTTCCATCGCGGTGCTCATTCCCCTGCTGGTGCTCACCCGCAAGGTGCTCTCTCTCAATACCCGCATCCTCATTGTGGCCATTGGCGAATTTTGCATTGCCTTTCTCTGCTCCATATTCATTGGCTCTGTGATGGACTTGTTCGCCCTGTTTTTGGCGGCGGGCGTGATGGCGGGTATCTATTTCCGCCCCCGCGTCATCCTGTTTCAGGGCATCACCATGAATGTTCTGATTATTGTATTCGTGTTCCTGCTCTCTATGGGCATCCCCGAGGGAACCTCGGTGGTCTCTCTGGTAAAAAATCTTCTTTCCCTCGACATTGGCCTGGTGTTTGTGTTTATGCTGGTGCGCTGGGGCAGCCGCTTCATGGTGGACGCCTCTGAAAAAACCACCCAGGCCGAGGCCCTGCTCTCTGATGTGCGCACACAGATGGATAAAACCGGAGAGCTCATAGAGTCTCAAAAGAAAATACTGGCCCAAATACAGCATTCAAGCGCCGAGGTGGCCGAAAGTGTGGAGGAGGTGGAGGCTGTATCGCAGCACATCCAGTCCGGCAGCCAGCTGCAATCTGCCGCGGTGCAAGACCTCTCCGCGCTGATGCAGGATTTCCAGGAGCAGATAAACGCCACGGTGGAGGCCACCCGCAGCGCCAAGGAGCAAGCCCTTGCCACCGGCACGGAAATGCGAAAAGGGAACGAACAGATGGATGCCATGCTAAACGCGATGAAGGCCATTCAGAGTGCCACCGAAAAAATACGCAAAGTGATGAAGGATATTGACGACATTGCCTTCCAAACCAACATTTTGGCCCTGAATGCCGCCGTGGAGGCCGCGCGGGCCGGAAATGCCGGGAAGGGCTTTGCCGTGGTGGCCGATGAGGTGCGCAACCTGGCCATGAAGAGCGCTGCCTCGGCCAGCAGCACCGCAGAGCTGATGGAGGACGCCTTTGCCTCCATTGAATCCGGCTCTGTAACCGCCCAAAACGCGGCCCGGATTTTTAACAGCACCATTGAATCCGAAAACCAAAACGAGGCCACGATGGAGAGCATCCTGGCCATGAGTGAGAAGCAGATGACCCTGATTGACACCCTGAATGAAAATATTTCGCGCATCTCCGAGGTGGTGGCCTCCAACGCCAATATTGTGGAGGAAAACTCCCGGATTTCCAGCCAAATTAAAGAGGAGGCCATGCGCCTGCGGGAGATTGCCCAGGGCCGTTCCCTGCAGGCCGCCCTGCCGGAGGGCCGCCTGTAAACCATCCCGTTCATACGCTGGCGCCCTGGGCTGCATTCCGCCCAGGGCGCCATTTCCCATTTACCAGGGATTCTCCCTTCTCATATTACAGTTTCTCAAAAGCTTGCGCAGCAAGCCTTTGCCGGAAACTGTAATGCAGCGCCTGATTTCCCCATATTTATGCGCTATCGTTTGTTCATTTGCTGTAAAATTTCAAATTGGTGGCGGTGAAAGCGAATTAAGCCCTCCTTCTGCATCCTTCCCAGCTCACTGGACATGGCGCTGCGGTCTACACACAGGTACTGGGCCATCTCTTCGCGGCTAAAGGGGATGGTAAAGCGGGCTTCCCCGCCCCGCTGTAGCTCAAAATAGGCCAGCAGCTTTTCCCGGGTGCTGCGCCGGGAAAGAATGAACAATTTTTGGTTTAGCAGAAGCGTTTTGCCCGCCAGCAGCCGCAGCATATTTTCTACCATCTGGATGTGAAAGGGGCAGGCAGACGGGCAGGAGGCCACCATTTTTTTGTGGTTTAGGTAGAGCAGCTCGCAGTCCTCCACAGCCTGCACCGTTACCGGGCTTTTGGGCAGGCCCGCAAAGGCAAACACCTCGGCAAATACCTCCGGCGGCGTAAGCTCCGCCAGTATGGCCGTGTCGCCCTGGGCATCCTCCTGCACCACCTGCACCCGGCCCTGCAGCAGCAGGCCCACCGCCGTCACGGCGTCGCCGGCCAGCAGCAGCAGCTCCCCTTTGGCACGGTTCACTCTGCGGGCCGAAAGGCAGCCCAGCAGCTTGTCAAAATCCGTCCGGCCAATGCCGCTGAACAAGGGGCTGGCTGCCAGCACATCATACATGGCCTCGGTTTCCATTTTCATCCCATTCTCTTTTCTGTTGCAAATGCAACAATACATTTCTTACCGTTAGTATAGAATAGAGAACAAGGAAAAACAAGGGAGGCATGCCCCATGACCAGAAAAATCATTCAAATAGACCGAAACACCTGCAATGGCTGCGGCCTGTGCGTAAACGCCTGCCACGAGGGCGCCATTGGCATGGTGGGCGGAAGGGCACAGCTTCTGCGCGACGACTACTGCGACGGGCTGGGAGACTGCCTGCCGGTATGCCCGGTGGGGGCCATTGAGATGGAGGAGCGGGAGGCCGCCGCTTACGACGAGGCGGCCGTGCAGGCCAAAGCAGCCCTGGCCTGCGGCTGCCCGGGGCAGCAGGCCAAGGCCCTGCGGCCCGGCGTAAGCCAGGGCAGCACCCCTGCCGAGACCTGCCTGCGGCAGTGGCCGGTGCAAATCAAGCTGGTGCCCCCCAGCGCCGCCTATTTCCAAAACGCAGAGCTGCTGGTGGCGGCAGACTGCACCGCCTTTGCCTATGGCGGCTTCCACCACGATTTCATGAAAAACAAAATCACCATCATTGGCTGCCCTAAGCTGGACGAGGGTGACTATGCGGAAAAACTGGGCGATATTTTACGGCAAAACACCATACAAAGCCTAACGGTAGCACGCATGGAGGTGCCCTGCTGCGGGGGCATAGAGCGGGCGGCGCGGCAAGCCCTGGCCGATAGCGGAAAGGACATCCCCCTGCGGGTGGTCACACTTTCCACCGATGGGCAGGTGCTGGGGGAATAGCGGAATCCCTCCATACCGCAAAGCCCGAAGTCCGGCTCCCCTATCCCCGGTGTATCTCCCTAGGCAAATAGCACACAAGGATAGCCCCGGCTGTAGGGGGGCTATCCTTGTGTGTCGTTTAGTAAAAGAGCGGTGGTGTTCGCAATATGGCAGCGTATCCCAGCCGCCAGCCCCAGCGCCAGAAGTACATGGGAACCATAGAGCAAGCCCACCGCCATGCCAAAACGAAAATCATTCGCTTGCAGCAGCATAAAGCACAACAGCCCAAATATCGCGGCATTATAGGCTGTCAATACCCAAAAGAGCGACCAGCCGCGCACCCGCAGACGGTTTAAGGCCAGGTTGCGGCGGGCGTCGCCAGTGAAAAAGGTGGATTTCTCCCGCGCGGCGGAAAAATAACAGCCACAGAAGGGCAGCACCTCCCCCGCCAGCAGCAGGGCATAGAACCAGCCGCCCGCCGCCGGGCTGGTGAGCAGGTAGAGAAAGGGCACCGCCGTGAGCATCAGCGGCCCCAGCAGCCACCATTTGGCCACCGGGAAGGTGTTTTTCAGCCGGGTTACCTCGCTGTCTATGTAAACCACACCCTTGGCCGCCCGGCCAAGCTGCACCTGTTGATACACATAAAACCCTATTGTGCCAAACACAACCAAAAGCACAACAGGGAGAAACCAAACCGAGAGCGGACGCAGGGTGGTGGTGGCATAACCGAGATACCCAAATAGCAGCAAAACCTCCAGGCGCATCCAAAGCAGTAATGTCTTGGTCACGCTGTACAGCCGTGCCCTATTGTCTGCCGTGGGCTGCACCGCCATATTCCAAAGCTGGGGAAGATGCAAACAGCCGGTTAACACCAAAAACAGCAAAAGGCCAACCAGGGGGCAAACAAGCAGCTCCAACTTGCTGCCCCAGCGGTCAATTTCGCCCGCAAAATTGTAGTGCAGGGGCATCTGCTCCGGCAGGGAGGGCCAGCGCAGGCCCACAAAAATAGCCATGGCGGCCAGCCCCAGCCAGCTCAGCACGCCCATCCACTTTTGAAAAGGGGTATCGGGTGTTTTCATATGTTTCTCCATTGGCTGTGTGCTTGCGTGAGCTTAGGGAAGAACCGGGCAGGCATTTTTATCCAGCCTGTCGAACAGGGAGGAGGCGGCGGCCAAAAATGCCTGCTTTCCAATGCCTTTCAGGGCCGACTCTGCCACCAGAAGTTCCAGTTCGGCCTCCACCTTCTCATAATACAGGCCGTTGATATCCGCCTTAGGGCAAACCAGGGCACCCTCTCGCCGGCTGATTTGCAAAAACCCCTCTTGCTTAAGCAACGTGTAGCTTTTGTTCACCGTCATCGGGTTCACCCCTATATCGGCGGCCATCTGGCGCACTGTGGGCAGGCTGTCCCCCCGCTTCAACTCCCCGCGGCCAATGCCCTTTACAATCTCGTTACGCAGTTGCAGGTAAATGGGCACTTCACTGGCCATATCAATGCGAATGAGCATGGTATATCCCCTTTTCCGCTCTGTAGCATCCCGTCATGTTTGTATTACTTATACTAATACAAATAATTCACCATGTCAAGCGCCAGCGGCGGGCCGGGGAATGAAAAAATGCCCTTTTTGGCCCCCTGCACATTCACAAGAAGCAGGCATCCCGCTGGCTATCTATAGGCGAAAATTGCACATGCCACAATGACGAATCGTTGAATTAAATGTCAAACTGTGATACCCTTGAACATGATGTATTTCATATGGTGTAAAACAGGTGTGAATGGGGAGGCCCGCCAATGAAAAAACTGTGGAAAAACAAAGAATATCTGCTGATTGCTGTGGTGATAGTGCTGTTTGCCCTCATGAGCTTTCTCTCGCTCACCTCCATAAACCAAATGCGCGGCAACGCCCGGGTGGTGAACTATGCCGGCATTGTGCGCGGGGCCACCCAGCGCCTGATGAAGCAGGAGCTGATGGGCTATCCGAATGACGCGCTCATCAAACGGCTGGATTCCATCATTGGCGACCTGATGCATGGCGGCGGCAGCAACAATTTGGTAGCCCTGGAGGACAGCAGCTTTCAAAGCAACATGCAGCAGGTGCAGCAGATGTGGCAGCAATTGAAGGCAGAGGTGGAAAACGTGCGCGCGGGGGGCGACAAGCAGCCGCTGTTTGACCTCAGCGAGGAATATTTTGAGCTGGTAGACCGCACCGTATCCTCCGCCGAGGCTTACTCGGAGACCCAGGTAAGCAACTCCACGCAGTGGATGCTGGGGGTGGACAGTGTGTTCGTGGTGCTCATTGTGGTGGGCGCCATCATCTTCCTGCGCTCCGCCTCACTCAAGCGCAGAGCGGATGCACTGGGGAAAATTGCCTATGTGGACATTCTTACCCAGATGCCGAACCGCGCCAGCTGCGAGAGAGAGATAGACAAATACACCAAAACACCACCCGAAGAACCCATAGCGGCGTTCATGTTCGACATGAACAACCTCAAGCTGGTGAACGACCTTCTGGGCCATCATGGGGGCGACCGTATTATCGCTGATTTTGCGCGTATCATAAAAACAGAGGGGGAAAACTTCGGCTTTGTGGGCCGCTATGGCGGCGACGAGTTTATCGCCCTGTTTCCGGCCTGCAGCCAGGCAAAGGCCGAGAAGTATCTGGCCCAGGTGAACGAAAAAACCGTCGCCTATAATTTGCTGCATGTGCAGATGGTGGAAAAAATCAGCTTCGCGGTGGGCTTTGTCATCGAAAGCCCGCAAAAAATGCCGGTGACAGATATGATTAACGAGGCCGACCGGAAGATGTACATCCGCAAGCGCCAGATGAAGGAAAACCGCGAATTATAGCAGGGAGGGGTGACGATGCTTTGCTAAAAAAGAAGCGCATCATCTACGGTATCACATTTGTCATTTTCTTCTTGTTGATTTTTTTCTACGGTTTGGATATCGCGCGTTCCAACGAGGAGCTAAACCTGCAAAGGCTACAGAACAATCGTTCTTTCGCTGAAAATATCGTTTCCAAAAATCTGGAGTATCAGGCCAGCTATCTGCTTCTGGGCTTGGAGAGCAGCCAGATAAATAACGCGGCCGATATGCAAGCGGCCGAACAAATTTTGGCCAAAAGCCGAGCGGCAGACCAAAGCTATTTTCTGGTGGATGCACAGGGCGTGCCGCAAAAGGGAGACGCCCCGCTGGCAGGCCACCGGCTGGAGGAAGCCCTTTTGGCGCAGGCGCGGGAAAAGGGCTACACGGTAACCAGTGTGTTGGATATCAGCACCGGCACCACACAAATGCTGCTGGTGGTGCCCCTCTCCACCTCCTGGGAGGGGTACCTGGCCAAAAGCTACACCGTGCCGGAGTATGTTGCCATGAGCACCGAGGACATCGGCTTCAACACGCTATACCTCTGCCTGTTCGACGAATGGGGCAACACCATTGGCAAGGCGGGCGGAGAGGGCAGCGGGGCCGACGCCAAGATTCTCGGCTCCGTTCAAGAGGGCGCCGAGGCCTATAGCTTGAACCCATCCGACCAGGCCTTGCAGAAGCAGGGCGGCTCTATGGCCTACAACACCTATTTTTCCGCCGGGGCCCCCACCGGCTGGTTCTACGGCACGCACATTGAGCAGCAGCATTTACGCGACGCCTTCCTCTTTAAGCTCCCCGTCTCCTCCCTCATCATGCTCTGCATTCTCGTGCTCATCCTGCTGGTGGTGGTGCTGCTGGATATCATCAACGAGCAGGAGACCAAAAAAAAGCTGGCCACCGTAAGCCACCTGGACCACTTGACCGGCCTTGTAAACAGCGTGGGCATGCAGGATGCCATGACCGGCTTTATGAAAAAACAACCGCTGGACGGCTATTGCCTGGTCTGCATGGACATCGTGGCCTTTAGCCGCATCAACAGCATGTTCGGCTATTCCATTGGGGACATGCTTCTGCGGGTGATTGCCGATGTCATCAAGGAAAACTTTGTGTGCGGCGTGCGCACCAACGCCGATTGCTTTGCTTTTTTGGCAAAAACAGAGGAGAGCCTGGCACCCCACATGGAGGAGCTGTTCCAGGAGGCCATCCACAAGAGGATGGGGGCCGAGTACCTGCAAATGGTGGGCTATAAGTTTGGCATCTACCCTATTGCCGGCCCGGAGGTGCAGTACCAGGAGATTCATGAAGGGGCCCTGCTGGCCTTGAAGGATGCCAAGAAAAACGCCACGCTGAATGGCGTGGTGTATGATGAGGAGCTGCAGCACAACAGCGAGCTGAAGAAAAACATCGAAATCAACATGATGCACGCCCTTTCCAAAGAGGAATTTCAGGTATTTGTGCAGCCCCAAATCAACCTGGAGGACGACCGCTGCACCAGGGGAGAAACGCTCATCCGCTGGAATTCCGAATTCATGGGCTTCCTCTCCCCCGACCAGTTCATCCCCATTTTTGAAAACAACGGTTTTATTGTGGAAACCGATTTCTTCATGCTCTCTGCCGCTATGGAGTGCCTGGCCGAACGGCAGAAAAGGGGAGAAAAAATGATGACCTTTGCCGTGAACCAAAGCAAGGTGACCATTTCCTTCCCAAATTACTTTGAGCGCCTGAAGGACCTGATAGCGCAGCACCCGGAGGTGCCGCTGGAATATGTGGAGCTGGAAATTACCGAAAGTGCGCTGGAGCACAACTGGAGCACCCTGGTGCCCCTGATACACAGCCTGAAAAAACTGGGCTTTTCGGTGGCGATGGATGACTTTGGCTCGGGCTATTCCTCGCTGAATACCCTGCGCATTATGCCCATCGATATTTTGAAGATAGACAAGGAGTTTTTGCAGGAGGCAGAGCATTCCGAGCGGTGCCACATCATCATACGCAGTGTGATTGGCCTGGCAAAAGAGCTGAGCATCAAACTGGTGTGCGAGGGGATAGAAACCCCGCATCAGGTGGCGTTTTTAAAGGAATATGGCTGCGATATTGGGCAGGGATTCTATTATTCCCGCCCCCTGCCCATGGCGGAGTATCTGGAAAAATACTGCCGCTAGGCCCCTTATGCTTTGCTGTAAAACAGTTTCTAGCAAAGGCTGCAAGGGCAGCCTCCACCCCACGATTTACAAAATCCATGACCGACAGGAGGCCAGATGGAAACCGGTGAAAAGCAGGAAAAAACAGCCGCCATTGATTTGCACGGCCTGACGGTGGATGAGGCGGAGATGACGCTGATTGAATTTCTGGAGGCCCAGCCCAAAACGGTGCGGGTGGTGGAGGTGACGCATGGCTACAGCCGTGGCACCGCCTTAAAACGAATGGTGCGGGAGAACTTTTACCACTGGCGGGTATGCGGCACCCGCGTGGGGCTAAACCCCGGCGTCACCTGCCTTCTGCTAAAATAGGCCCCTTTGCCGCATAAAACCACAGACAGTTTGCGCATTGACAGAACCTGGCAAAAGGAGGATAATTTCCTAGGGCAATACCGCATAAAAGAAGCCGGTGACGCAGCTGTGTCAGCTTTGTGCGGTGTTGCCCCGGTATGGCACCGGGTAAGAAAACGAAAGGAAGGGATTATTTGAGCATCATAAGCATCCGCTGCCCGCGCTGCGGCCAGTCCTTTCAAACCCTGCCTGGCTCCGGCACGGCTTTGTGTATCCATTGCGGCAAGGAATTCCCTCTGCCCATCAAGCTGATGCGGGAAGCGACCGGTGAAAGCGACCAGGCCTTGCGCGAATCTGTGGATAACGCACGGATAAACGAGGCCTTTTTGCTGCTGGAAACCGAACTTGACGCCCCCCTGTATGACCAGAACATCATGGAGGCCATGGGGCTGTTTTCCGGCATGGTGAAGGAGGACAAAACCCGGTACCTGGCATGGTCGGGCCTGTTTGGCTGCCTGCTGCACCAGTGCCGCAAAACCTTTCAAAAGCAGGAAAAAATTCCCGGAACCGACTACTGGCTGAAGCCGGGCACCAGCGTATACCAAAACTTTTTTCAGGTGGAGGGCTTTTTTTACCTGGTGAGCGTGGATGAACAGGGAAAAATGCGCCCCGTGCTCTGCGACAGTATTTTGCAGCCGGGCCGCAAGGCCCATTATTACCTGCACAATGCTGTAGCCTATGCCGAGGGCGAGGAACAGGCACAGATGCAGAAGCTGATGGACAAGTATTTCACCCTTGCGCCGCAGGAGATGGCAAAAAAAGGGCTGGAGCACCTGCATGCGCAGCGCGCCAAGGCCCGGGAAGAAGCCGATAGGCGCATTCTGGGGAAAGAATAACGGCAGATACAAGGACCCCATAACGGCAAACCACCAGAGGAGAACCACCATGAATAAAACTGTGCTCATCACCGGAACCACAAGCGGTATAGGGGAGGCTTTTTGCCGGGTATTCGCCGCCAAAGGTCACCCCCTTATTTTGGTGGCACGCAACGAGGCGGCCTTGCAAGCACAGGCGGACGACCTGCGCAGCAAGGGCGGAAAAATCGTCACCATCTGCCAGGATTTGGCCCTGCCAGGCGCGGCGCAAAATGTGTTTGACGCGGTGGTGAGCCAGGGGCTGCATGTGGATATTCTGGTAAACAACGCCGGCTTTAACGTGGCGGGAGATTTTGCCGGCACCCGGCTGGAAAAGGAGCTGGAGATGCAGCGGGTGCATATTCAAATCCTCACCGAGCTGACTAAATGCTTTCTGCCTGCCATGCTGCGGCGTGGGTTTGGCCGTCTTTTGAACCTCGGCTCCATCGCCTCCTATATCCCCTGCCCCAGCGACGCCGTGTATGCCGCCACCAAGGCGTATATTCTCTCTTTTTCCAGCGCATTGCACCAGGAGCTAAAGGGAACCGGCGTGACGGTCACCTGTATCTGCCCCGGCGCCACTGAAACCCAGTTTGCCGTGAAATCCCATATTGAGGACTCTCTGCTGTTCACCCACATGGTGATGGACCCCCTGCGGGTGGCACAGCTTGGCTACAAGGGCCTGATGCTTGGCCGGCGGACGGTGATACCCGGCCTGCACAACCGTTTTCTGGTGGCCGCCTCCCACTTTTTTCCAGCCAGCTTCATCACACCAATAGCCGCCAAGCTCTTACGGCCCCCGGTGGCGGATGAATAAAGGGCATCTGCCGCGGGGCCTGCCCCGCGGCTGCGGCTCTCCCCTCGTTGGCAACTACACCCTCTCCAATACAAACAAAGGCGAAACGGGAAGGCTATAAAGCCACCTCCTGTTTCGCCTTTGTATCGTTTATTACACGTGTAAAGTATTTTTACTGAACATCTTGGTGAATCGCAGAATATTCCGTATAAACGCTATTCCTTAATGGTGTTGCAATATTCCCCGGCGGCCACAGCGGCCACGGCGCCATCGGCTGCGGCCGTCACCACCTGGCGCAGCGGTTTCTCACGGATATCTCCGGCCACCCAAACACCCTTGAGGTGGGTGGCGCAGTCCTCCCCGGTGGTGACATAGCCCCGCTCGTTCAGCGGCAGCCAGCCTTTTAGCAGGCTGTTTTCCGGCTCCTGCCCAATGGCCACAAACAGGCCGTTCACCAAAAGCTCCACTGGCCCGCCCGGCCCCTGCACCAGCAGACGCTCCACCCGGTCCAGCCCTTCGATGCGCTCTACGGTGGCCGAGCGCAGCACCTCAATATTTCCGCGCGTATGTACGGCATTTTGCTCGGCCAAGGCGGCGCGGAAGCTCTCGCGGCGGTGAATCAGATAGACCTTTTCGCACAGATTGGACAGATACAGAGCATCGCTGAGAGCGGTGTCTCCCCCGCCCACCACGGCCACCGTTTTGCCTTTGAAAAAAGCGCCGTCGCAGGTGGCACAGTAGGAGACGCCATGGCCCACAAAACGTTCCTCACCCGGCACGCCCAGCGGGCGGCGGCGGGCCCCGCCCGCCACGATGACGGCTTTGCTCTCGTAGCTTCCGAGGGCTGTCTCCACGCGTTTCGGGTGGCTGTCCAGCTCCAGCTTGTTCACCTCTTCAAAGCGTACCTCGGCGCCCTGGCGCAGGGCATGGTTGTATAAATTGGTGGCCAGCTCCACCCCGGAAAGCCCCTCGGCCCCGGGGAAATTGTCCACCTCGCTGGTGTAGGCTATCTGCCCGCCATATACGCTTTTGTCGAACACCAGGGTCTTCATTCCTGCGCGGGCGGCATACACCGCTGCTGTAAGGCCCGCCGGGCCCGCCCCCACAATGATAATATCCAGCATCTTGCACACTACCTTTCTCCTGGCGGCACCAGTATTCACCGGCACCACTTGGTTTGCCTGCCTCTTCTTCCCTGCTGTAGGCCGGCTTTGCCCTACCCGCCGGTCTTTTCACAAGCTATACGCATCTCTCTTATACTATAGTATACAGGAAAGTGGAAAAAACCGCAAAAAAAGGCGGATGGCCAGCCCCAAGCCGAAGATACCGCATATCCATAAAACCACTTTTTGTGGTTGTATTTTTGCCCCATTTGCCCCTGTTTTGCGCCGGAATTGGCCATATTGCGCCCTTTGCGGGTTCGTGGTAATATAAGGGGTAAGAAAAGTACCCTGCGCTGGCTTGGAGGTGACGCATCTGCTAAAGCGATGGATGGCCTGCGGCCTGGCCCTGTGCCTGGCGGCGGTGATGGCAGGCTGCGCCCCACTGGCCCTGCAAAATGTGAATGATTTGCTGCGCGCGCCCGAACTGGGCCAGGGACAGGGGGAAATTCAAAAAGCCCTGGCCAGCTACCTGGGCGAGCAGCCGGAATACAAATATCCCAAGGAGGGAGACTGGCGCAGCCCCTTGATTGTGGAGGACCTGGACGGCGACGGAAACACCGAGGGCATTTTGCTGTACAGCCTGGCCAGCAGCACCACGGCGGGCCGAGGAAGCAACGTGTATGTGGCGGTTTTAGAGCAGCAGAACGGCGCATGGACGGTGACCCATGACATGGAAGGCTCCGGCACCGAGGTGGCCTCCTTTGAGGTGGCAGACCTGCTGGGCAGCGGCAAAAAGCAGTTGATTGTAGGCTATGCCACCTCGGCCAACCTGAGCAACAAATACTTTTCCCTGTATGAGTACCAAAGCCATCAGCTGGTGGAGCTGCTGTACCCCACCCCCTATTCCCGCTATGAGCTGGCCGATTTTTCCGGCAACGGCAGCACCGAGCTGGTGATTGTATCCCCCGATGACCAGCTGGGCGGGCTGAAGCTGCAATACATCCCCACCGTGTCTGGCAGCCTGAACCTGGGGCTGGCCCCTGTGAAGCTGGACGCAAACTTTTTTTCCTGCAGCGGCATCTACCCCAGCAACAGTGCCGACGGCGCCCGCCTGCTGGTGGTGGACGGCCTGACCGACACCAAGATTCTCACCAGCGATATCCTGTATTTTTCCGGCGAGCATTTTTACAAAGTGGACGACAGCGGCGCGCTGGTGGGCGAAACCGCCCGCCAGAACCCCCTGCTGCGGGCACGGGACATAGACGGCGACGGCATTGTGGAAATTCCCCAGCGCGTGGGTATGACCGAAATCGTCACCCTGGCCGGGGACAAGCATCTGGAATATATCCAGTGGATGGATTTCACCTCGGCCGAACCGCAGGTGAAACAATTTGGAATCGTGGATTCTGGCAAGGGCTCCTACATCCGCCTGCCGGAAATCTGGATGGACCGGGTGCGTGTTTCAGACGGCCGGGTGGCGGGTGAATGGGGAATACAGGAGGAGAGCTCGCGCAGGCAGCTTCTCTCCCTAAAAGTCTATGAGGGTGGGGAAACACCGCCGCTGGACGCACTTTTGGTCAGCCGTGCTTCCGGGGCCTATCTGCTGCCCAGCAGCGCCCTCACGGCAGGGGAACGCAATGTGATTGCAGTGACTTCTCTGACATAAAAACGGAACCATCTACGCGGGATTTCCCGGGAAGAGAGGACGGTTATGAAGAAGATTCTGGTGGTGGAAGACGAAAGTTCCATTCGTGAATTGATTGTGCTCAACCTGCAAATGGCGGATTTTGAGGTGCTGGAAGCGGGCTCTGCCGAGGAGGCGCTGGAAATTTTCAGCGCCGCGCCGGAGAGCTTTGACTGCGCCATCTTGGATATCATGCTGCCCGGCATGAACGGTTTCACTCTCTGCGAGAGCATCCGCAAGGCCTCGCCCGTGGTGGGCATTGTGATGCTGAGCGCCAAAACCCTGGAGGCCGACAAGGTGAATGCCCTTAGCATTGGCGCCGATGACTATATGACAAAGCCCTTCTCCATCACCGAGCTGAAGGCCCGCATTGAGGCGCTTTGCCGCCGGGTAGGGCGCAGCCAGCCCCAGGGCGGTGAGGACGGCAAGCTGGCCAGCGGGCAGTTTGTGCTGGATGAAAAAAGCCGTGTGCTGCTGAAAAACGGCCAGCCCATAGACCTGACCCAGGTGGAGTTCCAAATTGTGGAGCTGTTTTTCAAAAATAGCGGCACCGCCCTGGTGCGCGAGAAGATTTTGGAGGGCGTGTGGGGGATGAACTATTTTGGGGATGTAAAAATCGTGGACGTCAACATCCGCCGCCTGCGGATGAAGATAGAGGACGACCCCAGCAACCCGGAACACATCTTGACCGTATGGGGGTATGGATACCGCTGGAACCCATGAAAAAACTGAAAAAGGGCAAAAGGCGGCTGGACTCGATAACCAAGCGGTGGGTGCGGGGCAGCTTGCTGTTCACCTTGGCTATCCTTCTGGTGGCCGAGGGTATTTTTCTGTACTATATGATTTCCGGCTACTACAACTACACCACCACCGCCATACAAGACCAATTCAACACCATCCACAGCCAGCTCAGCCTGTTTTCATCGGCCTCCTCGGAGGACAAAAACCTGCGCTTTGTGCGCACCGTAGAGCAGTTTGAGGAGAAGGCGCGCTTTGAGCTGATGCTGGTGAATTCCGAGGGACAGATTGTCCTCAGCTCCTCGGGCATTTTGCCCGCGCTGGCCGAAACACCAAAGGATGTGAAGGAGGCCTTGCGGACCGGGGGGCTGGGCTACGGCAGCTATGTGGGAGACAACGAAAACGGGGAAAAAGTGATGGCCATCACTGAGCTGACCCCCTATGATTCGGGCGGCATTGTGGCCATCCGCATCGTCACCAGCCTCTCCCAGGTGGACGGCACCATTGTAAACCTGGTGGTGGCCTCCTGTGTGTTTCTCATTGTCATTCTGCTCGCCAGCATTATCTCCGGCATGTATTTCATTCGTTCCATCGTAATACCATTGCAAAATGTGGAGGCCACCGCCACCCGTATAGCCGAGGGCGATTTCGACACCCGCATCGACTACCAGCGGCGGGATGAGATTGGCAGCCTCTGCCGCACCATCAACCACATGGCCGAGGAACTGGGAAATACCGAGCGCATGAAGAATGAATTCATCACCTCGGTGAGCCACGAGCTCCGCACCCCGCTCACCTCCATCAAGGGCTGGACCGAAACGGTGGGCAATTTTTCCGGCCCGGAGGACCCGGCCTTCCGCCGAAGCATCAGCATTATTTCGGGCGAGACCGACCGGCTGTACACCATGGTGGAGGAGCTGCTGGACTTTTCCAAGATGCAAAATGGGCTGGAGCTGAAAACCGAGTGGATTGACCTGGCCGCCGAGGTGGAGGAGACCGCCATCCTCACGGCCCAGCGGGCCCAGAGCCTCGGTATCACGCTGGAAACAGACATCCCCGAGGTGCCCGTGCCGGTGATGGCCGACGCCCACAGGATGCGCCAGGTGCTGATTAACGTGCTGGACAACGCCATCAAATATTCCAAATACGACGACACCATCCGGCTGAGCCTGCGGCAGGAGGAGGAGCACGCCGTCATTGTGGTGGCCGACGAGGGGAAAGGCATTTCCGAGGAGGACCTAAAAAACGTAAAGGTGAAGTTTTACAAGGGAAAGGGCGCGGTTCGGGGCAGCGGCATCGGCCTGGCCGTGGCCGACCAAATTATGTGCGGGCACGGCGGCAGCCTGGAAATAGAGAGCGCCCCAGGCAAAGGCACCACCGTTACCCTGCTGCTGCCCCTGCGGCCCCAAAAGGAAACGTCCCCGCCCGAGGCCGCCACAGTAGCAGAGCCCCACAGCTCTTAGGCGTTCCGGCGCCGGGCGCAACAGACAGCAAAATCCATTTTTTTCCACAGAAAGGAAGCACATGGCAGAGCGAAGCAAGTTTAAAACCAGCGTGGGCGGCCAGGCCGTGATGGAGGGCATCATGATGCGCGGGCCCGACAAGTGGTGCCTGGCCGTACGTACACCGGATGGAGAGATAGCCACCGAGCTGCACGACACCCCAAAACGCCCCTGGGCCCGTTGGCCCTTCATCCGCGGCATCTTCAATTTTCTCGATTCCCTCATCATGGGTTACTCCACCATGATGCGCAGTGCCGAGCTCTCCCTGGGTGAGGATGCCGAGGAGGAGCCCTCCAAGTTTGACGCCTGGGTGGAACGGCATTTCGGCGATAAAGGGCTGAAAATCTTTATGGCGCTCTCGGCCGTTTTGGGCATAGCCCTGGCCCTGGTTCTCTTTATGTTTCTGCCCACCCTGGTGGTGAACCTGGTGGATGGATTTTTGCCGCTGGGTGGCTTTAAAACCCTGCTGGAGGGGCTGCTGAAGGTGGCCATTTTCATCACCTATCTGGCACTGGTACGCCGAATTCCCGATATTAAGCGGGTGTTTAGCTACCACGGGGCCGAGCACAAGACCATTGCCTGCTATGAGGCGGGCGAGGCGCTGACCACGGAGAATATCCGCAGCCACAGCCGCTTCCACCCCCGCTGCGGCACCAGCTTTTTGTTCATCGTCATCATCATTTCCATTCTGCTGTTCAGCCTTGTGCCCTGGACGGGAACCCTGACGCGGGTGCTGTGGAAGCTGCTTTTGCTGCCGGTGGTGATGGGCCTTGCCTACGAGGTGATTCGGCTGGCAGGCCGGTACGACAACCCTGTGACGCGTATTGTTTCGGCCCCCGGGCTGTGGCTGCAAAGGCTGACCACCGAGGAGCCGGACGACTCCATGATAGAGGTGGCCGTAGCGGCTGTAGAGCCCGTATTGCCCCAGCAGCCTGGCGAAGCAAAATGGTAAAAACGCGCGAGGTTTACACGGCGCTTGTGAAAACACTGGAACAGGCCGGCGTGGAGGATGCCTGTTTTGAGGCGGACACCCTCATCGCCCATCTGGCGGGAGGGCACCGCTTGCAGGTGGACACGCTGGACGAAGCCCGCTGTGAGGCGCTGCACGCGCTGGCAGCCCGCCGCTGCCGCCATGAGCCCCTGCAATATCTGCTGGGGGAATGGGATTTTTTGCAGCTGCGGCTGGCCGTGGGCCCCGGCGTGCTGATACCGCGCCCCGAGACCGAGGAGGTATGCCTGGCGGCGGCGGCTTTTTTGCAAGGGCGGCCCGCCCCCACAGTGCTGGACCTCTGTGCGGGCAGCGGGGCGCTGGCACTGGGGCTGCAAAGCCTCTGCCCCGCCGCGGTGGTAACAGCGGTGGAGCTGTACGACGAGGCGTGCGGCTACCTGCGGGAAAACCTGGCCCGGTTTGCCGCCCGGCATCCCGCCGCCTCCCCTACGGCTGTGCAGGCCGACGTGCTGGACTATCACCGCTGCCTCTCCCCCCAGAGCCTGGATTTGATTGTTTCGAACCCCCCCTATGTGAGCGAAGCGGAGTATGCCACGCTGGCCCCGGAGCTGGCCTTTGAGCCCAAAACCGCCCTGGTGGCAGAGGAGGACGGCCTGCTTTTTTATAAGGTCATCAGCCAAGGCTATTTCTCTGCGCTGAAGCGCGGCGGCGCGCTGGTGTTTGAAATAGGCGCGGGGCAGGCCGATGCGGTGACCACGCTGCTAAAAAACGCCGGGTATACGGCGGTGCAGGTGCTGCCGGATTTGCAGGGCCGGCCGCGAATTGTCCAAGGCAGGAGGAAAACGCAGGAATGACGAAAGACCCAAAGAAACACACTTTCTCTGTGGCAATTTCGTGAGGGGTATGGTATGATGTTTCTGTAGTTTTTTCGCCAGTACAGTGAGAAATGGAGACGGACGCAGGATGAAAAAGAAATTGCTGATTATCATTATTCTGGTGGTGGTTTTGGCCATTGCCGGCGTTTTGGCCTTTTTGATTTTTACCGGCCGCCTATTTGGGGGAAAAGGCGACGGCAGCTCCAGCCTGGCCAGCTCCTCCCTCTCGGCCTCTGCCGCCAGCAGCGAGGCCGCCTCCGCCCCTTCCTCCGGGGCCGCTTCCAGCATACCCGACAGCACGGCGTCCGGCTCTATGGCGGCCTCTGTGTCCCCCTCCGGCCCAGCCATGGCCCCCACAGCGCAAAATGATGCCAGCAAGTTTTTCGAAGGCTTGTTTTACTTCCAAAACCTGACGGGCAGCCCTCTGACAGAAATTTGCCTTGCACCCGCCGGAACCAATGCCTGGGAGGACAACCTGCTGGGAGACAGCAGCCTGAACAACGGCGAAATTTGGGAGCAGAGCCTGATGCTGCGCGACGTGGGCGGCAGCTGGGATTTACGTGCCACCGATGCAAACGGGAAAGAGCTTTTGTACACCGGCCTGGATTTTTACAGCAACACCAAATTCCTGCTCACACTGGAGGGCGAGGCGGCCTCTCTGCGCCAGGCTGCCTAACCAAAACGCCACTTATTCATCAAAAGGAGCCAGGCTGAGAATGAATCCAACCCAAAACCCTGCACAGGCGCCCGGCCCGGCCCCCGGCACCATCCCGCCGGAACAGGCCCTTCGTATCAGTGCCGAGAATTTTCTTTGCCCAAACTGTGGCGGCACCATGCGCTGGAGCATCAGCCGCCAGATGTTTGAGTGCGCCTCCTGCCGTACGCCGGGCCTGATTCAAACCCTGGCAGACAGGGTGTATGAGCACCCCTTTGAGGACTATGCCCAGCGCGCCAGCCAGGAGGTAAGCTTTCCAGACCGTACCTTCACCGTCTGCCAGAACTGTGGCGCACAGGTGAGTTTTGACAGCAGCCAAACGGCGGCTGTGTGCCCCATGTGCGCCTCCTCGCAGGTGAACCTGCAAAAACAGGAGGCCGGCGTACCACCCGACGGCATCATACCCTTTCGGGTGGACCGCCCCCAGGCACAGGAAAATTTCAAAAAATGGGTGAAGTCCCGCTGGTTTGCCCCCAATAAGCTGAAAAAAGCCTACCAGGACGGAAAGCTGACGGGTATCTACCTGCCGTTCTGGACCTTTGACGCCGATGCCGAGGCCAGCTATATGGGGCAGGGCGGGCGCACCGTTACCCGCACGGACAGTGAGGGAAGAACCCACACCACCACCGTTTGGACCCCGGTGAGCGGCTTTGTGGCCAGCAGCTTCAACGACGTGCCGGTTTGCGCTTCGCAGGACAGAGTGCAGACCGTGCTGGACCAGGTGCTCCCCTACAATACCTCCGAGGGCTCTCTGCCCTACGCAGGGGCTTATCTCTCCGGCTTTGAGGCCCAGCGCTACGTGCTGGGCGCCGACGAGGGGCTGCCGGTGGCCCAGCAGAAAATGGAGGCGGGGCTGCGCCGCCAGGCGGAGATGGACATCCTCAGCCGGGGCTTCGAGAGCGCCAATGTTTTTTCCTTGAATGCGCACTATAGCAACATTCATTACAAGCATGTGCTGCTGCCCGCCTGGACCTCCTCCTTCGCCTTTGGCGGAAAGGAATATCTATACGCCATCAACGGGGAGAGCGGGCGCGTGGGGGGAAGCCGGCCTTACAGCGTACCCAAAATTCTGGCCGCCTGCCTTTTGGGGCTGGCCGTGGTGATTTTCTTCCTGGTTTTCTTCCAGGATGACGCAGACGCCGCCCCCCTGCCCGCTCCGGCGGCATCCAATGCACAGATGGTCTTCGCACAAGCTCCGCCTTCCCGGGAAATGTGGAAGGATGGCGGGGCTGGGTACATTCCAAAACAAAACGGTAACGCAATGCAAACACAGGAGGCAGAATAATGGCTTGGTTTGGACAGGGAAAAGACACCATAGAATGGGAAGAATTTCGAGATGACGTGCTGTTCTACAAGTGGCCCGGCAAGGAGATAAAAAAAGGCTCCAAGTTAATCATCCGCCCGGGACAAAAGGCTGTATTCTATGTGAACGGCGCTGTGGACGGCGTGGTGGAAAAACAGGGCAGCTTTGATATTGAATCGGAAATTGTGCC
Organism: uncultured Oscillospiraceae bacterium; assembly: GCA_964423365.1. GTDB lineage: Bacteria > Bacillota > Clostridia > Oscillospirales > Ruminococcaceae > JAAYCI01. The sequence goes on from CAYRFC010000005.1 coordinate 22,030, forward strand.
CTTCCTCTCCACCCTGAAGGGCTTTTTCTCCCTGCGCGGCGACACCGGAATGCGGGCAGAGGTGTATTTTGTAAACGCGAAGGAATTGACCCTGCCCTGGGGCACCCGCCAGCGCATCATGATTCCCACCCCGGAGGTGCCCTCGGGCATCCCCATTGGCATGAACGGCAACCTGATTGTGGAGTTCCGTGACTACCAGAAGTTCATCGACAAGGTGGCCGGGGTAAAGAGCAGCTATACCCTGGACGATATCTCGGAACGAATTATGGGAGAGCTGAACCCCGTGCTGGCCGAGGTGATTTTGGACGGGCAGCAGAGCCTTGGCATGAACGCTTTGATTGGCCTGCAGGCCAACAGCCGCAAGCTGAGCAAGCAGTTGACCACCGAGCTGGACGCCGAGCTGGCTGAGTTTGGCATGGGTGTGGCCGACGTGAATATCCTCAGTGTGAACTACCCCGAAGACGTGCAGAAGATGGCCGAGAAGGTGGCCGGGCAGTCCTTTGTGGGTGATGTGGGGAAATATGCGGCCGTCTCTATGGCCGATAGTTTCAGCCAGCCCGGCGGCGGCGCCGGCATGGCCACTATGGGCGCGCAGGTGGCCATGGGGGCACAAATGGCCCAGCAGATGGTGGGGGCCATGGCCGGGCAAGCGACGCCCGCAGCGGCGGCGGCCCCCACGGCCAGCTATACCTGCGCCGAGTGCGGCAATGTGACAAACCAGCCCGCCAAGTTCTGCCCCGCCTGCGGAAAACCCATGGCGGCCCCTGCCCCGGCGGCAGGCGAAGGCAAATTCTGCCCCAAATGCCGCAAGATGGTGCCCACCGATTTTTGCCCGGACTGCGGCAGCCAGACTGTTTAGCGAGAAACACCCTACATCAGTTACTATATGGAGCCAAGAGGCATCTGCTTCTTGGCTCCATTTTGGGTTTTATGCAGAAACTATAGCAGCCCCAGAAATTTTACCGGTTTTCCCCGAAAAGATATTGACAACCCGGCAGCATTTTGATAATATAATTAAGCGCGATAAACCCGCCAGTGCTTTGGGCATCCGTTTGGGTTTGGGCGAAGAAGCAAGAAGCGATATTCATATGTGGGGGCGTAGCTCACCTGGGAGAGCGCTTGAATGGCATTCAAGAGGTAGGGGGTTCGATCCCCCCCGTCTCCACCAAGCAAAAAACACCGTGAAATCGATTGATTTCACGGTGTTTTTTGCTTTTTTAAGCTTTTCCATCAAAATATATAATTCTTTACAGGCCGGCTTAGCTTAAGGGCATAATGGTGAATGGGATATAATTATCTTTGCCCTGCCAGTAGTCCTCCTTGTTCACCAGAACATATTGTGCAATCCTATCGGCAGTATACCCTTCCAGCCCCAAGTCTGCGGGGTCGGTTTCTTCGGGGATTTCCATTTGAACCACTTCGCCTTCCACAGTGAAGGCCCAGGTCTCACCCTTCAAAACATCGGTTGCCAGCAAATAATAGTCCTCATAGGAGGCCAGAACAAAGGGGTATTCCACAGGGTACCCCTCATTTTTATTTGTGGTATTTGTCTGTATGGGCACCAGTTCCATGGTCGTTAAATCCACATATAGATACCTCTGTGTCGCACCGTCTCTCCCTTGGGCCATCACAAGTAAGCGCCCGTCCATGGCGCAGAGGGGGGGGCGAAGGGCGTAGTAATGAGCTGGCTCCGCCTCCTGAAAGTCCACGGTTTCGCCGCTTGTCAGGCTTTGCAGACGAAAGCTGGGCTCTCCTATATTTTGCCAAAACACGTAGTCCTCTGTGATATAACAACTATTGAAGCCATCTTCATTCGCCTGTAAAGTGAACAGTTCCTCACGGGCGGCTGTATCGGGGTGCAGGGTATCAAATTGCACAGTTTTCGCCGCTCCGCCGGTTTCCCGATATTCCGGCACCTCCAACACAAATAGGTTTTCATACAGCCCCGCCAAAGATTCTTCAACGGATAGGGTGTAGAAAATGGAAATATCACCTCTTACTACATCTAGCTTCACCATTTGCTGAACAGGCTGCTCTTGCTCCCATTTGAACAGCACCATATATATATACTGCTCATCCGCAAACACGCTCTGTCCAGTGAAGGATTCGGCAGATGTTTCCAATAGTATTTCCCGGCCACTTAGGTCCAAATTCAGAGTTTCCACTTTCCCGTTACTTAACAATACCAGCTTTTCGCCTACAACAAAATACAGTGGAATGAATTGGTCTTTATCTTCATACAAATACCCGTTTTCGGTGCCCGGCACATGAAGCGGACGGCTTTGGCGTGTGGCAAAATCATGGAAATACAGTCGTTTACCCCAAAGGAACTGCCCGTTTTTGGATTTTTCCGGGATAAGTTCCAGTTCCACGCTATATATGCCATCCCCAGAAGGGCTGGTGGCAGAGCGGCGATACCCCACCTCCCGCAGCTCCCGGTCTATCTCCGCCGGGGCAGGCGCAGCACTTTTGGCGGGGCCGCTGGCAGCGGCGGGCAGGGAGAGGGTGGCGGAGCTCTCCTCCTCCCCGCCTTTGCCTGTGCAGGCACCCAACAGCAAAAGCAAGCCCGCCAGCAGAATGCAGCCCACTTTTTTGTGGTTTAATGAATTCCCCATGTTTTCCCTCCTCACTGGCTCTGAGAGGCCGCCCCCGGCAGGGGCATGATGGTAAAAGGGATGTAATCCACCTTGCCCTGCCAGTAGTCTTCTTTATTCACCAGGGCATATTGTACGACATAGTCGGTGGAGGCAGGAGCTAAGGTATAGTCGTAGATATTTGCCCCTGCGGGGATATCCAGGATCTCGGGTTTTCCCGCTTCGTTCATCGCCCAGGTGGTGCCATTCACACCATCCGCTGCCACAATATACCAGTCCTGGTATTCTCCGGCAATCTCAATCAGCTCCA
>CAYRFC010000005.1:25033-38730 GCA_964423365.1 uncultured Oscillospiraceae bacterium
CCGGCTGGCATACACTCCGTCAAACCGCGTCCCCCAGAATCAACAGTGTACATCTCTGCTGTCTCTTTTGTGGCAGGGTCGAGTGTGTAATAACGAATTTCTTTCACCAGCTCGTCCGCCTCCGGAAACTCCAGTTCGGAAAGAATCATCTTGTCCTGATAGACTCCGGCCAGCATCCGCTCGTTCTCCAGTTCGAAAAAATCTTCGTATTCACCGCTGGTCAGGTCCAGTCGGCCAATCGGGACAGGGTCACCTATGTTCCTGCCCACTATATGCCATTCAATATACAAATATCGGTCATCTGTCAGTAACTGCCCAAATGTCCCACCCTCTTCAAAGGTGTACAGCGTGGTTCTGTCTGTGAGGTCATAGTTCATGCTTTCAATCCGGTTGCCACACAGCACAATGAGCCTGTCCTGCGCCGTCAGTATAAACCCTGGCTGCTGAGAGCTGTCGTCTGCCAGATACCCTCCCTCGGTGCCGGGTACCTCCAGCGGCCTGCTTTGCCGTGTGGCATAATCGTGAAAATACAGCCGGTAACCATAGTAAAAATTCCCGTTTTCTGATTTTTCAGGCATTACCTCCCCGACAAGAGTGAAAAAACCATCCTCGGTTGCAGCGGGGGTTGGCTCCATAAAAAGACAGCGTAACTGGCCGCCGGGCTGGACCTGCTCCTCCTGCGGCGCAGAGGCCGGGGGCGTTTCTGGTTTTTGCGAGGGGGAAGATGCCTGTTCGGTGGAGGCCGCCGCGCAGGCGGCCAGCGGCCAGGCCAGCAGCAGGGCCAGCAGTAGAGCGAAAAATTTCTGTTTTGGCTGTTTCATGCTTTGTTCCTCCTGTGGGCACCCGTTATTGAGAGAACCTGGATGCACTGGGGGCAGTATACTCCTCCCGTGTATCAAAAATGTATCAAAAACATCATAGCTTTGCCGCAAGCCCAAATGCAAAAGGGTTATTGTAGTAAAGCAGCAGCTTGGCGTCCCCGCTTTGCGTGGCCGCCGCATAATAACCACCCACCTCTTGCCAGTCCCCTATCCCGCCCAGCCCACAATAGGCCGTGTAGCTTTCCAGTGCCTGGCTGGGGGCCGGTTCTTCCCCGGGCCATTCCGGCAGGGCGCCCAGCTCCCACATCCGCAGAACGGTTCCGGTCACCTCCTCTTTCTCATAGGCAAAAGAGAACTTGGCTTCCTCGGCCAGGTGGCAGCGCACCAAGATTGCCCCGCACCGGTCGTCCGTCTGGGTAAAAGCGGCCCCCTCCCCGGCCAGCAGGGCTTCCACTTCACGCAGCAGCTCCTCCGGCCACACCCCTGCCTCTTGCAGCCCGGCAAGGTCGGCCTGTACCTCGCGCAGGGAAATGGCAGAGGACACAGGAGCGGCCTGCCCGGCATTTTGCTGCCGCTCGCTGCGGGCATGCACCGCCCGCACCAGGTAGATATCCTCTGCCGTGGCGGCCAGCCGCCCTGCCGTGCGCTGCCGGGGCAATGCCCCCTGAAAAGAGGCTGCGTCCAGCTGTGCAAACAAACCAAAGGGAAGCAAGGCACAGCCCAGCATCAAAAGCCCCACAGCTGCGGCCGCCACAGCCCAGCTTCCGCTCATCTTCTTCTCCGCCTTCATTCTGCCGCCTCCTTTGCGTGGGGGCACAGCGCAACGGAAAAGCTCACCTCTGTGCCCTCCCCCTCCACACTCTTAAACTCCAGGCCGCCTCCATGCAGCCGGGCAATGCGCTCTGCGATAGAAAGCCCCAGCCCGCTGGCCCCCTCTCTGCGGCGCCGGGCCTTGTCCACCATATAGAACGGCTCACATATCCGCGCCAGTTCTGCAGCGGGAATACCCCGGCCTTTGTCCGTCACCGTCACCCGGCAGGCACCGCCCTGGCGCCGGGCATGCAGCAGCACCCGGCCATCCCTCGGCCCGGCTGCCAGCGCATTCAGCACCAAATTGCGCAGCAGGTCGGCCAGCAAGTCCTTCTGTGCCAATATATAAAAGGGTTCCTCCTCTGTGTAGAGCAGTTCCGCCCCGGCCAGATTTTCCGCCGACAGGGAGCGCTGGAAAAAAGCCACCACCCACGCCAGCTTCACACATTCCAGCTCTGGCTCTTTTTCACCAAGGCCCATCAGCTCCAGCAAGTGCCGGCTGAGGGATTCCAAGCGCTTCGCCTCATGAAAAATGGCGGCGGCGGCCTGCTGGCGCACCTCGGGCGGCTGCTCTCTCAGCCGAAGCAGCTTGGCATAGCCCACCAGGGTGGTCATGGGTGTTTTCACCTCATGGGTGAAAGCCGCCACAAAATCATCCTTTTGCCGCAGGGATAACTCCATGGCGTCTATTTTTTCTTCCAGTGTGGCGGCCATTGCATTGAAGCTTTGCGCTAGCTGGCCCACCTCGTCCCTGGTGTGAATCTCCACCCGCTGCCGGTAGTTCCCGGCGGCTATTTTTTGGCTGGCCTCATTCAAATGCCCTATGGGGCGGGTGAGAAAGGCCGAAAATACAAACACGCTCCCCGCGGCCAGCAATAGAATCACCGCGCACAGCCCCAAAAGGAAAAGCAGGTTCTGCTGGCGCTGCGCATACACCGGGCTGATATCATAGCAGCTGAGCAGGGTGATTTCCTCCTCCCCCTGCCCGCTGTTGCTGGCCAGCAGCAGCAAAACGGCCTCCCCGGTTTTGCGCAGGATATACTGCTCGCCGCCTGCTTCCCGCGCCTCTTGCACAAAAACGCCGGGAAGCCAGGGGGGCAGGTTGGTGTACACCTCCTCCCCGCCAAGATAGAGGGCCATCCAGCGCCCGGCCTCGCCCAAATATCCCGTTTTCCGCTCTCCATAGCGGCGCAGATAGCCGGCGTCCACCGGCAGCCCCGCCGTTTGGGTGGCCAGCATGTCGGCCTCCAGGGAGTACCGCTCCAAAATATGCTGGCTGGTGCTGCCCGCCACCGTGTCGGAAAGATGGTTCTGGAACACCGTGTATACCAAAAAAGCGCCGCCCAGGGCAAATAGCACCCCAGTGAGCGCAATGACAAACAGAGAAAGCTTGTGAGAGAATTTCATGATTCTTTCTCCAGCATATAGCCTACCTTGTATACGGTTTTTATCCTGCCCTGCCAGCCCAGCTTTTGCCGCAGCCGCATGATGTGCAAATCCAAGGTACGGCTCCCCTCCGGGCTTTCCTCCCCCCACACCTCCTCAAACAGGGCGTCGCGGTACAGCGCCACACCCCGGTTGCGCACCAGCATCAAAAGCAGGTCATATTCGTGGTGGGTAAGCGGCACAGGGCGGCCCTTTTGCAGCACCCTGCGGGAGGGCAGATGAATCACGGCGTCGTATATGGCCACCTCATCCACGCCTTTTCCCGCCCTTCGCAGCACCGCCTCCACCCGGGCCAGCAGCTCCTCCGGCTCAAAGGGCTTCACCATATAGTCGTCTGCGCCCAGCTTCAGGCCCTTCACCCGGTCTTTCAGTGCCGCCTTTGCCGTGAGAAAAATCACCGGCATGCCCAGCGGCCCGATATATTCCATCAGGGTAAATCCGTCATAGCCCGGCAGCATCACATCCAGCAAAACCAGGTCATAGTCCTTTTCCTCCAGCATATCTGCCGCCATTTCTCCGTCATGGCAGCAAACACAGCGGTATTCCGGTGCCTGCAAGGTAAGGCTTATCAGCCCGGCAATGTTTGGGTCGTCCTCCACCACCAGCACATGAAGCATGGCTCCCCCCTTGGTGTTTCCCCCTGCAAAAAACTCTGCAGCATTTTTACAGCAAATCAACAAACTGTAGCGCATAAATACACGAAAAAACAGGCGCTGCACAACAGTTTCTAGCAAAAGCCTGCTGCGCAACCTTTTGAGAAACTGTAATAGCGCTTTATACCGCTTTTATTGTAACATAGAATGTATCATTTTTGTATCGGGCCGTTTTTTTCTTCGCATTGACGCTGGGAGGCAATTGGGGTATTATTTTTAGTATGCTTGCCCGCGCAGCACCGGGCGGCGGGCCTATGTTCCATTGGCAGAAAAACAGAGAGGGGGGGCGGGCACCCGTGTGGATTGTTACACGCCTAAAAATAGGAAATACCAAGCCCTTTTTGTCTGTGGGGCCCATGGAGCTGCTGGAAAAAATTGAAACCTTTGCCTCCATCAAAAAAGCCACCGAAGCCATGGGCATGAGCTACACCAAAGCCATGCGCATTCTGCACACCATGGAGGAGGAGCTGGGCTTTGCCGTGGTGGTTTCAGAGAAAGGCGGGCACAGCCGGGGCAACACCCAGCTCACCCCCAGGGGAAAGCAGGTTTTGGCGGCTTTTCAGGAAATTTATGCCGATGTCTCCGCCTATGCGGAAAAACAGCTGCAAGAAAAATTTAACTTTTAGCCTTTTATCAAGGCCGATGTGATATAGACACGCTGAGGCGCGCCCTTTTGCAGGGCGCGCCTCTCCATGCTTTTACAGGTTTTTGTGTGTGCCATCCCCTTTGCCCGCCGGCCCGCGCTGGGGAAGCTGAAACACAAAGCTGGCGCCGCCGCCCGGTGTGTCCTGCACCAGAAGCTGGCCCCCGTGCATCTCGGCCAGCTCCTGCGCCACAGAAAGCCCCAGCCCAAAATGGTTTTTGTCCGCCCTGCTTTCCTCGGCGCGGTAAAAGCGTTCAAAAACACGGGGCTTTATTTCGTCTGCTATGCCGGGGCCGTGGTCCAGCACCAGCAAGGCCAGCTTGTTTTTTTGCAGCCTTGCCTCCAGCCTCACCTCGCTGTTCGGCGGCGCATACTGCAAGGCATTGTCCAGCAGGATGTTCAGCACCTGGCCCAGGCGGTCCCGGTCTCCCGCCACGGGGGGCAGGGTTTCCTCCGGCAGGCTCAGGCACAGGGCCACCTGCTTTTTGGCCGCCTGCGGCAGAAAACGCTCCCGGGCTTCTATCAGCAGGGTGTCCATGTCCACCTCCTCGCGCCGCAGCTGCCAGCGGCCTGCGTCGCCCCCGGCCAGCAGCAGCAAATCCTCCACCAGGCGGCTCATTCGGGCGGCCTCGGCTTCGGCGGCACGGTGGTATTTTTGCGCCTCCTCTTTCTCTTGGGCCGCCCGCCCGGCGGAAAGGCTGCTGCGCACCACGGCCAGGGGGCTGCGCAGCTCGTGGCTGGCAGCGGCCACAAAATCGGTTTGCTGCTGCATGGCAGCCGCCGTGGGCCGCAGCACCAGCTTTGCCAGCAGCCAGTTTACCAGAAAAAGCAGCAGCAGCCCCCCCAGCAGCAGGGCCGCATAGCCAAGGCATATCATCAGAATGGCGCGGTTTCGGCCGCTGAGTTCCTGTAAAAGTGTCACCTCATAGGGGTCATTCATCTCACCGGTTCCCAGCAATACATGGCTGGCCATATATTGCTCCCCCGCGTCCCCACGCAATGTAAAAATACTCAGCCCCTCTATCCTTACATCGCCTGCCACCGTGATGACCATACTGCCATCCGTGCTGGCCTCGGCCGCGCCATTGACTTCCCGCGAGCCCGTATCCTCTTTTGTGTTGGCCGCCGCGCTTGCCTCGGCGGTGCCGCCCGCGATGGCTTCCGGCACATCGGCTGCTGCGCTGGCCACGGCTGTGCTCCCATCCGCTTCTATCAGCATCTCCACGGCATTGCCAGGGTAAAACACCTCGCTCCCCGATATTTCCGCCATCTGACTCGCTCTCTCCAGCAGCAAATCACGGGAAGTGCGCGGCGTCCAGCCCGCTTCGGAAACAAGGGGCAGCTCCTTTCCGTTTTGGCGCACCGAGAGCAGGAAGGGGGCGCTTTCTGCCACCACCTTGTTCTCCGCCCCTTCCTCCGCCCCCTGCCCCAGCAGCTGCGAGAGTACCTGAGAGAACTGTGTGGAAAAAGCCAATTCGTTGGCGGCCATCTCCGTTTGGATGGCCGTCCAGAGTGAAAAGGCCAGCACGGCGGCCAGCACAGCCCCGGTAAAAAGGGTGAAAATGACAGCCAGACGGCGGCGAAGCTTTTTCAGCATGGGCCCACCTCCAAGCGGTAGCCCACCCCGCGCACCGTCACCAGCTTCACGCGGCTGCTCACAGCCGCCAGGCGCCGGCGCACAAAATGGGCGTAGCTGTCCAGGTTCGCGTCCTCCACCCCGGCGTCCGGGCCCCACACCCGCCCAAACAGCACCACGCGAGACAGTGTTTGCCCCTCGCTTTTCATCAGCACACCCAGCAGCTCCCCCTCCTTTTTAGAAAGGGTGCAGCGCGCCTTTTCCCCTTCCAGGGTGAGGGCGGAGAGGTCAAGCAGCAAATCGCCAAAGCGAAGCTCCTCCCGGGTCTGTATCTCACCGGGGCGGCGGGCCAGGGCACGTACCCGGGCCAGCAGTTCCCGCATGTCGAAGGGTTTTGTCAGGTAGTCGTCGGCCCCGGCATCCAGGCCGTCCACACGGTCGCCCACACGGCCCAGCGCCGTGAGCAGCAGCACCGGCGTGGCTATGCCCGCCTTGCGTGCGCCGCGCAGCACCGAAAGCCCGTCCAAAAGAGGCAGCATTCTGTCCAGCAGCACAAGGTCGTACGCATTCTGCCGCATAAAATACAGCCCCTCCTCCCCGTCATGGCTCATATCCACCGCGTAACCCGCCTGCCGCAGCTGCATGGCCACGGCATCGCACAGTTCCCGGTCATCCTCTATCATCAGTATCCGCATGGAGCTACCTCTATCCGATTTTCGCCTTTTGGGCATGGTAAAAAATACCCTATCCAGTATACCATAGCCGGTATTTTTTTGTTTCCGAAAACAATATTGCTATGCCCAGTATACCAAAGGCTACCTTGAAGAAACCTGGAAGAAAGCTTACAGGATTTTTTAAGACGCCGCAGGCTATACTGCGGGAAGCAACGGGGCCAGGGCTGCCATCGCTTTGTGCGGTGCCGCCCGAAGTTTGCCCCGCATCAGGAGGCAAGAAAATGAAAAAACACAGCATCCCTTTTATGGCCCTGCTTCTGGCAGCGGTTTTTTTTGGCGCCTGCGGCACGGCCCCATCGGAGGGCTCCGGCAGTGGTTCTTCCGCGGGTGGCGGCTCTGGCCGATATGTGGAGACCGACGTCACACCCGATGGGGAAAGCAGCCGCTGGCACCTGTTCCGCCAGCCGGAGGAAAAGCTGGTTTGCTATGACGACAGCTTTGCGAACCGCTACGAAAGCGCCGACGGCGGCAAAAGCTGGCAGCAAGGCCCCGGCCCCGGCGCCAGTGACGAACGTTTTGACGGGATTCGGCGCGCGGCCCTGCTGGAGGACGGCAGCCTGGTGGCAGAGCTTCCCAACTATAAGGACGATGGCAGCCGCGGCCCCAGCGAGCTGGTGAAGGTGAGCCCCAGTGGGGATATCAGCCCGCTGGAGCTGGAGGGCTACACCGAGCTGGCCGCCGCGGGCAAAGACCCGGCTGTGACAGGCCTGCAGGCCCTGCCCGGCGGGCGGCTGCTGATGAGCTATGGCTATGGCTTTGGGAATGCCGCGGCGCCCGCAGACGACGCAGAGGACAGCAGCGCCGCACCCGGCAGTGAAGCGGCGCAGCCTGAAGCCCCGGCCGATACGGAGCCACCCCCGCCGGGCAGCAGCACCCCCGAGGCCGAGGCCGAAACCGGCGGCGGTGTCACCACAGAAAACCAGTTTTTTTCCATTCTCTATGACGTCGCCACCGGAAAACAGGTGGCCGACGTAACCGAGCCCATGGGGCCGGCGGCGGCCGCCAGCAGCGACACCCTGTACCTGCTGGGCTATGGCGGAGAAATCAGCACACGCAAGCTAAGCGACGGCAGCGCCGGGCCCGATGTGGACGCCAGCGCCTCCTCTATGGAATTCAACATGAGCCTTGGCCTGGACGCGACGGATGAGGGAAAGCTGTACCTGGCCGACGCCAATGCCCTGACCGAGCTGGGCAGTGAGACAAAAAAGCTGATGGATGGCGCGGGCTATGCCTTTGGCGCGCCCGGCACCCGCCTGGATACCCTGCTGGCACAGGCAGACGGCAGCTTTTTCATGAGCCTGGCCACCGGGGGAAAGGCCTCTATTAAGAGATATACCTTCGACCCGGACGCAATGCTTGACCCAAGCAAAAGCCTGCGCCTCTGGATGCTGCGCGAAAACCACGTTCTTCGTGGGGCCATCAGCGAGTTTGCCAGCCAAAACCCCGGTGTTACGGTGGAAGTAGAGGTTGCCCTTCCCGAAAACAGCAGCCTAACCGCCGAGGATGCCATCAAAACCCTAAACACCCAGATGCTGGCCGGGGAAGGCCCCGACCTGCTGGTGCTGGACGGCTGCCCCGCCACCCAGTACGCCGAAGGGGGCCTGCTGTATGACCTGACCCAGGGTGTGGACACAAGCGGGATGGAGGAAAAGCTGAAAAGCCCCTTTGTGGGCGACAAGGGAACCTTTAGCCTGCCGCTGCGCTGGCAGCCGCCCGTGCTGCTGGGGCAGAGCGGCGCCCTGGATGAAGCGGCCAGCCTGGACGCCCTGCTGGCGCTGGTTCGCCAGGGGAAAGCACCCCCCGAAATTGACCCCGAGACCGGTGATGTGTTTGCCCAGCTGCCCGAAGAGGAGCGCCCGGCGCTGGACTTCAATACCCTGCGGGAAGCCTATGACCTCCTGTGGAACAGCAGCGCCCCGGCCCTGTTCCAAAATGGAAAGCTGGAGCAGGAAAAGCTGGGCCTGTTTTTGGAGGCGCTGAAGACCTTTTCCGACAAAAGCAGGCTGACCGAATATGGAGAGGAAGGGCGGCCCAGCGGTTTAATGGGTATATCCACCGACGAAATGGGCAGTGCCGTGCTGCTGGAGGGCTCAGCCCTGTGGTATGTCTCCAATAGAAGCCATTACGGTGGCTTTACGGTGCAGGATATGCAGGTGCTGGCGTTTATGGACGAGGTGGAGGGAACGGAGGCCCGCGCCTTCCCCGGCCTGAGCGAAAACTGCTGGGTGCCTGCCAGCCTGCTGGCTGTGAATGCCGCCAGTACCAAAACCGAGCTGGCCTTGGCCTTTGTGCAATGTGCCCTTTCCCTCACCTGCCAGAGCCAGCGTGTGGGCGGCGGCCTGCCCGTTACCGCCGAGGGCAGCCGCGCCCAGATGGCGGCGCTACAAGAGCTGCAAAACAACACAAAAGACGCGGACAACCGTGAGCTGGCCTTTACCTTTGACGCGGTGCTGCAGGCGGCGGGCCAGCCCATGCTGGTGGATGAGAGCCTGCGGGAGACTGTGTTTGCGGTGGCCAAGGCCTACTGCACCGGGGAGCTGGGCCTAGAGGAAGCCATCGCCAAGGCCGAAAAAGACACCACCGCCTACCTGGCCGAGCGGCAGAGCTGATGCACAGAAAAAAACAGAGGCCTTCGATGCCAAAACACCGCCCTGGACCAAGAGGTGAGGGCCTGGCCGCCTTGTTCTTCCTCTCTCCCAGCCTGCTGGGCCTTGGCCTTTTCTTCCTGCTCCCTTTTGCCGATACCCTCCGCCGCAGCTTTTTTGATGCCAGAGGCAGCCATTTTGTGGGGGGCAGCGTGTACCGCTCCGTGCTGCAAAACGAGGCCTTCCGCCAGGCCAGCGCCAACACCGCCCGTTTCATTGCCGTCTGCCTGCCTTTGCTCTTGGCAGGCAGCCTGGCGCTGGCCTTGCTGGTGCGGGGGCGGCGCGGGGGCGGCAGGCAGTTTAAGACCAGCCTGCTGCTGCCCATGGCCCTGCCGGTGGCCAGTGCCGTGCTGCTATGGCAGGTGGTGTTCCACCAAAACGGGCTGGCGAATGCCCTGCTGCAAAAGGCCGGGGCCCAGCCGGTGGATTTTATGGGAAGCGAGGCCGCCTTTTGGGTGCTAATCGTTACCTACCTGTGGAAAAACAGCGGCTATGACATGATTTTGTGGCTGGCCGGGCTGGACGGAATACCGGACAGCCGCTACGAGGCCGCCCGTGTGGATGGGGCGGGGCCGCTGGGCTGCTTTTTACACATCACCCTGCCGGGGCTTTTACCCACCCTGGGGCTGGTGGCCATCCTCTCCCTGCTCAACTGCTTTAAGGTGTTCCGCGAGGCCTATCTGGTGGCCGGGGCCCACCCGCACAGCAGCATCTACCTCTTGCAGCACCTGTTCAACAACTGGTTTGTAAACCTGGATGTAAGCCGCCTGTGTGCCGCCGCCGTGCTGCTGTGCGCCGCCCTGCTTGTGCTGCTTTGGCTCATCCAACACTACCTACAGGAGGCAGACTGAGATGAAAGCCCAACGATGGACACGGGGCCTTGGCCGGCTGCTGGCGGCTGTGTTGCTGGTGCTGGCCTGCCTGCCCCTGTGGTGGGCACTGTGGTTTATGGCAAGCGGCGCCCTGCTGGGCCTGGGCGAGCTGAACGCGCGTGTTGGCCCTGTGCTGGCCGAAACGCAGGGCATGGCGAGCTGGCCGCTTTTGCCCAGCTACCCCACCCTGCAGCCCCTGGCAGAGCTGCTGCTGGACACCCCCCAGTTTTTTGTGATGTTCTGGAACAGCCTTGCCATTGCCCTGCCCGCTGTGCTGGGGCAGTTTCTGGTGGGGGCCCCGGCGGCCTGGGCCCTCTCCCGCCTTCGTTTCCGGGGGCGGCGGCTGCTGTTTTCCCTCTACCTTATGCTGATGCTTCTGCCCTTTGCCGTTACCATGGTGCCCAGCTATTTGATTATGAATACCCTGGGCCTGATGGACACCCACTGGGCGGTCAGCCTTCCCTTCGTATTTTCCGCCTTTCCCGTGTTCATCATGGCCCGCAGCTTTGACGCCGTGCCCCGTGCCATGCTGGAGGCGGCCTCTATAGACGGGGCCGGGCCATGGACCACCTTTTGGCGGGTGGGCCTGCCGCTGGGCACGCCGGGAATACTGTCGGCCCTTGTGCTGGGCTTTTTGGAGGTTTGGAACGCCATAGAGCAGCCCATGCTCTTTTTGCGGGAAAAAGCGCTCTGGCCGCTCTCGCTCTATCTGCCGCAGATAACGGCGGAAAAGCTGGGCCTTTCCATGGCCAGCGCCCTGCTTATGATGACGCCCGCGGTACTGGTATTTTTATTCGGCCAAAAATATTTGCAGCTTGGCATTCAGGCGGCTGGTGTGAAGGAGTGACGAGGATGTTCCACAGAAGCCCCGAGGTATGGAAAAAGGAAGCCATTGTGCTGCCGGAGGAGGAGGCCGAGCTGGCGGTTCTCTATGAAAAGCCACGCCGCCGTATGGCGCTCCCCCATTTTGATGACCCCCGCCAAAAACGGTATTTTTACAATATTCTGCGCTTTTTGGCCCTGCTGCTGGTGCTTACCCTGGTGGCCCGGGGCACGGCGGGCGCCACCCTGCCCGTGGTGGAGACGGTGAGGCCACAAAACGGCGACCTTGTGCAGAGTGTGGAGGCAAGCGGCGCTGTGAAAGCTGCGGGAGAGCTGGCCCTCTACGCCCCCAAGGCCCTGCTGGTGGAGAAGGTGCTGGTGAGAAGCGGGCAGAGCGTGAAGGAGGGGGACGGGTTGGTGCAGTTTGACCTGCCCACGCTGGAGGAGCAGCTGGAACGGGAGCGGGCGGCCCTGGGCGAAATGGAGGCCAAGTGGCAGGGCTTGCAGCACGGCCAGGTGGTGGATGGCACAGCCCTGACCAACGCACAAAACAGCTACGCCTGGGCCCAGCAGGACGCCGCCGCTGCCCGCAGCCAGGGCGAGGCCGCCCTGGCTGCGGCCCAGCAAGTGCTGGCCGCCGCGAATGCGGCGGCAGCGGCGGCGGCCTCGGCCCTGGAGGCTGTGCCGCCGGATGCCTCCCCCGAGGCCCGGGCTGCCGCAGAGGCCGCCCTGGCCGAGGCAAATGCCAAGGTGCAGGAGGCCACAGAGGCCCTGCAAACCACCGGAACAGAGGCCGCCGAGAACCAAACAAGCACCGCCCGGGCCGAGGAGAGCGCCCGGCAGTCCCTGGCCGCTGCCCAGGCCGAAAACGCAGCCGCCCGCACAGCCGCCACAGACACGGCCAGCCAAAACAAGGCCGCTGCCCATACCCTTGTGCTGGACATGGAAAAAAGCAAGGAACGGATAGAGGAGCTGAACATCCTTGTGGCAGGCGGCGGCATTTGGCCTGCCGAAAAGGGCGGCGTGGTGCAAAACAGCCCGGCTGCCGGGGAAACCGTGGGGGAAACCCCGCTCCTCACCCTAAGTGATGAAAGTGAGGGCTTTGTGGCCGAGGTGGAGCTGCCCGGAAAGGAGGCCGAAAAATTGCAGCTTGGGGCCGCCTGCGAGCTGGTGCCGGAGAGCAGCAGTCTCTTTGCCCCCAGCGTGCGCCCCGGCACCTTAGAGGCCTTTTCCGCCCCAGGCGAGAACGGCCAGGTCATGGCCACCATCCGCCTGGAGGAGGGAGACTGGAAGGCCGGAGAGGGCCTGCGCGCCAAATTCTCCCTGCAAGAAAACAGCTACTCCCTCATCCTGCCGCTGGGGGCCCTGCACGCCAGCAGCAGCGGATATTACCTGCTGGCTGTGGAGGAAACCGATACCGTGCTGGGCAAAGAGGAGCAGCTTGTACAAATTCCCGTTACGCTGCTGGCGCAGGATGACACAAGTGTGGCGGTAGACGGCCCACTCGGCCCCGAAACACGGGTTGTCTCCGGCAGCAACAAGGCCCTGAGCGCGGGCGACCGGGTGCGGGTGAACACACCATGAGCCGCGCCGAAAGGGTGCCCCGCAGCGCCAAATCTGCTTTGCTGGCCGGGCTTCTGTGGCTTTGGCTGGCGTCTGCCCTCTGGCTGGGGCTGCAAAATGCCCTGGCCGCCGGGGCGCTCTACCCCGGTGCCTCGCTGCGCTTTGGCCTCCCCCTTAGCGCCGCACAGGCCAAAGCCGCCCGGCAGTACGCCATCCAGAAGGAAACCGGCTTCCTGCCCAGCTTTTGGCGGGAGGAAACCCAGCGGGCACAAAGCGAATTGTATTCCGCAGAGATGCGAAGCATTCGATACAGTGGGGAGGGAAACGCGGTTTACCCGGCCGCCTACCTTTTGGGGGGCAGCCCCGGCTTTACCGATGAGGGCGGCTGCGCCCTTTCACGGCAAGCCGCCTGGCTGCTCTGGGGCAGTGGGGATGTGCTGGGAAAGGAGGTGAGGGTGGAGAGCCGCCGGTACACCGTGCGTGGCGTGTTTGAAGGCGACGAGGCTCTTTTGCTGCTCAGCGAAGGGCTCAGCACCCCTGCCACCGGCTGGATGGCCGCCGAGCTTTGGGGCCAGCAGGCCGGGCCGGGCCGGGAGCAGGCACTGGCCTTCGCCCAAACTGCGGGGCTGGGCACCCCCACTGCCCTTGTGCTGGGCGGCACTGTGGGGGGGCTGATGCAGGCGGCGGCCTTTCTGCCCGCCGTATTGCTTGCGCTGTGGCTCCTTCTTCTTTTGCTGCGCGCGCTGCACCCTTTCCGCAGCATCCGGGGGCAAATGCTGGTTTTCGCGTGTCTGTGCTTCCTTGCGCTGGCCCTGCCCCTTCTTTTGTCTCAGCTGCCGAGCACGCTGCTGCCCACCCGGTGGAGCGATTTTGGCTACTGGGCCGGCCTATGGCGGCAGGCACAAGACGCCCTGCGGCAATTCTGGGCCATGGCGCCCGGCTGGCGCGACGTGCTTCTGAAGGAACGCCTGCTGTGGCAGGGGCTGTGTTTGCTGGCGGCCATCCCCCCTGCCCTTTGGCTGGGGCGGCGGTTCCGGCAGGGCCAAATACCCGCCCTCCACTCCGCTGGCTCATAGGAGGCCATTCCCGGCCTGCAAGCCAATAGTACAGTT
>CAYRFC010000006.1:0-37139 GCA_964423365.1 uncultured Oscillospiraceae bacterium
AATACCGTTAAGCGGTTGGGACTAAAAAGTAATAAGCGCCACTCCTTGGGACTAGTTGGAAGTGCGCTTATTATGCGTCTTGACAGGCAGATGTGTCTCGCGTTCCAATACACCTCCAAAATGACTTGGAGGTGTATTTTCATGGACACAGCAGAAATGTTGCAAGTACTGCAAGATATACTAGAGGAATACCGGGCCATTCATTTAGAGGGCTCCCCCATAACGTGGGTTAGGCAGATGGCTGAGACGACAAAGGGCGATGGCCTTATCCTCTGTGTCAAGTCGGGTGATGCGTTTCATGTGATGGTTGAGAAACTCTAGAATTAGGGAAATTAGGGTTTTAGAGGCGAAAATCTATATTTTTTAGCAATAGAGAGTCTTAGTAAAATATCACGGTTTGCAGATATTAAATGGTGTATTTTTGAATAATACTATGTTATAGTAAATATCAATTATGGCTATACTGATACCTGTTCGTCAACCATAGCGATAGTAAATACATTTTAAAAGCAATAGGGAGAGTGTAATAGATGCATAGAATATTCATTTCACATGCTAGCTCAGACAAAAAAAAATATGTTGAACATGTGGTTCGACGATTGACTGATCAGCATGGGGAAGAAAGGGTAGTATATGACGCAGTCACTTTTCGTCCGGGCGAAAAGACACTAGATGAGATTCTTAATTATCTTGAGAAAACTGACCTATTTGTAATTCTTTTATCCGATTCGGCTTTAGATAGTGACTGGGTGCAAGAAGAACTCGCAAACGCATACAAAGGGCTTGAAGAACATCGTCTAAATAGGATTTTCCCTTTAATAGTTGACCCTCAAATCACCCATCAGGATAAACGAATTCCTGATTGGTTGACCCAATATAATCTCAAATATATCGCCAGGCCTAATAAGGCGGCTAAACTAATATCTGAACGGTATAAAGACATTACTTGGAATCGTTATAGTTGTGGTCATCCATTCGACGATTTGTTTGTCGGACGGAACGAACTCATTAAGGATTTCGAAGAACGATTAGACAACTATGAGCGAAGCCCGCTGGTTACAGTTGTGGGGTCTGGAATAAAAAGCATCGGAAGGAAGAGCCTTATTCGTGAATGCTTAAAAAAAGGCGATATTATTGGGATTAATTACGAGTTCCCAGTAATATCATTATCTTATCAGGAAAGTCTTGAGGATTTTGTTCTAAAAGTACAAGACCTTGGATTGACGCAAGAAGTTTCTTTTTTACAAATTGCGAAAGCTGACTACAAAGAGAAGATACAATTGGCGATACAATTGCTTCAAGAACTTCAACAGGCTAAGGAAATACTACAGATTGAAGACGACGGGTGTATTATTGATTACCTAGGCAATGTTGCATCTTGGTTTGAAGAACTAACTAATCATCAAAGCATCAATCCAAAGATTACTTTTTCTATCATATCAAGATTTCGTCCCTCTTGGGAAACTATACGCAATATGGATAATACTATTGTTATGCAAGTGCCTGAACTTGACAAGTCAGAGAGAATCGGACTATTAACACGTGCCTTAAGGCGCAATAAAATTGAACTCCCTTCCGAAGATGTACAATTCGTGGGAGATTTGCTAACCGGATATCCTATGCAAGTTCTACGTGCTGTTGAGATTATTCAAACGCGCGGAATAGTCAACTTCAAAAAAAAGGATTATATTCAACTGACAGAATATAATCTTCGTGAAGTACAAGTAATTCTGTCCGAGTTTGAAGGGAATGAAAAAGCTAAAAACATATTGGCTCTCCTCGCGGAATTTGACAGTGTCAGCTTGGAGTTAATTTACTCATTATTAGTCAATGACGAGGAAAGCATTGCGTTACTTGATAAGTTCTTCTCACTTTCTATTTATGACTATGAAGGAGCGCTAAAAGAATATATTCGTCTTAATGGCGCAATTCGCGATTTTGTGGGTCGCACGGATTATATAGTCAGTGCCGTCCATAAAGAACGTCTAAATTCTTTCATCAAAAAGACGCTTGACGAAATTGATGAATCATCTACCAACACACCTGATCTCTTATATGTATTCAAGGAATCAATAAAGGCCGGAGAGGATCCCCCCGCTCATTTTCTCATCCCATCGGTATATTTGAAGAGTATGTCTGATACATATAGTCAGGGAAAATATATTGAGGTTGTCAATCTAGCAAAAAAGGCACTCGAGAATAATACATACGCAGATGAAAGAATCCTTTATGAAATTAGATACCTTCTGTGTTCGGCGTTGGCAAAGTTGCAAAAAAGAGAGTTCCTCGATGAAGTTCAACATATTCATGGAGCGGAACACTGTTTTCTAATGGCATTCTATTATCGTCAGATTGGAAAAAATGATCGGGCATTATCTTACATCAAGGATGCTATAGCGCTTAGAGAAAATTATTCCAAGGCAAAACGCGAACTAGTGTTGATATACCAGAACCTTGAGCAGTATAAGGAAGCAAACATTTTAGCTAAGGAGAATTATGAAAGATATCCGAACAACCCATATCATATACAGGCGTACTGTGATGGGTTGATTCGAACTGGAAACTTTGATGATGAAAAAACCAGATTAATTGAGTCTATGTTAACAAGTTTAGAAGGTCTTAACAGTCGCAAAGCATGCAGCATGCATATCCGCTGCAAAGCACAGTACATTGGCGTTGTTCATAAGGATTCCTCTGCATATCAATTGCTCAAGCAAGCCGAACGGAAATACCCTGAAGATCGAAAACACTGCTATACTATCCATTTTGAGGTTGCAACCGCTCTAAATGATCATGCAGAAATGGAGGCAGCAATCAACAATCTACGGAAAATTCATCATAACAAGAATTCCATAATAATTATGGAGAGTAAACTCCTTGCCAAAAAAGGGAATGAAAAAGAGGCCGTGGAATATTTCAAAGCTAATATCCGCAACTTTACGGATGAATCAAAGCGCTCGTTTTGCGAAAAACTAAGCCATATTAATTAGTGGATGCAAGCGCGGACTTTTCGTTATCTATAGATCATTGCATAACGAGTTTAATAACAGTATCCCAAAAGGAGGGGCAGTATTGCAAATATCAATCATAGATGAAAATTCTGCTTTCCTTGAGGCTGTTATTGCGTTGGGGGATCAAAACAGTACCACATTAGGCTTTTTGCCAGCACAAGCGTTTCATGATTATGCAACTAAAAAGCGAATTATCATTGCAAGCAGTGGAGACAGTTTATTGGGTTATCTTTTGTTTCGTACAACAAAAGACATGACCTATATAGTCCATTTATGTGTATCGAACCAGCAAAGAGGGGCCGGCATCGCCAAAGCCCTTATGGATTGTTTGGTGCAAGAAACCACACATACTTATGCAATAAAACTGCGCTGTCGTAGAGATTATGGATTAGACGGATTTTGGAAAAGACTCGGGTTTACTCCAATATCTGAAACTCCGGGCCGATCAAAAAAAGAATCGACAACCTTGACGGTATGGTATAGGGCTCACTACCATGATACACTGTTCGATTACGCTGCTTCTAAAATTAAAGAAAACACTTTCATGGCTGTATTGGATACAAACATTGTTATTGATTTATTTGATGGCTCCTCTGATGAAAGCAAACAGCTCAGCGCTGATTATCTCAAAGATATCGTCACATACTATGTGGCCGAAACAATTTTTCATGAGATTAATACGCAGCCAAATACGGAGTTGCGGAAAGAAACAAGGGAGTTTGCTAAACGGTTTGATATAATTAATAATGCGAACGTACCTGAGTACAGCACAATTATTGTGAATATCCGCCAAAAGATCAATGGAACAATATCAGGCAACACTGAACAAGATATCGCACATATTGCCCATGCTATCACAGCTGGCGCCCTTGCTTTTATTACTCGCGATGAAGGGTGGCTAAACAACAAAATCTCTGAGTTTCTTGAAAATGAGTATGGCCTTCGCATAATGTCACCTGGCGCATTCATTTTGTCGGTCGATGAGTTGAGCAAACAAGAGGAATACATACCTTCGAGGCTATCCGGTCTAAACCTACAATACGCTAAAATGAGCTCTACTGATTTGAAGAGAATCGGTTGCGATTTGCTGTTGTCTGAACAAAGTGAACATCTTGGGGATTTTCACCAACAATTGCGATTGCTCATGTCTAACCCCCAAAAGAACAATATGCTCACAATTAAGAGTGATGATGCAATTATTGCCATAATTGCCTATTCGCTAATAGAAAAAGTTCTGCATGTCAAACTGTTCCGAATATCAACCAGTTGTTTGTCTCCTTCAATTCGTCCCACTTTACTCACAAGACTGACAATGAAATTGCTAGAGATAGCATCTGAGCACAATGTTGAACTCATATTATTAGACAACTCAATTATTACAACACAGGAAATCGAAAAGGCTTTTTTGCGGTCAGGATTTAGCAAGGGGAAAAAAGGTTTTTTTAGGGTACTATTGAATGATGTGTTAACTAAAGCAGATTTCGCAAATAAGTTAAGCACTATAAATAGTAGACATGGCCTTGATAACCCCATCTGGCTAAGCAATATTAGTACTGCGGTTCAACTTATTCCACATGATACAGTTTACTTGGAAAAGCATTGCTGGCCTGTCAAACTGGAAGATATTTGCATCCCAACATATATAGTACCAATCAAGCCAGCATATGCTATTGAGTTGTTTGATGAAAACCTGTCAAATGACAACCCCTCGTTTTTCGCGAACGAGAGGATGGAGCCAGCTCTAAGTATAGAAAATGTTTATTTCAAATCTTCAAAACTGACACCACCCGATGGACCAGCCAGAATTTTATGGTATGTCAGTCACGATAAAAACCTGCTTTTCGATTCAAGTATACGAGCCTGCTCATATCTTGATAAGGTCGATATTGACCAAGCCACAAAAATATATAAACGATATAGGCGTTTAGGTGTATTGGATTGGGATCATATCCGTGTGTTGGCCAAAAACGATCCCTATGCATACATCTCTTGTTATCAGTTTAGTTTCACAGAGTTGTTCCAACATCCTATTCCTTATGCCGGATTAAAAAAATGGTACAAGGAGAAAATTGGAAAAACACTCGTTGTTCAATCTTACACCGAGATAGGAAACCAGGATTTTATTGAATTATATCAATGGGGCAAGTACGGAAATCAAGCCCACATCAATAATAAAAAATAGGAGCCTCTATGAAATCAATTTTGCTGTCAATTAAGCCTGATTATGCTAATAGCATCCTTTCGGGCAAAAAGAGATATGAATATCGAAGAATCCGTAGTAAAGAAAAAGTTGAACGCATTTTCATATATGCCACTTCCCCTATCCAGAAAGTCGTTGGTGAAGTAACTGTAGAAGATGTTGTGTCAGACTTGCCTATTAAGGTTTGGAATCAGACTAAAACTGAATCTGGAATGGATTGGGAGTCGTTTCGAAACTATTTCTCCGGCTCTGAAATTGCTCACGCATATGCTTTGGGGACAGTAGCTAAATATGAAACCCCCAAAGAGCTAAGTGAATTTCATATTGCAAAAGCGCCGCAGTCCTTTGTGTACATTGAAGTGGAGTGAGCACGCTTCCAAAGAATAGGCTCTCTCGAGGCTATATTATCCATATACCTGCACCCCACAATTTCTACCCGCCGCATCCCAATTCCGCCTTAATCATAAATTAGGGAAATTAGGGTTTTCAAAAGCATAAAGCCATATTCTTGGAAGTGTAGTGCCCAAGAATATGGCTTTTTTGTCTGCCTGTAATCAAAAAGTATAGCAAATACAATGTCTTTGGCTATGCCAAGACGGAAAGAGGTTTGCTATGCTGTCAACCACACAAAAGTTTCTGGAGCACGCATTTGAACAGTTCAATCGGCACTATTTTCAAGAAAAACTCCCCCGCACCGTCATTACCATTCAGTCGTCCCCCAAAACCAACGGCTACATCACGATCGACAAGCTGTGGACGGTGGAAGGCGAGCGCTTTCGTGAAATCAACATATCGGCTGAGAATATGAAGCGCCCGCCTGAAAATGTGCTGGCAACGCTGCTGCACGAGATGGTGCATTTGCTCTGTATGGAGAATGGCATTGAGGACACCTCCAAGAACGGGCGGTATCACAACAAACTCTTTAAAAAAGAGATGGAAAAACGTGACATGAAGGTGGAGTCCGTGAAATACTATGGCTACACCAAAACCATTCCCACAGACGCTTTTACGGATACGCTCAACCGCCTTGGCCTGTTGCAGCCGCTGGACAAATTCAGGTCGACCCCGCCGCAGTTAGGAAGCGCCCCCAGACCAAAGAGCAGCACAAGGAAATATGTCTGTTCGCAGTGTGGTGTTTCGGTGCGGGCCACGAAGCAGGTCAACATTGCTTGCTTGGATTGCGGACTGCCGATGGTGGTGGTGTAACAGGGATATGTATTGATGTTACAGGGAAGTGCACTGCCAAAAGCGAAGGAGGCTGGAAAAATGGTGGTTTATGGGTACTGCCGTGTATCAACTTGGAATCAGCGGGAACACGGGAGCAGTTTGATAGAGCAGGCGCAGCAGATAGAAGCATACTGTGAAAAAGAGGGGCATACCCTTGCGGAAATATTTGGGGACGAGGCGAAAAGCGGAGCGGGCGTAGAAGATGATATGATAGCAGGGCGGGCGGCCTATCTTGCGATGATGGCGGCGATTCCCCGGGCGGGTGTGCAGGCGGTGGTGGTTCTCAGCACCAGCCGCTTGTGGCGCAGCGAACAGGCAAAGTACATTGTTCACAAGGAGCTGAAGCGGGCAGGGTGTGATGTGATTGCCATAGACAGACCCAGCTACTCCATCTATCGCAAAGACCCCTCCGATATTTTGGTGAACGGCGTGATTGAGCTGGTGGATTCTTATGAGCGAGAGGAAATACGCGTTAAGCTGAGCCGTGGCCGGGTGCGGAAAGCCTCAAATGGCGCGTATGCGGGCGGTGGGATAAAGTATGGCTACCGCTTAGAGAGCGCCATAGAAATGGTGGAGGGCAAGCAGGTAAAGACGAGTGTCCTTGTCCCCTGCCCTGCCGAGGAAATCGTTGTCCGGCTGGTGTTTGATTTGCGTGAGGAAAACCCGGGTTGCACCTTGGAAGATATAGCAAGGGCCTTGAATCAGGAGGGTTACAAAACCCGCCAGCAGGCCAAGTTTACGAGGGTGCATGTAAAGAGAATACTGGATTCTGAGGAATTCTACAGAGGCACGTATCACTATGGCGGCGTAACAAGCCAAGGTGTTCATGAGCCGTTGCTGGGGTAATGAACTGCGTGGTATGATGTGCTCAAAAGAAAAAAGGCAAGATGGCAGGTAGAATCTACTTGCCGTCTTGCCTTATTGTTTGTCTGGCGTTATAATTTGAAGTGCAGGGCGCTGAGAAAAAAGAAAGTGCCCGGGGCGGCAGTGCTACCAACACTACCGCCCCTAGTGGCATCTGGGTTGAGCAGAGTACCACCAACAGGAATCCTGTGAGCATATCTATTTTATCACGTCAGCCGTGCGGTTTCAACGCATGGCTGCTGGTGGTATGCTTTAGCGGGGCTGGTTGAGTGTTCTACTCAACCAGCCCCGCCTTCGCTTTTTATCAGCGCCCTGCATTTTGTGTGTGCCGCCATCTGTGTGGCAAATTGACGGTTTATCTTTGCGATAATCCGTCTGTTTCACTATTGCCCCATACCGACATTGGCGGGACAATCCCCTCGCAAACGGCTCTGGCAAATTTAAGGCATGGTTACGGAAATGGTTCTAAATTTATTATTAACAGGAGTGTGTGAAATGAGACTAAAAAGTGTATTGATGGCGTTTATGTTTTCAGGTTTGATGTTGTTGTCGGCGTGTACGCCAAAAGGAAATACGCCAAGTAACGAACCAAATGCATCCAGTAATGTTGCAATATCAGGGGAAAGCACGATTGAGAATTCAGAGGAAGATGTGCCATCAGTAATAAAACTCGAACCCTTGGGAGAATCATACAATGATTTTTGGCCGGAGTACGCTACCCCGGTTCAAGAAGAAGACGGCGTGTATAAAGTGTCTACAGCAGAAGAATTGGCATGGTGCGCAGTGCAATCTAATGAATCCTATGAGCTTGACGGATTTAAAGATAAGACAATTCAACTGCAAAATGATATCGATTTATCAGGGCATAACTGGGTGCCTTTTGGTGAGGACGGAAAAGGGCTGAATGGTGTATTAGATGGTAATGGATATAGCATAAAGTATATGACAATGGCTACATATACAAAGGAGCCCGGTGAAAAAGCATATAGTGTGTTTGATGATAGTGCAAATAGTGCGACAGAAGAACAAGTATACCGTTCGTTTGGTTTGATTGCCACATTGGGCAAAGGAGGGACAGTCCAAAATTTAACAGTTGACGGGAGTTGGGCAAACGGCCTTTTCCGTTCAGTTGGTGGCATTGTTGCATACAATAAAGGTGGGTATATCTATAACTGTATAAATAAATCCGACTTGAATACCACCTATCTTGCAGGAGGAATTTGTGCCTCTGCTGTTTATACGCCTGAATCCGGTGGTATAGAGAAATGCTCTAACTATGGCGATATTCGTGGTAACGAGGGCGAGAGTGGCATTCTAGTGGGGGGTATTGTTGCGCAATACACCATGACCGATCCAGAGACATACTGCATTGTTCGTGAATGCAGTAATTATGGCAGTGTTGAGGGAGCAGGACAAGCGCCAAAAGTGGGAGGTATGATAGGGTATCTTGAGAATATATGGTTCGACTCAAATCACATATTTATTGAAAGCTGCGTGAACCGTGGAGAGATTCGAGCGGTTGGAGAAAAATTTGCTGCCGCATCAGGTCTTGTATATAGTTACAGCCTTGGGGGGGAAGATACCAGTGTACCGTATGGTTCTTTTGTTGATTGCCTAAATATGGGAAGTGTCTATGCAGAGGCAGAGGTTTGCTATGCAAGCGGAATTATTCAGGAAGGGCAAATTGAGGAATCAACTTATTCATTAAAATACTGTGGAAACACTGGCAATATAACGGCGAATGGAGCAGAATCATATGCGGGTGGTATCATGGCTCAGGGAATCATTATTGAGTCATTCCCAGCAGAGTCATGCTATAATGCGGGTGAAATATCTGCTGAGCTTGCAGGTGCTATCGTCGGTTCGGGGAATATTAGTGGGAATTTGTATTTTGTGAATACTCTACCAATCAGTGGTGCTATACCTGAAGGTATGGTAGCTGGCGGCAAGGCGTATAGTAAAGAGGATATGCAGGCAGAAAGCTTTGTAGCTACTCTAGGTGGTAACTGGGTCATGGATAACGGACAAAACAAAGGGTTTCCAATACTGGCGTTTATGGAATAGATTTTTAGATGAAAAACCGTAAGGCATGTGTATGTTTTTGCTGCACTAAACGAGGCACATTCATTGGTGTTTCTTGACGGGGAATTTAAGAAAGATGCTTGTTGTGGATTAGCGCACTGCATAAAGTAGTTGACTATAGGCACCATGCAAGGCATATTTGCATGGTGCCAATAATTTTGCGCTGTCATAAAATATGATATAACGCAAAAATAAGCAAGATGAGCAAGACAAAAAAAGGATGCTGTCTTGCATTGAATGCGGACACATGGACTGTGTCTCCTGTTCCGGGGGGTGCACATGGGTGCCAGATTTTCTGGCACCCCAAATTCGCCTTAATCATTCCACAAATAATGTCTGTGCAGAGAAAAGTGCTTGGGCGTAAAGTAATAATGGTTCATGAGTAAATATAGCCCCAATCAAAAATAATTGGTTACAAATTGTTCTTCTGCTGGTGGGTTATTTCAATAGTAAATCAGCTTGGCTGTATGGAATACATTCTCTGCTAGTCGTGAGCAAAGCATTGGTAGTAACAAACAAGATGGCGGGTAGACTCTGCTTGTGGCCTTGCCTTGTCGTTTAGTTGGCGTTGTATATCGATACCCAGAGCGCTGAGAAAAAAGAAAATACCAGAAACGGTAGCCCGGCCAACACTACCTCCCCCAGCGGCATGTGGGGTAAGCAGAATGCCGTCAATAAAAATTGTATGAGCCTGTCCGTTATTCCAGTAAGCCGTGCGGTTCCAGCGCATGACTGCTGGTGGCAAGCCCCTGCGGGGCTGGTCGAGTGAAACACTCAGCCAGCCCCGCCTTCACTTTGTACCAGCGCTTTGCTTTTTGTGTGTACGGATGTGTTAGACTTCGGTTCATATACAGTGGCAGGTGGAGTAAAGAACAAAGCCACACGGTGGGATAGGTTAACAAGTTTGGTGAAAAGCAGTGGCACGGAAGAAACAGAGTCTACCCAAAAATGGCAACGATGGCTAGTTTGAAATTTCCGAAAGGGCTTCCGGTTGTTTTTGTGGCCGAGTTTTGCGGGTGATGGCATTGGTTTTGCAAGGGTTTCATGGCTTGCGTAATAAATCAGGCACATGGGGGGTGCTATAGGATGGGCCAGCATGTCGGCTCAACCGTATAATCATAGCGTCAAGCCAAAATTGCAAACGCCAACTTTTTGATGGGTAGATGGCTTTCGAAAAACTGGAAATCCAAGTTAGAAAAAATCAATGCTGTTTTGCTACTAGCCAAAAAGCGACGTACTCATTGATAAAAAGAGATTTGTCAAAAATGCAGCATAGGTAAACTTTGAATCACATTGGAGATTTCTCAGAGCTACGTTGCACGCAATACTATGTACGAGCAACTAAAATTTTTCAGACGTACTCATTCCGAAAAACAAACAACACGAGGTTCAAAAATCGGTTTATGCGTCAAGTTGGTGTAATGTTCGCGTCGTTTCACTACCCAAAAAAAGCGATCGTGCGTGGCGAAAATCGGGGTGTATGGCATATGCGAAACTATGCACACAGAACCGTATAGTCATAAAATTGATGCAAAATAGGGGTATAACGTCGAGAAAATTTTTAAGTTACCAAGGCGAAAAAAACGGTCACATATCCCACTGGAACATTTGCATCTATAGCCATAATTATACACACTGGGGTAAAAATGGGTATCTCAAAGGGAAAATTGAACCACATATACCACCGTAAATAAAAGCATTAAGCTATGATTCAAATACTAAAAATTCAGATGTAAACACATTTGTACCGTAATTTAAAGCTCTCGTGCTACAAAAATACCGGAAATCAGAGAGCATCTAGTTGTAAAAAGAGTCAACACAATGAGGAAAATTTTAAAGCTAAATAAGAACAGCATATTACTATGCCATAAGGAGGGGTACACGTGAGCACCCTAAGACGGAACTATCGAGCCGATATATCAAAGCGTATCATGTCCGGAATGGTAGCAGTGGGTACCGGAGGAGCACATATGGTGAAGGGCTACGGAGAGGGGCTTGTAATGGTTTTTGGCCATGATAAAGAGTCGCTTGAGTATGTGGTAAGTAATTTTTTCGCAATGGCGTGCAGAAATTCAGCAATCACATTCAAAATTTTGTTGAATTGCCTCAGAACCGAAAGTGCGGCACGAAGAAGTGGAATACACATATACGATGTTGAGAATGACTTAGACATTATATTAGACGCTTACGAGCTTGTGTTGATGATAAAAGAGGTAGCTTAATTGAGAATTCAGAAGAAACTTTTGTCCAGGCAGTTTTGCGTTTAATCATCGGGCATAAAGCGCTTTTGTGCAGCGCTTTATCAAAAACCGGGAATAAAAACCATTGGGGCTTTTCAAAGGGCATTCGATGGTTTTTCTGCTGTTGTGAAGGTGGGAACAGCCGGGGGAGTTTTGGCTGAAAGTACATTTTTTATCCTGGTGCAATTGAAAAAAGTGCAAGGGCATAGAGCGTATTCATGAGGTACATGCAAAGCCACATCATAAGGTGTTTCAGAATGGGTTTTTTGAAAGAGTGTAAGAGAGGGAGGAAGGGGGGTGGAGTTTGAAGCTGGAAAAACGAGAGCATTTTGCAACAGGTTTAGAATGGTCAATGCCTGAGAGGGTATGTGTGGAAATGCCAGACTCTTGCAGAAATGTTTAGAGACAAACCCAGCTGCTTTTCATTTGTTTTGTCGCGCGGCAACGGGCGTTCGGATGGTGGATATGTCCATGGCAGATTTATGCATAACCAATAACCAAAATAGTAGTACTTACACCACTACTTGCTTTCAAAAGTAGGGTATGTTCGACAATAAAATAGAAGGGAAGTGTTATTGCCATGGCAATAATCACAAAACAAAGGTTTCAGTACAACTACATCAGGACAGCGGAAGGGCATAACCGTGTAGAAGCGCTTGACAACAAAACAGGCGAACGTTTCTTTACACTTGCGTATGACCACAGAAAACCCATGCATATAGTGGATAAGCTGGTTGAGTCGGTGACCAAAGCGTATATATCCTATTGCAGCAGGGTAGAGAAAAACCGGGCCGCCTACAAACGCTACGTCAAAATGATTGAGCGCTTTAGCGTAACGGGAGAGTACTTCTGCTTTCAGCCTTGGTTTGAAGCCCGACAAGAGGCGTACGAGTTTGTTAACGCTGTGGGAAAAGCGTATGCAGCATACCATAAATAGCGGGATGCAGTGAACGATATGTGCTGATTCAAGAGCAAGCTGTTGTGGCTTGCTCTTTTTTTGCGTAAATTGACGTAACGGTGTAACAGGACTGAAAACGGGTTCTAACTAATGACTAGTTGGTAAAGGTGGTTGCTTGACTTAGCGCAGATACAAACTGGGAAGTGTAGGGGCAACTTTAGATTGTAACAGGGCTAGAACGAACTACTAGATGAATACATGTTTGGATGTGAGAAAAGCACAAAAATAGTGGGGCTACATTATGAAAAAAATGGGAATGCACTTGCCAAGAACGGTGTTGGTGGTGTAACGGAAAATTACCAAATTGCCAACAATTTTGCTTTGTGTGGTAGTTTTGGGCTGGCAACTAGGGTGAAAAGTGTTGTTTTCCCAAAATATAAAGAAGTATAGGATGCAGCGAGAGCCAAGTTTATAATGAAAAATTGGGTAGATTCAAAATTTCAGACAAAACAGAACAGTGGGATTGTTGTGATGCTGTTCTTTTTTTATTAGTCTTACGCTATAATATATCTATACCATTGTGAAACTGGTAAACCCGCATTTTAAATAAATCGATAATAGGTAACAATTCCCAAATTCCCATTTTTTGGAGTGATGAATAATGAAACACAACGACTTACCAGACGAAATACTAAGGAATAGATTTATTTTTTACTATACATTCCGGTTGCTTTGGAAATCGTATAAGAAAAGTGTTCCAGCGCTATATTCTAAACTGTTTCCTAGAAATAGCGACGAAAATAAGGGCAGCAAAACATTTTATGACAGGATATTGCGTATGGATTCGGTGAGGATTGAATCGTATGCTGAAGATATTGTTGAAAAAACAGGTTTGAGCAAAAAATATATTTTGGGCGAAGAAAAATTTGAGACAAACGCTTTTGATTACGACTGGCAGCAATTTATTACTCTAAGGAAAAACCCAGACAAAGACCCCGGTAAATTAAATGAATTAGAGGCTAAGATAAAGAGTGATGTCCTTGCTCTGAAAAAAAATAAGGCGCTAAATCATTCACAGCGTATTTTACTTCACTATATTGAAAGTGGCAGTAAATACGAGGATGACACAGTAATCAATAGAATAAATAGCCTGAGTGGGATTGTTAAAGAATTTAGAGTACATGATTTTACTAAAATCCCTATAGAAACACTTGTAAAGCATCAGCAGGAGATGCAGCAGTATCTCGATAGATTGTCTGCCCACATCGAAATAAAAAAATGGGAAAATGTGCTTAAAAACCAAACGCCCTGCATACAAGCACAAACAAAATAAGCACAATGCGTATACAACTGCTTATGCAAGCGTTAAAACTTAAGCAATAAGACCCCTATATATATCAAAACCAAGCATTTTGAATTGCTCAAGATGCTTGGTTTTTTATGTTTTAATAAAGGTACCTTAAGGAAAACAAAAAATAAAGAGATGGACAAGCGCTTGTTCCGAAAGGAACAAAAAAATGAAATATAAAACACTGGATAGCTTTGTACAAAAGCAGCCGATTCTAAAAGGGACTCACAAGATTGATCTCAAGTCTGCCACAGTAGTCCTATTTGTGAAAACCCTCCATGACAACGGCAAATTACTGTTTGTGCTCTACTTGCTGACTTATGCGTCCAATGAATGGCGTATAGACAAGATTACCACCGTTCCCAGGTCAAAAGCACTTGACTATAAATGGTTTGCTGATGATTGGATAGAGTATTCCAGAGTAACAACAGGAATCATCGCTGCTGCAAAGCATGAATTATGCGAGTATGTCACAACGCTTGACGATAGAGGCAGAGACATTAAATCCAGCATATCGCTTAACATTGCAATAGCTGAAATATGTGCCTATGTCGAAGAAAACAAAGGCAAACCGGGTATTTTCACTTACACAAAAAATAATAACACTTATTACTGCGTCGAACAGTCAAATGATGTACTGCAAAGCATTTGTGACGAGCTGGATTTAGGATGCACTGGGAATGACATAATTGAAGATTACAACTCACATCATGGGTTCGACTTGGCATCCGAGGGCCGAAGAACCTATCGTCCAACAGGCGGAAAACGTGTGTATGCCTTTCGCTTGCATAGTGAAGGGGGGCGGTAATATGATACGCCCCATCAGAGTTGCGGCAACGTATGGAGCTAAATATACAGATATTGAGCTTTATCACAGCATGATTCCCCTATGCACCAACGAGTTGCATGAGTATTTCTTAGGCGGTGGATCTTTAACCTTCAATTTCTGGAACTGTGAGAAGTACGTCATAAACGAGATATTTACACCATACTACCTCCACCACAAATTGCTCAAAGAAGATGATGCGTATATTTATGAGCTGCTAAAGATTGTTCCTGACGAAAAGGTTTTTCAGAATGCCAAGCAAGTAATAGATGCCTATAAAAAAGGGTATACAGGTATTAGTGATTTTGAACTTGCTAGAAGCAGTCACATCGTTAGGACGCAAAGTTTTAATTCAACGGGTAGCAGCTTCTCGTGCTCTGCATCGGATATAGATTATCGGTACGCTACTCTATATCATCAATCAAAAATACAGCAAAAATATAGGCATGAAAACTATGAAATTAGAAACACCGATGCATTGAATCTGCTGGAAGAACTGCTGGTAAAAAAGAAAAGTGGAACAATAAATCCCAATATGTTCCTTTTACTCGACCCACCCTATCCAATGTGCACCCGAAATGGCAGTGCATACCCCAATGAACCAGATGATCGCTGGCAGGAAGACTTCATTGCCAAATTAATTCAGCTTTCAAAGGGCAAAATACGTGTTCCCATGCTTGTCTGCACCTACTGGAACCCCCTCTATGAAAGCCTTATGCACCATGGGTTTCATAGAATACTGGTCAAAGAAAAGAAGAAAGCTTGTCAAAACAAGGGTGCCGGAGTGGAAAAGTCCTTAGGCTACGAAATAGCTTATTTTAACTATGAGCCAACCCTAAGAATGCAAAATATGCCCCACTTTCACACATTGGATATAACGCCTCGTGAAGAGTGGCTATCTGACAAGCTTTTGACCGCTGGGGCATTTGAACAGCTTCAAAATGGTGATGGCAATGGATAAAATTTTCACCACAGAAGAATTGGGGGAAATACTCCAAATGTCAGCTTACTCCATCCGAGAAAAAGCGCGATGTAATGAAATACCATGCTTTAAAATTGGCAACAAGTACAGATTTAGGGAATCCGTTGTCTTAGAATGGATTGCCCAGCAAGAGCGCCAGTGCGCAAACTTTTAGCAGCCTTGACTTTACGGAGGGGATGCGGTAACATCCCCTCCGCTTTAAGGTCATTCCGGCGCATGAATCATAAAGGAGAGCACACATGACAAAAATAAAAGATGTTGGAACGGGTAAATTTCAAAGCTATTTAAATAGGCCGCCTAAGCCCAACGGAAAGCGAAACAGGATAAGCCGGACGATATCTGCTTCTAGTAAGCGTGAGGCAGAGCGCCTGTTTAAAATCATGGAGGGTGAACTTTTAAGCGGAAAAAGAGACATTGTTGAAAAAGAAAAGCTTGTCTTATTTTCAGACTTGGGTACAGAATATTTTGCAGATAGAACCATAATGGATGGGCTTGCTTCCCATACCAAAAAGAGTTATGTCAGTATGTGGAAGTGCCATACAAAGGGCTTTTTCTCTGGAAAAACATTACAGTCCATTAATAGTAAGTCGGTGAAGGACTACTTAGCATATCTAAAGCAAAAAGGGTTGTCCGATAAAACAACGCTTAACCACTATACTTTTCTGCAAAGCCTTTTTGCCTATGCGGAATTGTTAGAGTACCAGTTTAAATCACCTTTCAATAAAAGTAATAAGCCTCGTCAAAGTAAGAACAAAGAAAAGGCAGTAATCTATAATTCTGAGCAGCTTGAGCAGCTTTTAGATAGGCTAGATTCTTTGTCAGGGTATGAATTGAAATATCGCGTTTACTACTGGATCGCTATTTGCACAGGCGCTAGACGCAGTGAGATTGCTGCATTGTCATGGGATTCTATCCTGTGGGATATTCCCGCAATTCGATTCAAAGAAACCGTTCAGTGCTCGGAAACAAAGGGGATGTATGTACTGAATAAATTAAAAAGTGATACACCGGCCAGAGACATTACCATCCCAGAAATTTTGGTTAATTTACTGAAGGAATACCAAGCTTACCAGAGCAAAGAAGAGCGAAAAAAGAGCGTGGGCTATAATATAGATAAGAGGCTATTTGTAGCAAAAGGTGGCGGCAAACCCATGTCGCCTGATACCTTCACGCAGAAATTTGCGGAACTACGCGAACAATACAATTTGCCCTATATTAAGCTTCATGGGCTGCGCCATACGCATTGTTCCATTCTGCTTGCTAAAGGATTAACGGTGAAACAGGTGCAGTATCGAATGGGGCACCAGACCCCTGAAATGACGCTGCAAGTCTATTCCCATCTCACGGATAAGGTAGATTATGGTGGTGCGGATGTAATGCAGGGAATTATCGGCAACCGGGGAATCGACAGCAGAAAAAGATTGGAAGAGCTGGCAGGAATGCATCCAGTTATCAATACACAGGAGTTGGTTTCCATGATTCAAAAGAAAGAAAAAGTGGATGCATGGGAGCTCATAAAGTTTTTAGAAAGCAAAGAAAACAAAACACCTTGCAGCGTCAAATGCGTAAAAATGGGCATGGCATAAAGATGGCATATTGGCAAAAGAAGGAATGCATGAATATACGAAAAGAACCTAATATCTTGCGATACTAGGTTCTTTTTTGTGGTTGCGGGGGCAGGATTTGAACCTACGACCTTCGGGTTATGAGCCCGACGAGCTACCGGACTGCTCCACCCCGCGCTATGTATTGATTTTTCGGCCATCGCTCGGATAGCTCATTCATAATATCATACATGCATGGAGAAGTCAACCACTGGTTTGCGCAGACCCCGCTTTCCCGTGGGGCGGGAGATGGACATGCCCAAAAGAAAATAGGATGGCTTACAGCGGGGTTTATCGAAAGAGGATGTTTTTTCCTGGGAGGACGGCGGAGAGAGCGCGTGGTGAAAACATCCACCGGTGCCGAAAAATACAGTCGTAAATTCGTGCAAAAATTCATAGAGTCTCTAATAAAGTGCTGACGCGGCGTGTGCGAAACGCGTTGCCACAAACAAATACGAAAATAAGCCAAATTTTACTATTTATTTTTTGACAGAAAGCGACTATAATGTTACATGCATACCACTATGGAGCACGGGTGGTTTCAATTTTAAGAAGATGAATATGTGAAGTTGAGGTGAGTGGTTTTGAAACGCCGTATTGTGATGGCCCTGAGCATAATCTGCATCATTACACTGGTACAAGGCGTGGCAGCGCTGGTGCTGCTGAATATGGTGCGGGAGAAGTCGGCCGGGGTGAGCGAGGCAAGCGCACTAACCGCGAAGGTAAAAGATATTGAGGCAAAGCATTACTCTTGGCTGCAGAACTTGACGGTGGCTTTGTTCGATGAACAAGATTTCACGGGGTCGCTGGACCCGACCACCTGCGCACTGGGCAGTTGGCTGAGCAGCGAGGACGTGACAGGCAATACCAACCCGGAATTCCAGGCGCTGATTACCAAACTAAAAGCACCACACGACACATTACATAACACAGGTTCGCAAATTTTAGACCTGTATGCGGCGGGAGACAAAACGGCTGCGGTGGAGCTGTACAATTCCACCATTGTGCCGAACCTGCAGCAGACCGTGGGCACCCTGCAAGAAATTGGCACATTTGCAGAGGGTGTGATGGCCGAAAACAAGAGCCAGAGCAACGGGGCCTTCACGGTGGCCATTATACTGCTTAGCGTGCTGATGGCATCCAGCGTGGTGGTGGCTGTGCTGATGACCCTACAGCTGGTGAAAAAGATTGTGCCGCCGCTGGCGAAGCTCACCTGTGCCGCCGAGGCCATTTCCGAGGGCGACGTGAGCGCGGAGGTGGATGTGGAGTCTCAGGATGAGCTGGGGGTGCTGGCCGCCGCCTTCCGCAAGATGGAAAAAAGCTTCCAAAACCAGGCGCATGTGCTGGATGCAATGGCCTCGGGCGACTATTCTGTGGCCATTGAGGTGGCTTCTGACAAGGATGTGGTGGGCAAGGCCATATCCAAAATGCTGGACAACAACAACAATATGATGGGTGAAATTCGCCAGGCGGCCCAGCAGGTGGCCGATGGCTCGGCGCAGATTGCGGGCGGCTCCCAGGCTTTGGCCACCGGCGCCACCCAGCAGGCCGCCACCCTGCAAGAGCTGTCTGCCTCCATTCAGCAGGTGCAGGGCCAGGCGGAGGACAACAACACCCTGGCCGCCCAAACCGTGGCTGAGGTGGGTGAAGTGGGCCGCCTGATGGGCGAGAGCATCGAGTACATGCAGCAGATGACCAGTTCCATGGAGACCATCAAGGAGAGCAGCCAAAACATTGCCAAGGTCATCAAGGTGATTGACGACATCGCTTTCCAAACCAATATTCTGGCCTTGAACGCCGCGGTGGAAGCGGCACGCGCCGGGCAGCACGGCAAGGGCTTTGCCGTGGTGGCCGACGAGGTGCGAAACCTGGCCAGCAAAAGTGCCGCCGCCGCGAAGGAGACCGCCACCCTGATTGAAAACAGTGTGGAAAATGTGGCGAAGGGCAACGAGATTGCCGAGCGTACCGGCGAAAGCATGACCAAGGTGGGTGAGATTGCCGCCGCCAATGCCGAGGTGATGGGCCGCTTGCAGCTCTCCACCGAGCAGCAGTTTGGCGCCATCAATGAGATTACCCAGGGAATTGCCCAAATTTCCCAGGTGGTGCAGGCCAACAGCGCCACCGCAGAGGAGAGCGCGGCCTCCTCGCAGGAGCTGAGCGCCCAGAGCGCCATGCTGGACAAGATTGTGGCGCGCTTCAAGCTGCGGGACGGCCAGAATGCTCTGCCGCAGGCCAGCCAGCACAGCCTGCCGGCCTATGAGGACAACACCCCTTCCTCCGGGCCCATCTTCTAGCAGAGCGGGCTTTTGCAGGCCCCTGCACCATCCATCATTTTGGTAACTTTATGAAAAGTCAAAGGCGTCAAACCGGCATATGCTGGTTTGACGCCTCGTTTTTAGTCATTCTTGTCACTTTCCTCCAGCCGGAAAAGGCTGGCGGCATTCATCTCCCGCGTTACACCGCTGCGGTGGGGGGCGGGCTTCCACAGGCTGTCCCATTTTTCCTCAAAATGCTTTTTGTCGGCGTCAAAGGCCTCGTTTTCTGCCTCCCCGGCCTCGTTTTCCGCCAGGCAGGCACGGTGCACAAAAGCGCCTTCCGCCACAGCCAGGCCTTTTTCCGCCTTCTGCAGGGCATGGCAGAGGTCGGCCCCCGGCAGGCGGGCGGTTTGGTAAATCTCGTCCAGCGGCCCCAGGTCGCCCAGGGTTTTGCGCCGCAGGGCTGCACAGAACAGCGAGAGGCTCTTGCCCTTGCAGCGGGTTTCCCGAAGGTGCTGCCAGGTGTAGAAATAGGCGAACTGGGCCATCTCCTCGGCGGTGTGGTAGTACACGGGCACCTTGGCCTCGCCTCCGCCCCAGTTGGTGGCCGGGCCGCAAAGGCCCAAGGTCTCGTTGGCCGCCAAGGGGGCCAGCAGGGCCGAGAGCCAGCCCCGGGTGACGAGGCTCTGGTCTTGCAGCAGCACCACATAGTCCCCGGTGGCCTCACGCAGGCAGGCGTTCCAGCAGGCGGCCGGGTTTTTGCCCGCCTCCCCCTGCACCACCCGCAGGTGGGGCAGCTCCTCCTCGGCCAGCTCGGCCAGCAGGGCGGGGGTGCCGTCGGCACTGCCGCCGTCGGCCACAATCAGCTCATAGCGGGGCAGGGCGGTGAGGCTAAGCACGGCGCTGATGCAGGCCTTCAGGCGGGGCAGGGCATTGTGGGTGCACAGCAGAATGCTGACCGCAGGGAAGACGGTCTCGGCCTGGGCAGAGAAGGCGGCCCAGCGGTTTTTCCAGTCACATTCGGCGGCCAGAGCGGCGGCCTCCTCGGCGCTGCACAGCCCGTCCTGCCCGGCCAGCACGGCCCGGATGTGAGCGGTGAACTCCGCCGGGGTTTCGGCCAGCAGGGCCTGCTTGCCCGCGTAGGGGGCCAGGGCGGGCAGCCGGGTGGCCACCACCTTTTTGCCCGCCGCCAGATATTCAAAAAACGCGGCAGGGCAGAGTGTTTCACTGATTTCCGCCTCGGGGTCGAAGGGGAGGAGGGCGAGGTCGAAGCTTTGCACCAGGGCGGGCAGTTCTTCATAAGGGAGCTCACCCGCCAGGCGGATGTTCGGCTGGGCGCGCAGCTCGGCCTCCCATTCCAGCACCGGCCCGGCCAGCACAAAATCGGCCTCGGGCAAAGCCTTGGCGGCCTCCAGCACCATCTGGGCCGAGAACCAGTGTGAGATGAGCCCGCAGTAGCCCAAGACAGGGCGCTTTGCGCCCTCGGGCAGCTTGCCGTCCGGCCCTTTCTGGGGCAGGGGGCAGGGCTTGGCGGAGGAAAAACCCGCATGAAAACGGGTATACTGGCAGCCGTTTTCCACCGTTTCCGGCTTTTCCCCGCCCCGTACCTGCCGCACCACGGCGGCCACGGCCTCGCTGGCGGGAATGGCGATATCGGCCTCCTGCAGCAGCTTTAGGCCCAGGTCTTCGCTCTCGTTGCTGCCCGGCACCAAAAAGCCGGTAAAATCGCAGTGGCAATCGGCCACCAGAGGCAGGCCAAAGTCTTCCTTCAGGTGCCGTGCGGCGGGCAGCCAGTGGGGGTAAGACACCACGCACAGCCCATCGCGGATGCCAAAATGCCACAGCAGGCTGTGCAGAATTTCCTGCCAGCCGCCCTCTGCGGGCAGCCCGTCCTCAAACAGTGTGGCGCCGGGTGCGCCGGGCAGCTCCACCAGGTAGAGGTTCTCCCGCTGGGGGCTTACGGCGGGCAGGCCCGAGAAGCTGGGGCTGAAATAGAAGACCCGGTGCCCGTTTTCGGCATATTGCAGGGCAAGCTGGGCGCTGCGGCTCTGCCACTGGCCGGGGTCCTCGGCGGGGAAAAACAGCAGGTCGTATTTTGTGTAGGCTGCGGGCAGGGCGGGCAGCCCGGCACCGGGCGCGCGCAGCAGGGCGGCGCTGGCGGCCTGCCCACCCAGAGAGAGGCTCTCCTCCAGCAGGGCCTTGGCCTGCTCCAGGGGGCTGGGGCCGCTCTGCTTGCCCAGGCCCAGGCTGCGCAGCACCTTGCCGGGGTGGGGGCCGGGGGCGGCCTCGGGCTGCAGCAGGGCCAGTGCCTCCTGAATTTTCTGGTTTTTCTGCCGCAGGGCCTGCTCGGCGTCCTCCAGGGTGGCCAGGGTGGCGGCCAGCTGCATCTTGGGCACCTCGCCGCCCTTTTTCTTTTTCTCGGGGGGCGGCAGGGCCAGCATGGGCCGCTCGGGGGCATTCCGTTTGTCGTGGGCGGCGCGCTCGGCCCAAATGTCGCCGTGTATGGTGCGCCCGCGCACCATTTCCAGCTTCTGGTAGATGGCCTCCAGCTCCTCGGCGCGGTTCTGCCAGCTGTTTTGGCCGGCAAACTGCACCCGCTCGGCGGCGTCGGCCAGCTGGGAGATGCCGTCCAGGCATTCCCGCACCCGGCGCAAAAACCAGCTGGGGTCGTTTTCCAGGCAGGCATAGCGCCCCCGGAAAACCATCAGCTCCGGAATGGCGGTGCCCACCACCGGCTTTCCGGCGGCCAGATATTCGTAAAATTTCCCCGGGCTGGCAATTTCCACCGCGGGGTGCTTCGGGTTGTAGGGCAGCAGGGCCAGGTCAAAGCCCGCCAGTACGCCGGGCAGCTCCCCGTAGGGCACCTCGCCGCGCAGCCGCAGCTTGTGGAAGGCCGAGAGCTTGGCGCGCATTTCCTCGCTGGCCGGGCCCACCAGATGCACCTCCAGCTCCAGGCCGCTGTTTTCCAGCGCGCGCAGCAGCTCCAGGCTCAATTGCGCGTCCACCGGGCCGTAGTAGCCCAGCACCAGCGGCGCGCCGGGCTGCTTTTCGGGGGTGGGGGCGGCGGAAAAATGGGCGAAATCGCAGCCGTTGCGCACCGTGGCCAGCCGCGCCTTGCCAATGCCAGCCCGCTGCGCCAGCGCCGAGGAAGCCGCCACCACATAGTCCGCCCCGCCCAGCAGGCCCCGCTCGGCCCGCAGAAGCGCGGGCGCATGGGCGCCCGCCTTGGCGGCGTAGTCGTCGTGGTAGTCGAACAGAACAGGCAGGCGCTTCTCCCGCCGCAGGCTGAAGGCGGCCTCCCCCCAGAAGGGGTGGGCCACATGCAGCAGGGCCCTCTCCAGCCGCAGCGCGGCAAGAATGCCGCAGAGCTGGGTGCTAAGCTGGCGCTGGCGGTCGGGGCTGGCCGCGCTGCGCACGCCATCCCCGGCCAGGCGGCCCTCGCCCTCTCCGGCGGCCATCTCAAAGGCCAGCAGGTTTTCCTCCCGCTGCACAAGCCGGGTTTCCTCCCCGCGCGCCGAGGCGTTTACCCAGATGACCCAGCGTCCCTTTTGGGCGGCCTGCCGGGCCAGGTGGTGGCTGCGGGTGGGGGCGGCCTCATAGTCCACCGGGGCCAGCACCACCAGCGCGGCCCCGGCCTTTTGGCGCTTCTTCCAGGCGCCGGCCAGGGTTTTGGCGGCAGGGGTGTAGTCTTTTTCCGTGGCGGGGCTTACCAGAGCGGCGGCCGCCACAGCCTTTTCCCGCAGGCTTGTATAGTCCTGCCCGGCTAGCGCGTCCTCTTTTTCGGGCAGGGCCAGCCACAGCAATTTGGCGGGGAAGGCGTCGGCATAGGGCAGGCAGGCCAGGGAGCTGCACAGGAACAGAACCGTTTCACCGCCATACAGCCGCAGGGCCTTTTCCGCCGAGAGCACATCCTCGGAAAACCCTTCGGTGGCGCCGGGCGGCAGAATTTCCACAAAGCGGATGCCCGCCTTTTGGATGGCCTCCCGGCAGGGGAGGTCCCCGCCCGTTTTGGGCCAGAGCAGGAGGGGCTGGCTGGGCAGAGGGGCCGCTTCCTCCGCCCCGGCAAAAGCCACTGCGGGCGGCGCCCAGGCCGCCATGGCCCGCGCCAGGGGGCTGTCTTGCTCAGCGCCGGGGCTGCACAGGGGCAGCCCCTCTATGCCGCCCCCTGCCGAAAGCCCGCGGCACAGCGCGTCCAGGCCCTCCTGCAAGGGCCGCAGCTCCGGGCTGCTGGCGGCCAGCTTTTCGGCCAAACTGCATAGTTCCCGGGCCTTTTGGTTCCATTCCACCGCCCGCACACCGCCCGGCTCGCCGGGTCGGCCCTGCTTGCTCTCTGCCACGGTTTACCCTCCTGCCAAATGAAGTAGCCTAAAAATTCTGATATACAGTATAGTATACCGTAATCGGCGCCCAAATGTAAACCGCCAGAACTGCCCGCCGGGTGGCCTT
Source organism: uncultured Oscillospiraceae bacterium (assembly GCA_964423365.1). Classification (GTDB taxonomy): domain Bacteria; phylum Bacillota; class Clostridia; order Oscillospirales; family Ruminococcaceae; genus JAAYCI01. Next base: position 23,984 of record CAYRFC010000006.1, read on the forward strand.
TCCTGTGCAAAAGGGCAGGGAATTTCTTCTGATGACTGGACAGAATCACCAGAAGACGAAAGCGCGCCGCCGTGAATTTGTGCAGGCGGCCTTTTTGGGGCGGCGTGGCTGCCGCCGCCTTGCGTGGTATGCGCATTTGGGCTATAATAATGGGCAGATGAAACCCCAACAAACAGACAGGAAAGGGTGTTGTGAAATGGGCCTTGGCAAAAAAACGGTGGACGACATCAATGTGAAGGGCAAGCGCGTGCTGGTTCGGGTAGATTTTAACGTGCCTCTGAAGGATGGAAAGATTACCAATGACAACCGCATTGTGGCGGCGCTGCCCACCATCAAAAAGCTGGTGGCAGACGGCGGCCGGGTGATTTTGTGCAGCCACCTGGGCAAGCCCAAGGGCCCGGACGCGGCCTTTTCCCTGAAGCCCTGCGCCGAGCGCCTGGCCGAGCTGCTGGGCCAGCCTGTCACCTTTGCCGATGACGACACCGTGGTGGGGGAAAATGCCCGCAAGGCCGTGGACGCCATGCAGGATGGCGAGGTGGTGCTGCTGCAAAACACCCGCTTCCGCCCCGAGGAGACCAAAAACGAGCCGGCCTTCAGCCAGGACCTGGCCAGCCTGTGCGAGGTGTATGTGGACGACGCCTTTGGCTCCTGCCACCGCGCGCACTGCAGCACGGTGGGGGTGGCAGAGCTTGTGCCCCTCACCGCGGTGGGCTACCTGATGGGAAAGGAAATTGAGTATCTGGGCAATGCCGTGAACCAGCCCCAGCGGCCCTTTGTGGCCATTCTGGGCGGGGCCAAGGTGGCCGACAAGCTCAAGGTGATTGACAACCTGCTGGCCAAGGTGGACGCGCTGATTATCGGCGGCGGCATGGCCTACACCTTCCTGAAAGCCAAGGGCTATGAGGTGGGCAAGAGCCTGGTGGACGAGGAAAAGCTGGACTACTGCCGCGACATGATGAAGAAGGCCGAGGAGAAGGGTGTGCGCCTGCTGCTGCCGGTGGACTCGGTGAATGCCGAGAGCTTCCCAAGCCCCATTGACGCGCCCATTGAGGCCAAGACCTACCCGGTGGAGGCCATGCCTGCGAATACCCTGGGGCTGGACATTGGGGAAAAGAGCGAGGCCCTGTTTGCCGCCGAGATTGCCGGGGCCAAAACCGTGGTGTGGAACGGCCCGATGGGCGTGTTTGAGAACCCGGTGCTCTGCAGGGGCACCCTGGCGGTGGCCCGCGCCATGGCCGAAAGCGGCGCCACCACCGTGATTGGCGGGGGAGACTCGGCCGCGGCGGTGATGCAGCTGGGCCTGGCGGACAAAATGACCCATATCTCCACCGGTGGCGGGGCCAGCCTGGAGTATCTGGAGGGCAAGGAGCTGCCCGGTATTGCGGCCATCCAGGCCGAATGAGCCCAGCCTTGTGAAAAAGGGCGCATTGCCAAACCATAAACAACAAAAACCGCCCCGCCACTGCAGCCGGGCGGCACAAAGGAGAAAGACCTGATGGACAAAAGCAAACGCAAAGCCGTGATTGCCGGAAACTGGAAGATGAACAAGACCGCCACCGAGGCGAAGGCGCTGATAGAGGAGCTGCTGCCCGCCGTGAAGGACGCGGCTTGCGGCGTGGTGATTTGCACCCCGTATACCGACCTGCCCCTGGCCGCCGAGCTCTGCCAAGGCAGCGGGGTGGGCGTGGGCGCGCAGAACGTGCATTTTGAAAAAAACGGCGCCTTCACCGGGGAGATTTCCGCCGAGATGCTGTGTGAGCTGGGCGCAGGGTATGCCGTGGTGGGCCACAGCGAGCGCCGGCAGTATTTTGCCGAGACCGACGAGACGGTGAACAAGCGCGCCCGTGCCGCCGTGGACGCGGGGCTGACCGCCATTGTGTGTGTGGGCGAGAGCCTGACCCAGCGCGAGCAGGGCGTGACCGAGGAGCTGGTGCGGATGCAGACCAAGATTGCCCTGCTGGGCTTTAGCGCCGAGGATATGAAACAGGTGATTGTGGCCTATGAGCCGGTGTGGGCCATCGGCACCGGGCGCACCGCCACCGCAGAGCAGGCCGAGGAGGTGTGCGCGGCCATTCGCAAGGTGCTGGCCGAGCTGTATGGTCAGGCGGTGGCCGACGGCGTGACCATCCAGTATGGCGGCAGCATGAATGCGGCCAACGCCGCCGAGCTGCTGGCAAAGCCCAACGTGGACGGCGGCCTGATTGGCGGGGCCAGCCTGAAACCCGCCGATTTTGCGGCCATTGTAAAAGCCGCGTCCGTATAGAAAAACACCCAAAAACAGCGCGCCGTCCGCTTTCTTGACGCGGGCGGCGGGGCTGTGCTACACTGGTGAAAATGAGACGGCGAGCAAACCGGAAGGAGCGGCGAACCATGCAAAAGTGCCTGTGTTGTTGTGTGCGCCCGCTTCGGTAGGGCTGGCCGGTGTGAAGTGTGGCCGGTTGCGGCGCCCGGGGCGGCTTTTCCGCCTGCGGGCGCTTTTTGTGGTTTTGCCAGAAAGCAGAGGAGCGTGAGGAATGGGCCTTATCAGCGATGCAAAAAACATACGGGACACAGACCCGGCGGGCAACAGCCTGGCCCAGGTGATGCTGCTGTATCCGGGCTTTCATATCTTGATTTACCACCGGCTGGCCCACTGGCTGTACCGCCACCGCCGGTTTTTCTTGGCGCGTATGGTAAGCCAGTGGGGCCGTGGCTTCACGGGTATTGAAATTCACCCCGGGGCCACCATAGGCCGGCACCTGTTCATAGACCATGGCATGGGCATTGTGATTGGCGAGACCGCCGAGGTGGGGGACAATGTGACCATCTACCATGGGGTGACCCTGGGCGGCACCGGCAAGCAGACGGGAAAACGCCACCCCACCGTGGAGGACGGCGTGCTGCTGGGCGCGGGGGTGAAGGTGCTGGGCCCGGTGGTTATTGGCGCGCGCAGCCGCATTGGGGCCAACAGCACCGTGCTGGCCGATATTCCCAGCGATGCCACCGCCGTGGGTAGCCCGGCTGTGGTGGTGCGCTGCCACCGCCCCGGTGTGGGGCCCTGCGTGCCCAGCGGCGACCTAAACCAGCGCGACTACCCGAATGTGATAGAGCGCCGCCTGGGCGAGCTGGAAAAAAAGCTGGCCCGCCTGGAAAGGCAGGAGAGCCGCAAGGCCAAGTGGGAGGACAACGACCTGCCCGGCAGCTATTTGGAGGAATGATACTACTCTTCCATAGAAATGATGAACCCATTTCTATAGAAAGCGGCAACAAAAAAGACAAGCGGCACATGGTTGACTGCCGCTTGTCTTTTTTTGGGCCTGTGGCCCCGAGGGTGGGCGCCCTCTAAATTTCGCTTTCTATAGCACCCTGCTGGATGGCCGCGCCTATCATGCCGCGCAGCTTCTCGGGCAGGGCCTTTTGCTCCTCTTTGCTCAGGTTTTGGGTGTCCACCCGTGGCAGAATGACCATCCGTATATGGCCCTTTTGCACCCGGTAGCGGTTCCCCTCCAAAATTTTGTAGCTGCCGTCTATGGCAATGGGCACAATGGGCACCTTGGCCCGCAGGGCGATGCGCACGCTGCCGCCCTTGAATTCCCCCATCTCGCTGCTTTTGCTGCGGGTTCCCTCGGGGCAGATGATGAGACTTTGCCCGCTGGCCAGCACGGCCTCGCTCTCCTTGATGGCCGCCGCCGCCGCACGGATGTCGTCCCGCTCCACCAGCACACTGCCCAGGGCGCGTATCCAGCCGCCCAAAAAGGGAATCTTGCCCAGCTCGCGCTTGGCCATCAGCGCGTGGGGGCCGTTCAGGTCATACAAAAATACCGGAATGTCAATATAGCTTTGATGGTTCGAGACAAAGAGCACCGTCTCCCCCTTGGCGGGCAGGTTTTCCTGGCCCTCCACCTGCACCGTTACCCCAATGTGGCGGAAAAGCCGCCGGGTCCATAGCGGCACCTGCTTCTCCAGCATCACCCAGGCCTCGTCCCGCCGCCCGTGGCGTTGCAGCCAGCGTATCCGCCAAAGCAAAGGGGCGCGCAGCCCCATGTAGAGAAACTGCCAGGCCGCCCAAAACAAACTTTTCAGCATCGTTCCCGTCCTCCTGTGCCCATTGCGCAGCAAGTGCTGCCGCAAACACAAATTTTTACCTAAATTATGCTGTTTAAGGCGTGCTTTCTGCCTCTTCCGTCAGCTCTGGCCGGGTGACGTTCCGCAGCCATTTTTTGCTGCGGTAGCGCCAGATGCAGGGAATCACCTTTAGAAATTCATCGCTGTAGAGGATGAACAGCACCACCTCCACCGGCCAACGGAAGACAAAGGCGGCCAAGGCGCCCAGCAAAATGCTGCATCCCCACATCGAAAGCGTATCGGCATAGAGGCCAAAGCGGGTGTCGCCCCCAGCGCGGCAGATGCCCACGATAATCATGACATTGTAGGCCTGGGCCAGCACAAAGCCGCAGAGAAGGAGCAGCAGGAAGGAGAGGTAGCCCTGGGCCAGGTCGGAGAGGTTCATCAGCCGCATAATGAACGGACGGATGAGGAAGATGAGCCCGCTGCCCAGAACGCCAAACACCATGCTGAGCCGCACCAGCTTGCCCGCATATTGGCTGCCCTTTTCCGGCTCGCCCGCGCCGATGGACTTGCCCACCAAGATGGCCGCCGCGCTGGCCAGGCCAAAGCAAATCACCGTGGCAAGCTGCCGGGTAACCCCGGCCACCGAGTTGGCCGCCACCGCCGCCGCCCCCATATGGCCGATAATCACCGCGTTGGCGCTGATGGCAAGCCCCCAGAGCAGCTCGTTCAGGGTGGTGGGCATGGAATATTTCAGAAAGTCGGCAAACAGGGCCTTGGGCCAGGTGAGATAATCCCGCAGGCGCAGGCGGATGTCCGGGTTACGCGCCACATACACAATCACAATGATGAGCTCCAGCACACGGGCCAGGGTGCTGCCCAGGGCCGCCCCGGCAATGCCCATGGCCGGCACCCCCAGCAGGCCGAAGATGAAGATGGCATTTAGGACGACATTGGTGCAGAAGGAGATGAAATACACTGCGGTGGCCACCACCACACGCTCAATGCTGCGCATGATATTGAGGTAGATGTTGGTAAAGCCCATCAGCAGATAGCTGGGCGCGATGATGCGCAGATAGACGGCCCCGGCCGCAATGACATCGGCCTCCGGCGTGAAGATGCGCATGAGGGTGGTGGGGAAGAAAAAGGCGGCCAGAAAGAACAAAAGAGAGGCGCCCATAGAAATTTTTAGTGTGATTGCCAGCACCTTCTCGATGGTGCGGCGGTCGCCCTTGCCCCAGTATTGCGCGGTGAGCACCGAGGCCCCCGAGGTGAGCCCGAAAAACAGCAGGGTGAGCACAAACTGCACCTGCCCGGCCAAGGATGCGCCGGACAGCACGATTTCCCCCACCCGGCCCAGCATGATAACGTCGGCGCTTTGCACCCCCACATTGATGAGGTTTTGCAGCGCAATGGGCACCACCAGTGCCAAAACCTGGCGGTAAAATACTTTTTTGTTGATTCCTGCCTGAATGGTCATATGCCTCCTCATACCCCAGCCATCGGATGCCCCTGGCTTTTCCTTTGTTTCTTGTCTAATCTTGACAGTATACCACAGTTTGCCTGCGCTGGGTAGCCCCTATTTCCCATAAGGCCTTGGCAATTATTCGCTTGGACGCTTTCTTTCCGCCGGAACAGGCCGCTGCGGCGGCTTTGCCAGTCCCGGGCATCTGTGCTATACTGGTAGCGAAACTGCTAAAGGGGGAAACGCCGCTTGGAGCTCAAGGCCAGTATTGTGCTGCCCAACCTGAACGGGGCCGGGTGGCTGGAGGGCTGTATAGAGAGCCTCTATGCCCAAACCGAGCCCGCTTTTGAGCTGATTGTAATAGACAATGGCTCCACGGATGAAAGCCTGGAGGCCGCCCGGAAATGGGCGGCCCAAAGGCCAAACTGCAGCCTGGTGGAGAATGGAAGCAATACCGGCTTTTCCCACGCTGTGAACCAGGGCATTGCGCTGGCAAAGGCCCCTTTTGTGCTGCTTTTTAACAATGACGCCTTTGCAAAGGAGGATATGCTGGAAAAGCTGCTGGGTTCTATGGCGGCATCGCCCAGGGCCTTTGCGGTGCAATGCCAGATGCTGCGCCACCTGGAGCCCGAAAAAGCCGATGATTGCGGCGATTTTGTCACCCTGCTGGGCTGGGCTTTTAAACGGGGGGACGGCCTTTTGGCCGGGCGCTACCAAAAGCCGGGGCGGGTGTTCTCGGCCTGCGGCGGGGCGGCGCTGTACCGCAAGAGCCTGCTGGAGGAGCTGGGCGGCTTTGAGGAGCAATTTTTCGCCTATCTGGAGGATGTGGACATCAGCTGGCGGGCCAACAACCGCGGCTACCACTGCCTGTATGAGCCACAGGCCGTATGCACCCATATATGCGGCGCCACCACCCGTGGCACGGGTGGTGGCAGCCAGTACAATGCGTTTAAATCCATTCAAAGCGGGCGGAACAGCCTTTTGCTGCCGCTGAAAAACATGCCCCTGCCTATGCTGCTGCTCAACTCGCCCTTCTTGCTGCTGGGCTACCTGCTGAAAACGCTGGTGTTCCACCTGCGGGGCTTTGGCGGGCCGTGGCGGCAGGGCTTCCGGGAGGGGCTGGCGCTGCTGGGCAAGCTGGAGCGGCCCCGCCGCCACCCCGGCAGCCTGTCCCATTACCTCTGGGTGCAGGGCAGCCTCATCACGGGCTGCTTTGGCTACCTGCGCTACCGCTGGCTGCGGCTGTGGAAAGGCTAGCCTCCGCCGCCTGCCGCTGCCCCCGGATATTGGCGTTGAAGCCCTCCGAGGCCGTGCGGGTGTTATCGCCAAAATTCATGCTGGGGTAAAATTCCTTCATCTTCTCGTTGGGGTAGGCCTTGTCCAGCCATTCCTCCACCACATTGGTGGCCGGTATGCCGTGGCTGCGCTGGCCGGCGCGCCACACCGCCAGGCCCGAAAGCCCCATATCCAGCACCAGCAGCACCGCTATGATGAGGGTGAGCGGCCTGCCGATTTTGTTCGGAATCCGCTCCACCATCTCGCTGAGGAAGGGCCAGATGTGGTTGATGAAAATCATGCCCATCAGCCCCCAGCCCACGCCATACAGCAGGTTGGTGCGCCCGCCAATGTTCAGCGGCATATTGGAATAGTCCCAGCTGGTGCTGTGGAAGACCACCTGCTGCAGCCAGCTACAGGCATATTCAAAGGCCAGGCCCAGTATCATGGAAACCAGAAAGATAATAAAGGCGTTGTATTTCCGGAAACGGTAGAGAAACAGGGTAAACATCAAAGCGCCAAAGCCGTATACCTGGTTAAAGGGGCCATACAGCATGCCGCTGCGGCGCATCAGCACACCGCTGGCGGCCCAGACAAAAATCATCTCGAACACCACGCCAATGAAACTGCCAATGAGGAAAATCCACACCAGCTTATAGGGGCTTTCCCCCCTGGCAAAGCTGGCCTGCCCATGGTTCACATCCTTATGCTTAAAACGGTGGCGGGGCTGGCGCTTTTTTTCCCACCGGGTATGCTTTTCCTCCTGCCCGCCGGGGCCGCCGCTAGGCAACATAACCTCTTTCACTCTTTGTTCACCCTCCTGAGCCAACAATATTGTTCAGCCTGCCAGGCTTTTTCGTGGATGTACTGCCCTTGGCAGGACTTCTATTATATCGTATAGTACAGGGAAATTCCACAAAATATTTGTCAAAAAAACAAGCCTTGGGAGGAAAGAGACATGGACGAACACCGCCGTTTTATGGAAAAGAAGCGTTTGGAGCGCACGGCCGAGGCCCTGCGGAAAAACCGTATGGACGCCTATGTGCTGGACAGTGCCGCCGAGGTGCTTCCCCTGCTGGAAACACTGCTGCCGGCGGGCGGGGTGGTGGCCAGCGGCGGCTCTGTGACGCTGGAGGAGTGCGGGGCCATGGCCCTTCTGCGCAGCGGCGCCTACACCTACCTGGACCGCACGGCCCCCGGCGCGGATGTGGACGCTGTTCTGCGGGGCGCCTTTACGGCCGATTGCTACCTCGCTTCGGCCAATGCCATCACCGAGGAGGGCGAAATTTACGAGATGGACTGCCGGGGCAACCGTGTGGCCGCCATCAGCTTTGGCCCCAAAAAGGTGGTGCTGGTGGCGGGCTACAACAAAATTGTGGAGACCGGCGAGGAGGCCCGGATGCGCAATTTCACCGTGGCCGCCCCGGCCAATACCCACCGCCTTCACCTAAAAACCCCCTGTGCCGCCACCGGGGAGTGCCAAAGCTGCCATAGCCCCGACCGCATTTGCTGCACCGAGGTTCTGCTGGGCCCCCAAAAGGAGCCGGGCCGCATCACGGTGCTTCTGGTGTGCGAGGATTTGGGGTATTAAAGGGTGGCTACACCCGCTCATAAGGCTTCGCCATAGAGACAGACAAAAAATGACACCGCCAAGCTATGCGCTGGCGGTGTTTGTGCGTTTCAAGGGGCATCAGGCGGGCTTTTCCATATGGCCCATGCCCAGCGCCCGTGTGTGTGCAATGGGCTCCCAGCTTGTTTTCTTGAAGAACTGGCTGTACACGGCAATGGGAATCCAGCTCAGCACGTACAGCGGGAAGAAGCATACGCCCGCCAGGGTGCGGGGCAGCATCCGGCCCCGGGCCAGCTTCATCACCAGCGCGGCCAGCAGGGCCACACCCACCCAGGCCACAAAGGCCATGACCAGCGTGCTCAGCACCATCCACACCACATACAGCGCGCCCGCCGCCACCGCCTGAAGCACCAGCAAAACCACCGTGGCAGCGCCGCAGAGCAGCGCGGGAACCTGCAGCCAGGGCATCAGGAAGGTGAGGGCCAAATCCAGCGTGACCGGGGAACGGCTTTTCAGGCCCTGTTTTGCCAGCCTGCCAAAGTACAGCTTGGCCCCCTGCACCCCGCCGGTGCACCAGCGCCGCCGCTGCTTCACGGTCTCCCAGAAGTGCAGGGGCTGTTCATCGTATATCACCGCCGAGGGCACATAGTGCACCCGCTGGCCCGCCAGCACACTGCAGGCGGTAAACTCGTAGTCCTCGGTGATGGTGAAGGTGTGCCAGCCGCCCAGCTTTTGCAGCAGCTCGCGCGTCACCATAAAGCCACAGCCGTTGATGAGCGCCGAGAGCCCCAGGGCCTCCCGGCCGCCGTTATAGAAACGGCTCAGCATCCAGTACCAGGCGCTGCCCGCTGTGCTCACCGCCGTGTCGGCAGGGTTTTTGCTGTCTCTAAAGCCCTGGGCCACATGGGCCCCGGCCCCCAGCGCGTCGTTCATCCGCGAGAGGAAATCCGCATGCACCAGGTTGTCCGCGTCAAACACGCACACCGCGTCATAGAGGTCCTCCTCCAAAATCTGGTCCACCATCTGGGCCAGCACCTCGCCCTTGGAGGAAACCGGGCCCTCGGGGTCGAAGATGGTGGCGCCGTGGCGCAGGGCCACCTCCCGGGTTTTGTCGGTGCAGTTGTTGGGGGCCACCATTACGGTGTACAGGTCTTTCGGGTAGTTCATCTGGGCCAGGCTGTCGCACAGCTGGCCAATCACCGCTTCTTCATTGCGGGCGGCCACCAAAAGGGCGAAGCGGGCATGGGGCCGGGTTTCGGGCAGGGCTTTGCCCTTTTTAAGGCCAAACAGCGCCACCACCAGATAATACGCGTTATATAGAGTGAGCAGAATGCCTGCAATAGCCAAAGGAATGGAGATCATGCGAATCAATTCCAGTTCCATGAGGGCTTCCTCCTTTCGAGGGTTTGGTTTTAGAGCTCTCTGCACACTAAAACGAAAAAGCGGCGGCCTTGGCTTCATTTTGGGGAAAACTATTTTCCTTTGCCCAGAGCATCGGCAAAATTCGCCGCTTTCCCCGCTGCCAAAACTGCGCTATAGCATCTGACTCTTTGGCACCGTTCTATTATACCATATTGGCCCCCCGGTTCGCCATCTATCCTTTGTGGCCCTGGCGCTGCCGCTGCTGGCTCATTTGCCATATATAACGTATTTTCGCTGGTATAGAAGCTCTGTCCGGCTTCACCTTTGGGGCTTTTGGTCACCTTACACAAATTTTACCTTCAATTTTGTGCACATAAAATTACAGAATTTTCGCACTTTTCTTGGACAACATTGCCTAAGTGTGATAGTATTTGGGGTACAAGTTGCCGCCCAAAGGCGTTTGCGGCAGGCGGAAGAAGCTCTTTCGTTTCTACGCGTCTTGCGGGCGAAGAAGGGAACGGATGCATTATGAGTGTTACACCAGATAAGATCCGCAATGTCATGATTGCCGGACACAGCGACTCCGGCAAGACCAGCCTGGCCGAGGCTTTGCTGTTCCACGCAAAGGCCATTGAGCGCCAGGGCAAGGTGGAAGAGGGAAACACCACCATGGACTTCGACCCGGAGGAGGCCAAGCGCCATGTGTCTCTTTCTGCCGCTGTGGCGCCGTTTGAAACCGAGGGCGTGAAAATCAACCTCATCGACGTGCCGGGCCTGTTCGATTTTGAGCTGGGCCTTTACGAGGGCATCATGGCCGCCGAGAGCGTGCTGATTGCCGTATCGGGCCGCTCGGGCCTCACGGTGGGCGCGCAGAAGGCCTACCGCCTGGCCGAAAGGCAGGGCAAGAGCCGGATGTTCTTTGTGGGCAAGCTGGACACCGAGAATGCCGACTACTATAAAGTGTTTGACGAGCTGAAAACGGAGTTTGGCGCCGCGGTCTGCCCCATCGTCATCCCCCATATGATGAATGGGCAGACAGCCTATGTGAACCTGATTTCTGAAAAATGCTTTGTGTACGAGAACGGCGTGGCCAAGCAGGTGGACATGCCCGACGTGGGCCCCCGCTATGAGGAGGTACGCTCGGCCATGTTCGAGGCCGTGGCCGAGACAGACGATGCACTGATGGAAAAATTCTTCGACGGCACCCCCTTCACCATCGACGAGCTGACCGAGGGCCTGCGCATCGGGGTGAAAACCGGCAGCATAGCCCCCATTCTGTGTGGTGTGCCCACCAAGATGGAAGCCATGGACATGCTCACCTTCAACATGCGGGTGCTGCTGCCCAGCGCCCAGCGCGGCGGGGCCATGAAGGGCGAGGCAGGCGGGGCGGAAACCGAGGTGGAGTGCGACCCCGCCGGCCCCCTGGCGGCCTACATCTTCAAAACCGTGGCCGACCCCTTTGTGGGCAAGCTCTCGTTTGTAAAGGTGGTGCGCGGCGTGCTGAAGGCCGACTCTGCCGTGGTGAACAGCCGCACCGGAGAGCCGGAAAAGCTGGGCAAGCTCCTGTTTATCAAGGGCAAAAAGCAAACCGATACCGCCGAAATCAGCGCCGGGGACATCGGCGCCGTCACCAAGCTCTCGGCCACCAAAACCGGCGATACCCTCTGCGCACCGGGCCAGGTGGTGGCCCTCAGCCGCCCGGAATTCCCCCACCCCACCTTCAGCATGGCCATGCACACCACCCAAAAGGGCGATGAGAGCAAGATTTCCACCGCTATGCAGCGCCTTTTGGAGGAGGATGGCACCGTGAGCTACCGCATGGACGGCGAGACCATGCAGCAGGTGCTTTCGGGCCTGGGCGAGCAGCACCTGGATGTGCTGGTGGCCAAGCTGAAAACCAAGTTCGGCATTGACGTGGAGCTGAGCCAGCCCCGGGTGGGCTACCGTGAAACCCTGCGCAAGAAGGTGAAAAAGCAGGGCCGCCACAAGAAGCAGACCGGCGGCCACGGCCAGTTTGGCGACGTGATTATCGAATTTGAGCCGATAGAATCGGACGAGCTGATATTTGAGGAGCAGGTTTTTGGCGGCAGTGTGCCCAAGAACTTCTTCCCCGCTGTGGAAAAGGGCCTGCGCGAGGCCGTGCTGCGCGGCGTGGTGGCAGGCTACCCGGTGGTGGGGCTGAAGGCCACCCTGCTGGACGGCAGCTACCACCCGGTGGATTCCAGCGAGATGGCCTTCAAAATGGCGGCCAAGCTGGCCTACAAGGCCGCCCTGCCCGAGGCTTCGCCCGTGCTGCTGGAGCCCATTGGCCTGCTGAAGGCCTTTGTGCCCGACGCAAACACCGGCGACATCATGGGCGAGGTGAACAAGCGCCGGGGCCGCGTGATGGGCATGAACCCCGCGGACGGCGGGCTGCAATGTGTGGAGGCCGAGGTGCCCATGAGTGAAATGCACGATTTCACCACCTTCATGCGGCAGCTTACCCAGGGCCGCGGCCACTACGATTTCAGCTTTGTGCGCTACGAGCCGCTGCCCCAGCAGCTGGAGGCCAAGGTGGTGGAAGAGGCCAAGAAGATTTTTGCCGACGAGAGCGAAGAGTAGGCAAAAGCGCGACAAATTACGCCTCAACGCCGTTCCCCTGGAAAATAAGGGGAACGGCGCCTGTATAGGCGGCGGCTGCCGTATTTTTTCCGTATAAACGCAACAAATTCCGCAGTTGACAAGTTTGCCCTTTTATATTACAATGTAAAGCAATCTACTGCGGTGAAAAAGCGGCACAACGCCGCTTTTTCGGCGTATTTTTGGGGTTTTATCCCTTTTGTAAGGAGCTTGTGAAAAAATGCAACACAAAGCACATATGGTCACCTATGCGGGGCTGGCAAAGCTGGAACAGGAACTGGACCATCTGAAAACCGTGAAACGCAAGGAAGTGGCCGAGAAAATCAAGGTGGCCCGCGGCTATGGCGACCTTTCTGAAAATAGCGAGTATGACGAGGCCAAGAACGAGCAGGGCATTGTGGAAAGCCGGATTGCCGAGCTGGAGGCCATGCTTAAAAATGTACATATCATAGACGAGGATGAGCTGACCACCGAGCACGTGATGGTGGGCTGCCATGTGAAGCTGCGCGACGAGGACGGCGAGGTGGAGGAGTACGACATCATTGGCAGCACCGAGGCCGACCCCACCGGCGGCAAAATCAGCGACGAGAGCCCGGTGGGCGCGGCGCTGATGAACCATGGCGTGGGCGATGTGGTGGAGGTGAACCTGCCCTCGGGCGCCTCCATCCGCTTTGAGATTTTGGAGATTAGCAAGAGCCAAATCTAGGCCGGTTTTCTACACAGAAACAAGCCGGGTGCTGCCTGCACCCGGCTTTGCGTTATCTCTTTCTTGCCCATGGGGCGGCCAGGTTTTATAATGAGACAAGGTGGCCCGCTAA